>NZ_CAKZLP010000020.1 GCF_937127095.1 uncultured Amphritea sp.
ATAAAGGCCCATGTAACGGCGCAGAGCCGGTGCGTGAATACATCAATCAGCAAGCCGCCCGCATCGCTGAGCTTGAAAGCAGAAATGAGAGTTTAGCTGAAGCCCTGCTGCGCTGTTGCACTTATCTCGAAGGCCCGTGCGATGTACCAGGCTGTGACGCATGTGAGCTACTGAAGTACTGCGAAACAACGTTAGAAAACAGCAGTCTTAATCTTAACATAACCCGCTTTGAAAAAGTGATTAGCGCCGGGCAGATCCAACAGGATGATCATTTAATCCTTCACACAAAAGAGGGAATCATCACCGCTAAAGCAAACGAGATAATCCGCCCAGGCGTTACTGATGATAGCGATGGTGAAGAGGTCATCTACAACCGGAAAAAGAACCATTACTTCATAACCAGCATGGTGATCAGCGGCCAGTCATGGGTTAAAGAAGTTTACATTGTGAAGCCACAGGAGCCATCAAAATGACCACCCTACTGATCGGTATAGCAATAATCATCGCAGCGTTCTACGCCATTGTGGTCATGCCGCGACGACACGGTCGAAGCTGGGCAAAAGCTTCCGTCGTCATAGCGCTAATCATTGGCTCGGGAGCGGTTATAGCAGGCGCATCGATGATGCTGTTTGGGGCGGTTTCATAACGACCTATTAAGCGGACGCCGCAGGCGTTCCGATTGAATTACTTGTTATGCGCAGGAGGTACAGAATGGAGCCAGTAATGAAAGCAAAAGCCATTAAGGTGTTTGAGAGAAAAGTATGGGTTGAGAGCGACTTTATGGGTGATAAGCACGTAATGATTCAGCACCAGGATGGCAAGAGCGACCCTTTCTGCTATTGCTCGTTTCACTACGACTACGCCTATACGTCGAATTCAACAATACGGCAGACTGCTGAGAATATGGCGATAGCCCTTGGAGCAACTGAGCCGGTTGAACATAAGTCGCGCCCGTTCAGCGTAGGCGCATAACCGAAAGCTAACGGCCAGCGCCACAGCGCTGGTCCAATTTGAGCGCCTTGTTATTTGGCGCGGGAGTGAAGAATGGAACATGATTTTTTTGAGATGTACGAAAATCAAGGATGCCTGTCTTTGGAGCTTGGGCACAACTCTGTTGCTGATTGGGTTCTTGTTATAAGAGATAAAAAAGACACAAGAATTGGTGAGCAAGGCAAGCAGATATTTCAAGTTCAGAGTTGCGATAGAAAGAAGGTTTTTGCTGAAGCTTACCACTTGCTGACTGAATACCTTTCAGAAGAACGGGGCGGATATTAGCGCCAAATAACAATAATGATACCGGGCCGAAGGTCCCGGTCATCGCAGTGTTATTAATAAATATAGGTGGTGAGTGATGAACTGCGAACATATTAGCTACGAACATATGAGCGATTTTGAGATAAACAACCTTGTTGCTTTTGCGCTCGGCTATCTGGTTAAAACCGAGATAGAAGATGGCCTTTGTGGATTTACAAAAGAATATCATGAGAAATACCCGAACACGATATGGGCTGCCAAAACCGATGATCGGGGAGAACAGTGCGAGGCTTGGGAGCAAATGAACTTCTGCTCTTCTCCTGAAGAAGCTTGGCCAATACTAACAAAGATGATCAAGGCCGGACACTTCATAGCATTTGATGGTGATAGCGTTATCTGCGATACATGGCATCAGTACCACGATGAAGGTAAAGAGCTTATGGCGCTGATGATTGTATTTCTGAAGATGCAAGGTGGTGAGTGATGGCAAAACTACTTGAACCAGAAACATTCCGGCGCCGATATTTCGAGCGCGAAGGCCCTTCAGATGAAGAACTGGAGCGGGACGTTGCCGCTGGTAAGCTCCGCGGCACTATCGTTTGCGGTAAAGTGTGGATAGCAGATGATGCCCTGTTCAATAAAGACCCCTGGCAACCAGAAAAACAAAATAGAAACCCGCTGCTGGCAGCGGTAGGCTGAGACTAAAGACATGGCAAAGCAACGATACTTCAACAGTGTGCCGTTAATCGACAACCTCTATCCGGACAACCGGAAGCGTGAAGGTCGGTGGCGGTACCGGTGGCCAGATGGTTCTTTTCAGAACTTCGAAGCTGCAACGGTGCAAGAAGCCAATGCCTTTGCCATTGAAGCCAACCAGGTGCGTGAGCAAAAGCCACAGACTGAATCGCCAGAAAGCGCCCTGCCGTATTGGGCTGAAAAATACATCGAGCACCGCGAGGCGATGGACCCGGGGCTGGCTAATAAATCCTCATGGGTTAGACGCAACCGCGCAGCGATCCGGCAGTTTGCAAAACAGTTCGGCGGGACACCGGTATTTATTCTCAGTTTAAAGCATATCCGCCCGTGGTGGGATTCGCTGACAGGCGCTGCGCAGCGTAATAAAAAGCCAGAGCTCAACCGGTTCTGTAACCACCTGATAGCGGAGGAAGTAACATCCAACCTGCAGCCGCACCCGTTCAATATCTTGATGATGCGCCCAGCGGCTCACAAAAAACGCGCTCGGCTATCGCTGGAGGCGTACTGGACCATATACAAAAAGGCACCAGATCTCGGGCTGGATTACATTCAAGACGCCATGGCCATCGCCCTGCTGACGTTCATGCGCCGGTCAGATATATGCTCACTACGTTTTGATGAGCACACCAATGGCGAGCAGCTTTGGAAGGTTATCAGCAAGGCAGCGGCGCAGGGAAAACTGAAGAGACTGATCTGGAACTTTGAAAGGTGGCCAGAACTGAGAGCGGTAGTCGCCCGATGCCGTGAACGCTCAATGAAGCATAAGCGCTGCCCATACCTGATATCAAAGAAACCAGAGCGTAGAATCATGGGCGATGTGAAAAACCAC
Source organism: uncultured Amphritea sp. (assembly GCF_937127095.1). Taxonomy (GTDB): domain Bacteria; phylum Pseudomonadota; class Gammaproteobacteria; order Pseudomonadales; family Balneatricaceae; genus Amphritea. Next base: position 2,840 of record NZ_CAKZLP010000020.1, read on the forward strand.
TTTTACCAAGTGCTGCCTGACATGCTGTCTGAAGACTTTACCAAGGTTCGTGACGCCACAGGACTATTTAACCACCTACCACCAACGATGCGCCCCGGCATTCACGAAGTAAGATCAACCGGATCATTTCTCTATGAAGATGAAGCAGATCAGACAAAGGTGATGAACGCGATGGCACACAGCGATATAGAAATGACCAGGCACTATCAGTCCGGACATAAAATAGAAGAAATTGAGATTGATATAGAAGAATTACCGATTGCGAAGCTGGGCGGGCAGTTCTGATGGATGACTTATCACTATCAACGTACCTTGCCAGCAACCCCGATAGAAGCAAAGAGTACTCGGCGGCGCCGGAAAAAAGCAAGCTAACCAAGGACTGGGTTTGCTACTTATTTGATTACAAAGATGGCCGCTTGTATTGGCGATCAACCTTTAATAGCAAAGCACGGGGCGGCAATCGAGCAGGGAAATTGCATTCATCTGGTTATCGCCGAATATCGATCGATGGCGTTCTTTACCTTGAGCACAGAGTTATCTACATCTGGCATCACGGAGATATAGGGGAATACGATATCGACCACATTAACGGCACCAAAGATGATAATCGCATTGAGAACCTGCGGACCTGCACTAATTCGCAAAACCAAGCGAATCGAAAAACAACTAAAGGATATAGCATCTATAAAGGTGTTAAATATGATGAGGGCTGCTCTAAGCCTTGGAGAGCTACTATTCAGCTTGCAGGGGAGTCATATAACCTTGGGTCTTATTCCAGCGAAGAGCAAGCTGCTTTAGCCTACGATAGTGCTGCTAGAAAACGCTTCGGGGAGTTCGCAAGAACAAACTTTGAGATTAGCAGAGGAAAACAAGGGAATGACTGACAAAAATATCCAAAGCTGGTTTTGTCCCAACTTTGTCCAAACTTTGTCCCGAGTTATTTATAAAGTCAGCGATATGTTGCTGAAGCCGAATAACTACGTGGGGTGTAGTGGTAGGACTAGGCGGATTCGAACCGCCGACCTCTACCATGTCAAG
>NZ_CAKZLP010000021.1 GCF_937127095.1 uncultured Amphritea sp.
ACCATCTGGGCCGGTGCGATGATGATGCAGCATCTGGGCTTTGAGCAGATGCACGACACCCTGATACAGGCGATGGCCAGCGTCTTAGCTGAGGGTAAAGCACTGACCCGGGATATGGGTGGCAGTGCCACTATGCTGGAACTGGGTGAGGCGGTCATGGAGGTTATCGAGCACTGAGCGGGCGACCTCATTGCTCAACGATAAAAAGGCTGATACTTGGTATATCAGCCTTTTCTTTTAGAGGCTGACCTGACGGTTAATCAACACTCTGTTTAAAAACCGCCTGTTGGTCTGCGCTGATCATCTGTGTCGCTCAACTGTCATATTTATTTCATCAATAATCCTTACGCTCTCACCCATTTATCCTATGGAGTGAGAGCGACTATGAAACGGTTATCTGAACAGCCCACCCTCGCGGCTGATGCTCAGGTTATGGATGTTGAGTTTGGACGCTTTAATGAGGTTGGTGAGCGTTGCAAGCTGATGAGTTCACGTCTGGACGATTACGCCTACGTTGGAAATGACTCCGACATCATCAATACAACGATCGGTAAGTTCTGCTCGATTGCCTCCCATACCCGGCTGAATCCGGGCAACCATCCAGTCGAAAAAGCGGCGATGCATCACTTTACCTATCGTAGTTCTATGTATGGTTTAGGTGACGACGATGAGTCTTTTTTTCAGTGGCGTCGTGATCAGCCAGTGAAGATCGGTAACGATGTCTGGATCGGCCATGGGGCGGTGATTCTGGCCGGTGTCACTGTGGGCAATGGTGCGGTGATCGCTGCAGGAGCCGTGGTCTCCAAAGATGTTGAGGATTACACCATCGTCGCAGGAGTAGCCGCCAAGCCGATTCGAAAACGCTTTAGCGACGAGGTGATCAAAGGCTTTAACAGGTTGTGCTGGTGGGACTGGGATGATGCATTGTTAAGTCAGCGGATGGAGGATTTTCGCACGCTGTCCGGTGAAGCGTTTCTGGCTAAGTATCAGAAATAGCATCTGCATCAGCCATCGAACGTATTACACAAAACTGTAAAAAAACTAACATGTCTAGATAACTTCGCTGTCATAAAACCCGCTTAAGCTTGCATGCAATCAGATAGAGGATTGAATTGCATGCCTGCTATTAAAATTTCGGATTTACAGAAAAGCTTCAACCGGGTTCCTGTTCTTAAAGGGGTTTCGATTGAGGTGCAAAAAGGTGAGATGGTTGCCCTGATCGGATCTTCCGGTTCGGGTAAATCAACGCTGATGCGTCATCTGTCGGGACTTACATTTGCTAATCGCAATACTGCATCGCAGGTTGAGGTTCTGGGGCGGAAAGTTCAGCAAAATGGTCGCCCGGCAAAAGAACTGCGGACAACCCGTGCCCGCATCGGGAACGTGTTTCAGCAGTTCAATCTCGTTAACCGCCTCAGTGTGCAAACCAATGTTCTGATTGGTGCTCTGAGCCGGATCCCTACCTATCGCAGTTTGTTGGGCTGGTTTACCAGGGAAGAAAAACTTAAAGCTCTGCAAGCGCTTGAATTGGTAGGGCTGCGGCAGCATGCCCTGAAGCGGGCGTCTGATCTGTCTGGCGGCCAGCAGCAGCGGGTGGCGATAGCCCGAGCGCTGATGCAGGAGGCGGAAGTGATTCTGGCCGATGAGCCGATTGCGTCACTGGACCCGGAATCATCCCGCCAGGTGATGGAGACCCTGCAACGCATCAACCAGGAGATGGGCATCACCGTGGTGGTAACCCTGCATCAGGTTGAATACGCACAGAAATACTGCAGTCGTGCAATCGCCCTGAAAGAGGGTGAGATCTATTTCGATGGTCCTATCGAAACTCTGGATTCCGCTCTGCTAACTGATCTGTACGGCACCTATATACCCGAAGGAACGCAAGGCTCTGAGGCAAATGAATTGCCTCAACAACACTCTGAGTTCGACTTAAATCGTGAACTGAACCCTGTTTAAAACCTGAACTAAAACCCCGGAGCTAAACCCCATGAAACTTAAGCAAGTGTTTTCGAAGCTGGCTGCTGGCCTGGCGATCACTGCGGCACTGACTGGCGTCAGTGCAGCTCAGGCTGAAGAGTTAAAGACGCTGAATTTTGGCATCATCTCCACTGAAACGTCTCAAAACCTGAAAACTATCTGGGTTCCGTTTCTGGCAGATATGTCTAAAAAACTGAATATGGAAGTTAAGCCGTTTTTTGCTTCTGACTATGCCGGCATAATCCAGGCGATGCGCTTCAATAAAGTAGATGTTGCCTGGTACGGCAATAAATCTGCAATGGAAGCCGTAGATCGCGCTGGCGGCGAGATCTTTGCTCAGACCGTTGATGTCACCGGTAATCCGGGTTACTGGAGTGTGCTGCTGGCGTCTGCAAACAATGACAAGCTGAACAGCGTTGAAGATGTTCTCAGTCACAGCAATGAGCTGGCGTTCGGTAACGGTGATCCAAACTCAACCTCTGGTTTCCTGGTGCCTAGCTATTACGTATTTGCCAAGAACGGTGTTGATGCCAAAAAAGCATTTAAGCGTGTTACCAATGCCAGCCATGAAGCTAACTTTATGGCGGTTGCCAACGGTCAGGTTGATGTTGCCACTAACAACACTGAAAACCTTGCACGTATTGCCGTTACTCATCCGGAAATGGTCGATAAAGTGAAGGTGATCTGGAAGTCTCCGCTAATACCGTCTGACCCTATCGTATGGCGTAAGAATCTGGCTGAAGCCGACAAAGGCAAGATCTATGACTTCTTTATGTCTTACGGAAAAACCAATGATACTAAAGAACTGGATATTCTGAAGGACCTGCAATGGGCTCCGTTTAAAGCGTCCAGCGATGATCAGCTGCTGCCTATCCGTCAGCTGGCACTGTTCAAAAACCGCGCGAAGATGATCAACAACTCTGGTCTGTCTGACACTGAGAAAGCAGAAAAAATCAACGAGATTGATGAGCAACTGGCGGTGCTGAACCGTCGTATGGCGGCCCTTCAGGCTGCGGCGCTTTAATTGATCCGACAACTGGCAGCGCTTGTATAAGCGTTGCTGGTTACCTGCTTTTTTAATGGAACCAGACAATGACTACAGATTCATACCTGAATAATGATGCCATAGTCAGCAAGCCATTTAACTGGATGGCGGCGCTGAGCTGGGGTGTGTTATTCGCAATGTTGGGGTGGGGCTGGCAAGGCGCAGAGATGAACCCAATGGTATTGATCCGTGATGCGGGCAATATGGCGGAGTTCGCTGCGGACTTTTTTCCTCCTGATTTTAGTGACATTAAATTCTACCTCGAAGAGATGGTGATCACGATTCATATCGCGCTCTGGGGGACTGCTCTTTCAATTCTGCTGTCTATTCCCTTCGGCATACTCAGCTCTGAAAACCTGATGCCAGTATGGATCTATCAGCCAGTGCGTCGATTGATGGATGCTTCTCGTGCCATCAATGAGATGGTGTTTGCCATGTTGTTTGTTGTGGCGGTTGGCCTGGGGCCATTTGCCGGGGTGCTCGCTCTGTTCATTCATACTACCGGTGTACTGGCAAAATTGTTTTCAGAGGCGGTTGAGGCGATCGATCCTCGCCCTGTAGAGGGGGTTAGAGCGACAGGTGCCAATATTCTTGAAGAGATTCTCTACGGTGTTATTCCACAGGTTTTGCCGCTGTGGATCTCCTATTCTCTGTACCGTTTTGAATCCAATGTGCGCTCGGCCACGGTGGTCGGCATGGTGGGTGCGGGTGGCGTTGGTGTCATTCTCTGGGAGAGCATTCGTGGTTTCCAGTTTCAGCAAACCTGCGCGGTGATGATCGTTATTGTTATCTGTGTGACCCTGACCGACTTGCTGTCCCAGCGGTTACGCAAAGCCTTTATCTGATTATTTTTTTAGCTTTCGGAACTTGTATAGACAAATGGCTATTTACCGCAAAATTGCGACACAACTTAGAGATGAGATTGGCGCTCAATATACCCCAGGCGACTTGTTGCCTCCGGAAAACCAGCTGGCTGACCGTTTCGATGTGAACCGGCATACGGTCCGGCGGGCGATCGATGAACTGGTACAGGATGGACTGGTGCGACGTCATCAGGGACTGGGCTGCCGGGTGGTGCAGAAACCGATCGATTATGCCCTGCATGACCGGGCGGCGTTCTCCCATAACCTGAGCCAGATCGGACTGGGCCTGGAAACCGAGGTGGCCGGGTGCCGGGTGGTGCAGTTACCTGAGGCGCTTGCTGAGCGGCTGGCCTTAGCCGAAACGCCCCGGGTGATTGAGTTGCAGACCCGTCGTTTTATCGGATCAGACCCTGTCTGTCTTATCCGCCACTATCTGTTTGATCTGCCTGATGATGCCCTGAATAACTTTAGTGAGGGGTCGCTGCACACTTATCTGTTGCAGAACTTTGATCTTGAGTTGCAGCGGGGAACCACCCGTTTAAGGGCGCGGATGCCGACTTTTGACGAATGCAATCAGTTAGCCATCAGTCGGGGCGTTCCGGTAATGGAGGTGCATACCCGCAACTATTGTAGGCAGTCCGGGGCACTGCGCGAATATTCCATCGCCCGAAGCCGCAGCGATTACTTTGAATACCGAGTGGAACCAACACCATGAATACTAGTACTGAACAGCGTCAGCGCTGGATCTCTGTATTGGCGAAAGCGCCAACCGAATCCCTGCTTAAGCTATCTGACCCGGTGGTCAGCGATATGCAGTTTGAGCTGATTCGTGAGCCAGAAATAGGCCTGACCCAGGTGCGTGCGCGGATGGGCGGTAAGGGCGATGCATTCAATATGGGTGATATGACGGTAACCCGTTGTGTCGTTCGTAGCCAGGGCGATTCGCTGGGGTTTAGCTATGTTGCCGGGCGTAATAAGCCCCATGCGCTGCGGGCGGCGCAGCTGGATGCGATGTTGCAACTGGCGGATTTCCATCAGCCATTAACCGACATGATTATTGAACCGTTGAATCAGCTGATGCTGAATACCCAGCAGCAGAAACAGCAGGCGACCGCCGCGACCAAAGTTGATTTCTTTACCCTGGTAAGAGGGGAGGACTAACCGATGAACAGTATCGCACTACAGGTCGGTTTTAAAGACGCTGTCACCGATGCACAGCAGGTATTCCGCTCGCTGCTAAAGGTGATGAGCGAACCGGGTGTTATTGAACAACTGGATCAGACGGACACACTGGAGACGCTTTGTCCGGCGGCCTTTTCAACCTGCTTAGCGCTGCTGGATTCGACTACCCGGATCTGGTTAGCCGAATCGTTTGATAACGATAGCGTGTCGAAGAATCTTAGTTTTCACACCGGTTGTCGTCTAACCCGGGATGTCAGCGAAGCAGACTTCGTGCTCTGCCGGGCCGATCAGCTGCCAGCGCTGTCGCAGCTTAAACTGGGGTCGGCTGAATACCCTGACCGGGGCTGCACGCTGCTGGTTCAGGTAGCGCAGTTGTCTGATATAGCGCTGCCGGGGGCAACTCAGTTAACCCTGCAGGGACCGGGCATCCCGGGTCAGCGCAGCATATCGGTGGACTCTCTACCGGCTGAGTTGACCCGCTATCTGACCGAGCGGCCCGATCCATTCCCGCTGGGGTTGGACATCGTGCTGCTGGGGGGTGATGCAGTGATCGCCATTCCCCGAACTACCGTTGTGGAGGTGAACTGATGTACGTAGCCGTAAAAGGGGGCGAAAAGGCGATTAGCGCCGCCCATGAACTACTGGCGAAAGTCCGTCGCGGTGATACCCGCGAAGCGGAACTTTCGGTTAAGCAGGTTGAACAACAGCTGCCGCTGGCGGTTGCCCGGGTGATGACCGAGGGGGCTGTTTATGACCCTGAACTGGCCGCGTTGGCGATCAAACAGTCCGCTGGCGACCTGGTGGAAGCGATCTTCCTGTTGCGCGCCTATAAGACCACACTGAACCGTTTTGGCATCTGTGAGCCGATCAATACAGAAGCGATGCAGATCGAGCGGCGGATCTCTGCGACCTATAAAGACCTGCCCGGTGGACAGGTACTGGGGCCAACCTTTGATTACACCCACCGCCTGCTGGATTTCAGCCTGATGGCCGAGGGTGAATTCAGTGATCCCTCAGACGAAGCTGAAAACCTGACGGCGGTGCCTGAATCGGTATCCAAAGTGCTGGAGATTCTGGAACGGGAAAAGCTGATGGCCAGCGAGATGGATCATCAGCACCAGCCCACCGATATTACCCGCGACCCGATCACCTATCCGGCGGATCGCAGTGCCCGCTTACAGTCACTGGTTCAGGGCGATGAAGGCTTTTTGCTGGCACTGGGATACTCCACCCAGCGGGGTTATGGCCGCAACCATCCCTTTGCCGGAGAGATCCGCATCGGCGAGGTTGAGGTGTCTATCGTGCCTGAAGAGCTGGGCTTTGAAATCGAGATCGGCGCTGTACAGGTGACCGAGTGCGAGATGGTCAACGGTTTTACCCGCCATCGTGATGGTGAGGTGAAATTTACCCGGGGTTATGGCGTGGGCTTTGGTCAGTGTGAGCGTAAAGCGATGGCGATGGCGCTGGTGGACCGTTCACTGCAAGCCGCTGACTATGACGAAGAGGTGGTCTCTCCGGCGCAGCAGGAGGAGTTTGTTCTGTCCCACTGCGATAACGTCGAAGCCGCTGGTTTTGTCTCTCACCTGAAACTGCCTCACTACGTTGATTTCCAGTCAGAACTGGAGCTGTTGCGTCGTATACGGGCTGCTGAGCAGAGTGATTCTGCTAAGGAAACGAACTGATGAATCCACAGACTATTCGGGAAGGCTATAACTTCGCTTATCTGGATGAGCAGACCAAACGGATGATCCGGCGTGCACTGTTGAAAGCGGTGGCTATTCCCGGTTATCAGGTGCCATTTGGTGGCCGCGAGATGCCAATGCCCTATGGCTGGGGTACCGGTGGTATGCAGGTAACAGCGGCGGTGATTGGCCAGACGGATTGCCTCAAAGTGATCGACCAGGGCGCTGACGACACCACCAATGCGGTGAGTATTCGGGCCTTTTTTCGCGATCTTACCGGGGTGAAAACCACCGAGAGAACGGAAGAGGCGACGCTGATTCAGACCCGTCACCGGATTCCGGAAAAGCCACTTCAGGCGGGGCAGGTGCTGGTCTATCAGGTGCCGATTCCTGAGCCGCTGCGGTTTATTGAACCTAGTGAGGTTGAAACCCGCAAGATGCATGCGCTGGAGGATTACGGCGTGATGCATATCAAACTTTATGAGGATATTGCGCAGTTTGGTCATATCGCTACGGCTTACGCGTATCCGGTGCTGGTTAACGGTCGCTACGTGATGGACCCCTCACCGATCCCTAAATTTGATAACCCTAAAATGGATAACTCACCGGCGCTACAGCTGTTTGGTGCCGGGCGGGAGAAACGGATCTATGCGATCCCACCCTACACCGATGTTAAGAGTCTCGATTTTGAAGACCATCCGTTTGAGGTGCAGAAGTGGGAGCAGTGCTGTGCTATCTGTGGCTCTGCTGAGAGTTTCCTTGATGAGGTGATTATGGATGATCAGGGAACCCATGAGTTTATCTGTTCAGACACCGACTACTGTCGTGAGCGGATGGAAAATCTGGAGGTGACAGTATGAACCGTGAACCTATTTTACAGGTCGATAACCTCACCAAACTCTATGCCGCGGGCAAAGGCTGTGAGGAGGTTAGTTTCGATCTTTATCCCGGAGAAGTGCTGGGAATTGTCGGCGAATCCGGCTCCGGTAAATCGACCCTGCTTAGCTGTCTGTCCGCCCGGTTGGCACCAGACCAGGGAGATATTCATTACCTTACCCGCGCTGCAGAGTGGGTCAATCTCTATGGCCTGAGTGAATCACGCCAGCGCCAGCTACAGCGCACCGAGTGGGGTATTGTGCATCAGCATCCCCGTGATGGTTTACGTATGGGGGTGTCTGCGGGGGCTAATATTGGTGAGCGACTGATGGCGACCGGTCAGCGTCATTACGGCAATCTGCGGGATACCGCGCAGAGCTGGATGAGTGATGTGGAGCTGGATATCGCCCGCATCGACGATAAGCCAACCACTTACTCCGGAGGGATGCAGCAGCGGTTGCAGATCGCCCGTAATCTGGTCACCCATCCCCGTCTGGTGTTTATGGATGAACCAACCGGTGGACTGGATGTGTCGGTTCAGGCGCGGCTTCTGGATCTGCTGCGGCAACTGGTGACTGAGATGAACCTGGCGGTGGTGATTGTCACCCATGATCTGGCGGTGGCCCGTTTGCTGGCGCAGCGACTGATTGTGATGCGTCACGGACGGGTGGTTGAAACCGGTCTCACCGATCAGGTGCTTGACGACCCTCAGCACGCTTATACCCAGTTGCTGGTGTCCTCCGTACTGACCTCATAACCCCGGGAATAAAATTATGCAAACGATGATAGAGGTGCAGGGGTTAACCAAGGTGTTCACCCTGCACAATCAGGGCGGTATTAAACTGCCGGTTTTTGATGGTATCGATTTTATCGCTAAACAGGGCGAGTGCACCGTGCTGTTTGGTGAAAGTGGCTCCGGTAAAAGTACCCTGTTGCGTTCACTGTACGCTAACTACCTGCCAACCAGTGGCTCAATAGCGGTGCGCCATCGTGGTGAGATGACCGCTATAACTGGTGCGGCCAGTCAGACTCTGCTGGAGATTCGCCGGGAAACCATCGGTTACGTCAGCCAGTTTCTGCGGGTGATTCCCCGGGTGGCCACCCTGGATGTGGTGGCTCAGCCACTGCGGGAGCGGGGCGTAAACGTTGCCACGGCCCACGCCAAAGCGGCTGAACTGCTGGAACAGCTGCATATTCCGGAACGACTCTGGTCACTGCCTCCGGGCACGTTTTCCGGTGGCGAGCAGCAACGGGTGAATATCGCCCGGGGTTTTATTGTTGATTACCCGATTCTGCTGCTGGATGAACCCACCGCATCGCTGGATCAGCGTAATGCTGCTGTGGTGGTGGATCTTATCCGTCAGGCCCGTAACCGTGGAACGGCTGTGGTGGGTATCTTCCACGATGCTGAGGTACGCGACGCGGTGGCGGATCAGATTTTCCATGTAAATCCTGCCCGCAAAGCAGATGGTTTGCACACGAATGAAGGGGTTTCAGCATGATTCTTACCAACGCACATATCGTGCTGGAAAATGAAGTGATCCAGGGGTCTGTTACGCTGCGTGATGGACTGATCGAGTCGATTGATCAGGGCTCGGTAACGCTGCCCGGTGCTGTCGATTGTGCCGGGGGGTATCTGGTGCCGGGGATGGTGGAACTGCACACCGATAACATGGAAAAGCACTTTACGCCGCGTCCCGGTGTTGCCTGGCCGGGGCTGTCCGCTTTTAAGGTGCATGATGCACAGATGATCAGTGCTGGCATTACCACGGTGTTTGATGCGATCTCAGTGGGGGATGTTATCGAAGGCAGTGAACGGCTGAAAAACCTGACCCGTATGGCGGACGCGCTGAGCGAAAGTCGCAGCCGTGGCTTGACCCGTTCTGATCACCTGTTGCATCTGCGCTGTGAAGTCAGTCATGAAGATACCCTGGGTAACTTTAAGCAGCTGTCAGAGCGGTATCCGCCGCAGCTGGTGTCGGTGATGGATCACACCCCGGGGCAGCGTCAGTTTGCCAGTCTGGAAAAATATCGGCAGTACTATCAGGGTAAGTACAAACTCTCTGATACCGAGATGGAAGTCTTTATTAAACGCCAGACCGAAGCCAGCAGGCTTTATAGCGATCAGTATCGGCGCGATATCTGTGCTATCTGCGATGAACGGGGGATTCCTCTGGCCAGTCATGATGATGCTACCCGTGATCATGTTGCTGAGTCGGTCAGTTTTAACATGGTTATTGCTGAATTTCCCACCACCTATGAAGCCGCCCGTGCAGCTCACGGGCAGGGGATGGCGGTGCTGATGGGGGCGCCCAATGTCGTGCGCGGTGGCTCACACTCTGGGAATATTGCTGCTCATACACTGGCATCAGAGGGGTTACTGGATATTCTCTCCAGTGATTACTATCCCGCCAGCCTGCTGGATGCCGCATTTAAACTTGCCAGCGATGAGAGCAATCAGTATGACCTGGCTAAAGCGATCACGCTGGTGAGCTGTAACCCGGCGAGATCTGTAGGCTTAAGCGATCGTGGCCGGATTGCTCCGGGGTTGAGAGCGGATCTGGTCTGGTGTGAGGCCACCCATGATCACCCCCATATCCGCCATGTGTGGAAAGATGGCCAACGGGCGTTCTGACACTATGTCATATCTATTCTATGTCACCGGTCCGTCGGGCAGCGGTAAGGATTCACTGATCAATGGTTTACGTGACCGGCTGGGGGGTGACCACGCGGTGCTGTTTGCTCACCGCTATATCACCCGGTGCTGGAAAGCGGGAGGCGAGAACCATGTTGAACTGAGTGTCAGTGAGTTTCAGCAGCGTTCGCAATTCGGATTGTTCAGTATGGAGTGGCAGGCGAATAATTGCTGCTACGCCATCGGCACTGAGATTGATAGCTGGCTCAACAGTGGTCATTCGGTTGTGGTGAATGGCTCCCGTGCCCATCTCGAAGAGGCGATCAGCCATTTTGGTGAACGCCTGATACCGATACTGATTATGGTTGATCCGGATAACCTCAGAGAGCGGCTGCTGAATCGGGGCCGGGAACATGCGTCTGAGATCGATGCCCGCATCGCTCGCAACCTGAAGTTTGAACTCAACCTGTATGGCCGTGCAGTCGAGTTAGCTAATAACGGCGATCTGGCGACCGCGGTGGATCGCTTCTATGACATTGTCATGCAGTATGTCGGGACCTGTTGCGATGCTGAAAATTGAGTTTCTCGGCAGTGGTAATGCGGCGGGTGTACCGGTTTGGGGTTGCGACTGTAGTGCCTGTAAGGCGGCTCAGTCTGATCCGAGTAAGCGGCGCAGAGGGGCCTCTCTGGCGATTCATACGGATGAAGGGGTAACACTGGTTGATGCCGGGCTGACCGATCTGGCTGAACGCTTTAGTTTTGACTCAGTAAAGCGGATTCTGCTGACCCATTTTCATATGGACCATGTGCAGGGATTGTTTCATCTGCGCTGGTCAGAACAGCAGAGGTCGATACCGGTATTCCGTCCCGATGACCCTTTAGGCGCGGATGATCTGTATAAACATCCCGGCGTGTTTGAGTTTCAACCCCCGTTTAAGGCCTTTGATTCGGTCGAGTGGCCCGGCTTCAGGGTCGTTGCGCTGCCGCTGATCCACTCCAGAGAAACCTTTGGCTATCTGATCAGCAATGATTGTTATTGTATGGCGTATCTTACCGATACGGCTGGGTTGCCGCCCGACACTCTGAGTTATCTGCAGCGTTATCCGGTGGATGATCTGGTGCTGGATTGCAGCGAGCCTCCCCGGGAATCGATGCCCCGCAACCATAATGATCTGAATGCCGCATTCGATCTGTGGCGACAAAGCGGGGCAAGCCGTCTCTGGCTCACTCATATAAGCCATCGGTTGGATTGCTGGCTGGAGCATTCCGCCGCTACACTACCTGAAGGGGTGTATATCGCCCGGGATGGAATGCTGTTTGAGATAGAAAGGGGTGTTGAGACAGATAATGACACTTGATCCGGAAATTGCCGTCGTCCTGTCGGTTATGATGCATGTCACCTGGAACCTGATCGCCCGCTATCAGTCTGCCAGCGCGTTCCCTTTATGGTGGGTGTTGCTGGTGCATCTGGTAATATTTGCTCCCTGGGGGTTCTGGTCACTGGTGACGCAGGTTGACTGGTCACTCTCGTTTGCCTTGTTGCTGCTGATCTCAGCATCCGCCAACGTGGTCTACTTTATGGGGCTGCGACAGGCCTATCATCATGCTCCGGTACCGCTGGTCTATCCGCTGGTGAGAAGCTCTCCGCTGTTGATCGCCATCTGGAGTGTGTTGTTTCTTGGAGAGACGCTAGGCGTCTGGGCCTGGGGCGGTATTATTGTCAGTGTGGCCGGGTTGTTAATTCTGGCGTTTAGTTCTGGCTCTCCCTCTGATAAACGGGCACTGCCCTGGGCGATGGTGGCAATGCTGGGGACCAGTGTCTATTCGCTGAGTGATAAAGCTGCGGTTGCAAGTCTGCAGAGCTTTGGCGCCATTATTGGTTTTATCTCTGTGGGGTATCTCGCCTCCTGGCTGGCGCTGACATTGTTGCTTTATCGCCAAACGACTGGCTGGCGACCAGAGCGTTGCATCTCTCCATTAGCGCTGCTGGCGGGGGGGGTTTGTATCGGTCTGGCCTACGCGCTGGTGGTATTCGCGATGAAACAGATGCCATCGGCGGTGGTGGTGGCGTATTCCAATGCCGGGATCATCCTGGCATCGCTTATCTCAATCATTTTCTTTCGTGAACGAACTGCCTGGCAGCAGAGGGTTCTTGCCGCTGTCACAATTCTGGTTGGTATTGTCATGATCTATCAGGGGTAGCCGGCGACCTTAGCGGTATTGTTGCGGTTAAAAGTATCTATGAATAAAGCTGATTCTCTGTGGCCGGTTTTTATCACCTTTCTGCGGCTGGGGCTGACCTCTTTCGGTGGGCCGGTCGCCCATCTCGGCTATTTTCGCGAGGAGTTCGTGGTGCGACAGCGCTGGCTGTCCGAGCAGGCTTACGCTGATCTGGTTGCCCTCTGCCAGTTTTTACCGGGTCCTGCGAGCAGCCAGGTGGGGCTGGCGATTGGTTTGTCCCGCGCGGGATATGCAGGTGCAATCGTCGCCTGGATGGGTTTTACTCTGCCTTCAGCGATAGGTTTAGTGCTGCTGGCGTTTGGCTATCAGGTATTTGGCGAAGCCATTCCTGACGGCTTGCTAGCCGGGTTGAAGCTGGTAGCTCTGGCCGTGGTAGCACAGGCGGTCTGGGGGATGGCGGGTAACCTGTGTCAGGGCACGGTGAAAATCACGCTGATGCTGTTTTCCGCCTGTGTGGTGGTGATTAGCAGCACTGTGGTGAGTCAGATTGGGGTGATGCTGGTTGCCGCTATGGCGGGGCTGGTGCTTATCCGCCCGGACAGTAGAGTATCTGGCGATTACTTAATCATCGGCATCAGTCGTCGAGCCGGAATTTTGTGGCTGGTGGTTTTTATCCTGTTACTGCTGGGGTTGCCGTTGCTGCAGCAGCTATTTCCAAGTCAGCTATTAACCCTGATTGATAGCTTTTACCGTACCGGTTCGCTGGTATTTGGTGGGGGACATGTAGTGCTGCCGCTGTTGCAAACAGAAACTGTTGCCACTGGCCTGGTTACCCCGGATGCTTTTCTGGCAGGTTATGGTGTGACTCAGGCCGTTCCCGGGCCATTGTTTACTTTCAGCGCTTTTCTAGGGGCGTCGATGCAACAGGAACCTTCCGGCATAACGGGGGCGGTGGTGTGTCTATTGGCGATATTTTTACCCTCATTCCTGTTGGTTTTTGCCGCATTACCCTTTTGGCAAAGCCTTCGTGGCAATCGTCAGACACGCTCGGCGCTTGCTGGTTTGAATGCTGCCGTAGTGGGTATTCTGCTGGCTGCACTCTACGATCCGGTCTGGACCAGTAGTATTCACCGACCTGCGGAGTTTGCATTTGCGCTACTGGCTTATATGGCTTTGGTATTCTGGAAGTTGAAACCCTGGTTGGTGGTGATGTTTTCAGCGGGCCTGGGGACGATTTTTCTGTGAGATGTTTGTGCTGATAATAAGTTATATACACCGTTTTTTTCAGCGTGTACTGTTCGTAACGTGAGTCGTATCGCCTGATGTGGTCAAAAAAAACAGGAAAACGTGCCTTAAGTTATCTGATATTGACGTGTTTTGTCGTATAGTCCTAGCTGTAACCAGCAAAAGAAGTATATAGCACATGGGTAAAAATAAACCTAATCCCTATTCCGATGACACCTATGAAAAGGCCGCCGCTAATCTCAGGCTGGCGCTGTCTATCCTGGGTGAACATCGTCTGCCAAGCTCACCAATCAATTATCGTCTTGCGTATGATCTGATTGATGGCAGAAGCCGCTCTCTGAATACCGAATTCAAGACGATATTATCCTCTGATAGTGATGATATGAATGAGGATTTATGGGCGCTGTATCGCAGGTTTTATGTTCAGGATGAGGAAGCCCTGGAACTGATACGCGCAGAACTTCAGGGAATTGTTTCTGGTGTGGTAAACGAATGCGGATCAGCCAGTGGTGATTTGTTGGGATATTCTGACAGACTAAACTCGCTGGCTGACCTAGTGTGTAGTGATGCCGATTCTGAACTGACGCTGGTTGCGGTCAGGGATGCGATTAAAGATACCCGGCAGGTTGCCGTATCTCAACAGAAGTTGGGTTGTCAGCTTGCCGAAGTGCTGAAAGAGGTACGTGAGATACATAAAGCGATCGATGAGGTTCGCGAGGAGTCCCATGTTGACCCTCTGACCGGGGTCTCCAACCGTCGTGCTTTTGATCTGGCTTTGGCGAGTCTGATCGATAAGTCGGTGGAGCACAATGAGCCTCTCAGCCTGCTGTTGTGTGATATCGACTCTTTTAAACAGTTTAACGATGATTATGGTCATCTGGTGGGCGATAAAGTGCTGCAGTTTGTGGCCAAACAGTTGAAGAATTCGATTAAAGGCAGAGACTTTGTTTGTCGTTTTGGTGGTGAAGAGTTCGCCATTATTCTGCCGCACACGCCGCTTAAAAATGGCCTTATTGTTGCTGATCAGCTGAGGCTTAGCATCTCAAAAAGTCGTTTGAAAAGGGCAAACTCAGATGAGGTTTATGGCAACGTAACCCTGTCATTCGGTGTGGCTGAACTGGCAGCCGATGAAACCCGCAACGATCTGATCGAACGTGCCGACAGGGCCTTGTATAAGGCTAAGCATAATGGCCGTAACCGGGTTGAGGCCAGCGTTGCTGGAGAGTAACCCGGTAACCCCGAGCCAATAAAGTTTAGTTTTTAAACACCAGTCGGTTGTTCACATCCCGGCTCTGTTTAATTAACTCCCCATGATCTATCTGACGGTTCTGCTTAGCCATCCGGTCGTAGAGTAATACATTCACGGTAGCGGCCAGATTCATACAGCCGACCGTAGGCACGTAAACAACCGCATCCGCCAGATCAACTATCGACTGATCAATCGAGCCATCTTCCGGGCCAAAAATGTACAGGGCATCTTCCGGGTGGCTGAACTCGGGCAGGGGAATCGCGCCTTCCGCCAGTTCGACACAGATCAGTTTTCCATGCTTACCCACCAGTTCAGCAAATGACTCGACCGCGGTTAATGGGATCTGTTTATTGATGTCGCGGGTGTCCATATGATACTTAGCCGCGCGCTCAAAGCGAGTGCCGCTGTAGTAGATTGCCGATGCGCCATAGCACCCGGCTGCACGCATCACGGCCCCCACATTGGAGGGGCTTTTGGGGTTGCACAATGCGATGGCTACTGACCCTTGGTTTTCCACACTAAAATCCTTATGTAATCGGTTAACTCATCAGCCAAAAATAGACCAGCCGGTATGCTGTACCAGCTTTTCCAGTGCTTCGGTGCCCAGCTTGCTGTTGCCCACTTCATCGAGACCAGGTGACCATACCGCGATTGACGCCTTACCCGGTGCGATGGCCAGAATTCCACCGCCGACACCACTTTTACCCGGCAGGCCGACCCTGAAGGCGAATTCTCCAGAACCGTCATAGTGGCCACACATCAGCATCAGCGAGTTAATCCGTCGGGCACGCAGTGCCGAAACTACCCGTTTTCCGGTCACAGGATTGCGGCCATCGTCGACCAGAAAAAGTCCTGATTTGGCCAGCTGTTGGCTGTTCATGGCGATAGAACAGTGGTGAAAATAGGTCCCTAATACGCAATCAACCGGGTTTTGCATCCGTCCAAATGACGCCATAAAGTGAGCCAGAGAGGCGTTCCGGTCACCGGTAATGAGTTCTGACTGTGCCACTTTATCATCGATACTGATGCTGTCATCATCGGCGATGAAGCGTACAAACTGTAGAATTTCAGCCAGTGTCTCTTTCGGCTGGTGGCCCATCAGGATGGCATCGGCGATAGCAATTGCACCGGCATTGATGAAGGGGTTTCTCGGTTTGCCCTGTTCATGTTCCAGCTGGACGATGGAGTTAAACGGATCGCCTGAGGGTTCACGGCCAACCCGCGACCATACCGCATCACCGAGTTTGCCCAGTGCAATCGTCAGGGTAAATACTTTGGATATACTCTGTATCGAGAACAGCCGCTCACTGTGACCCGCACTGAACACCCGTCCGTCCGCCAGCGCCACGGTAATTGCGAACTGGTTGGGATCGACACAAGCTAGTTGCGGAATATAATCTGCCACCTTACCCCGGTCTTCACTCGCGCCGACCGTGGCGACGATCTCATCTAAAATATCTTGCAACGTTATACTCCTTATCGACGCCGTGAGCGCCCTGAAGGTTTGCCGCGGCCATTGCGATTCTGACCACCCCGGCTATTACCTTTCTTCTTCGTCTGGGAGAAATCCTGATCCAGATTCGGTTCATATCCGGGTAGCCACTGCTGCATCAGTGGGGTGTCGAGAATTTTATGAACTTCATCAAGCAACCACTTCTCATCGGCGCTCAGCAGGGTGATGGCCAAACCGGTTTCACCCGCCCGGCCAGTACGGCCAATACGGTGAATATAATCTTCAGCGTTATGCGGCAGTTCATAGTTGATCACATATTTAAGTTGCTGAATATCCAGACCCCGGGATGCAACATCGGTGGCAACCAGAACCCTGATTGTGCCGTTTTTAAAGCCTTCGAGCGCTCTTTCACGGGCACCCTGAGATTTGTCCCCATGTATCGCTTCGGTTTTTAAACCGTCCTTACACATCTCTTTGGCAAGGTCATCAGCGCCTTGTTTCGTCCGGGTAAAAACCAGTACCTGTTGCCAGTTATTGGCGCCGATAAGGTAGGAGGTGATCTCACGTTTACGCTGTTTATCCACCTCGTAGGCGATCTGTTTGACCTGACTGGCAGCCGCATTTCGCTCATCAACTTCGATCAGTAACGGATTGTTCAGCAGTTGTTGGCTGAGTTTGAATATCGCATCGTCAAAGGTAGCGGAAAACAGCAGCGTCTGGCGGCTATCCGGTACTGAGCGCAGAATCCGTTTGATATCATCAATGAAACCCATATCCAGCATCCGGTCGGCTTCATCCAGTACGAAGAACGCCAACTGACTCAGGTCGATCGCCTCACGGGAAAGCAGGTCAATCAACCGTCCCGGCGTCGCCACCAGTATATCAACGCCCTGTTCGATGGCATCCAGCTGAGGGTTAATGCTGACCCCACCATAGGCTATTACGGTGTGCAGAGCGAGATACTGGCCATAGTGCCTGAAGCTTTGTCCCACTTGTTGTGCAAGTTCCCGGGTCGGCGTGAGAATCAGCGCTTTAACCACCGGGGCAGGAGCGTTCATTTCACCTAAAGTGTGAAGAATGGGCAGGGCAAACGCGGCGGTTTTCCCGGTGCCGGTCTGCGCCCCCGCCATCACATCCTGATGGTTTAAAATAGCCGGAATCGCTTCCCGTTGAATCGGGGTGGGCTGGTGGTAGCCTTTTTCTTCGATGGCTTGCAGCAGAGCGGGGTGTAAACCAAATGATGCGAAACTCATGACCTGTGCCTTAACGTTTTAATAGGCGCGAGTTTAGCAGATCGGTTATCTATTTGCGGCTGAAAAATAGGCTGGAAGGTTAACGCGGGAGAAACCGGGCCAGAAATAGAGCTATGCTGGCCCGGCAGAAGAGGGTTATAGGTAACTGAACAGAATGCCTACCGTTTGATGTACCTTGTTCACCCAGACTTTACTCCGCTGTCTTTCCATAATGCCCAGGTGCTCAACTTCGCTGTCTTTCAGGTTTGCCGCTGCCCAAAAACTCAGTCCAAGCTTTTCAATTTTCTGCATGGTTGGGGTGTGCAGGGCGGGAATATAGAACTGATAGACCGGCATACTTTCCCGGTCTGTTTCCTTTAGCTGCGGTAGCGCTTCGATATTAGAGAAATCACTGCCACGGCCCTGATTCTTAGCGACCAGAATGGTGAATTGTTCATTGTATTTATCAAGAAAGTTGCTCAGCAGATTAACTGAATCGGGACCACTGTCGACGGCATACCAATAGGCCAGATCAATACCGGTCTCTTCACACATTTCGATCACGCCGTTTTCCTCAATCCAGCGGTCGAGGAAACGCTCGCTTTGGGCGGGCAGGTCGATCAGGATGTTGCAATCTTCCTCTAACGCCAGCTCCATGATCTGGTCGATGCTTTCAAAATGATCCAGATTGATAGGTCGGGTGTAATCCAGGTAGTAACGACTCAGCGTTGGGTGTGACTGGTCTGCATCCAGACCGATGTAGGGCATTCCGTTGTCGAGAAAGTATTGTGATAGCAGGCGCGACAGTACCGATTTGCCTACACCACCTTTTTCGCCACCGACAAAGTGAATCGTGCTCATGAATTATTTACCTGTAATAATCGTTTGATGTAAAAATTGAAGTATAAAATGCGCTATTGAAAAATGTATTTCAACCTATTGTATGGCGAGTTGTTTTTTTTTCGAAAAAAACTTTAAAGTTGCACTAAATCAGGGCGTATATGGCACTTTTTCAGTCATTTTGAGCCTTTCCAGGTTTCTGGACAATAAAATAAGCGTGCAGCTCGGGGTGTTGGTCAAACTCAAAGTGTCGGCAGATACAGCCTGATGCGGCAATTACGTTCAGAAAGCCCTGGATGCCTAAGGTGGAGTAATAGACTTCAGGCCCCATAAAGTTATCGGTATGCTCATCTGCTGCATCGGTACCACCGCAGGAAAAGATGCATACGCCGCCGGGGTTAAGGCCATTAAACAGTTTGCTCAGCAGGGCTTTCTGCTGCTCAAGGGGAACGTGCCAGATGCTATCCCAGGCGGTGATAAAATCATATCGCTGTGGCAGCGGCCATTCACAGATATCCTGATGGTGAAAGCGGATCTGCGGATGGCGTTGTTGTGCCAGCCGAATCATCTCATCTGAGATATCCACCCCTTCAGTAGCGAAGCCTTTTTCCA
The DNA here is from genome assembly GCF_937127095.1 of uncultured Amphritea sp. Lineage (GTDB taxonomy): Bacteria > Pseudomonadota > Gammaproteobacteria > Pseudomonadales > Balneatricaceae > Amphritea. Next base: position 19,076 of record NZ_CAKZLP010000021.1, read on the forward strand.
GCAACAGATCAATGAACCTTCCGGTGCAGCCGCACCCGACATCTAAAGCGGTTCTCTGCTGTTGGGTGAAGGCGATCGCCCGCTCATGTTGGGCAATACCATTGGTGCGGTTGAACTTATCGCTTTGCCACAGATGGGTGATGCCGTTGTAAGCCAGGCCGATCTCTTTGGGGTTCATATGTTCCTCCATGAAAGATAATGCTAATGATCGCTGTCAGAGCGATGATTCAGGTGATTGCTGAAGAAAATGGCTTATCTCCACCCGGTTCCGGCCATTCATCTTTGCCTGATAAAGCGCCTGGTCGGCGGTTTCGATCAGTGATAGTGGGGTCTCATCACGGCTTGCCAGGGTTGAGCTGACGCCGGCACTGATGGAGATGACATGGCAGGCTTCCGATGACTCATGAGCGATACTCAATTGGTATATTTTCTCCCGACAATCCTCTGCCATTTGCTGAGCTGCTGGCAGTGTTGTATTGGGTAGAAGCAGTACAAACTCTTCGCCGCCGAAGCGGGCGCAAAAATCAGATTCGCGTTTTGCTATGCATGATAATGCTTTCGCTATCATTTTAAGACAGTCATCTCCCGCTAAATGGCCGTAGTGATCATTGTATTGCTTAAAGAAATCAACATCGATCATAATCAGTGAGAGGGGGTGTTTCTCCCGCTGGCACCGGCTCCATTCATCCTCAAGTCGGCTGTCGAAGGCGCGTCGGTTAGCAATGCCGGTCATACCGTCCTGCACAGCTAACTTCTCCAGAGCCTCATTGAGGTGCTTGAGTTTGGTCTCGCTTTCTAGCAGTTGCGCTGTCCGTAATGCAACCTCCTGCTCTGCGCTTTTCTGCGCACTGATATCGGTAATATAACCGCACCAGATTGTCGCTCCGTGCTTTTTTCGCAGGGTCGGTCTGGAGTTAATCAGAACCCATTTTAATTGACCGGAGGGCAAAATCACCCGAACCTGTGAAACAAAAACGTCTTTGCCGTTCCTTGATTTCAGGTCTTCAGCTCTGAGCTGATCAATATCGTCTGGATGCACTATCGCCCATAAGCGCTGGATGTCTGCTGTAAAATACTCGGGAGGGTGGCCTAAAATATCCAGTGAGGTGGGGCTCATATACAGGAGTTCACTGTACTCTTCTGTAAAGAGGACATACTCATAGAGTACAGCTGGCATCGTATTTAGAAAGTCCTGCAGCGTCTCTTCTGTCAGGCTAACAGGCTTTTTTTTCAAGCTATGTCTCCGCTATACAACCCTCAGGGTAAATCCTGGATTTTATTTTTTCGAGGGTACTGAAGCACTAGAAGGTTTTTTTATACAGACCATTGTAGTTGTTTAACCCATTAATAGATAAACCAAATCTGTAGTATTGGGACGATTTTATTGTGGTGCTTGTCTTTGTGGTGATCACCTGGAAATTGACACTGTCAGATGATCTTCAGTAACAAGAAGGTTGTATATCGAAAATTTACGATATATATTTCGTTTTATCGCGATTAATAAATATAGTCGCTAATTATGTTAATCATAAAACAGTAACAAGGAATCAGATGAGCACTGCTGAACTTGATGAGATGATCAAAGCTCTGTCACACCCGGTGCGCCGGGATATTCTCAACTGGTTGAAACAACCAGACATCTTTTTTGCTGATCAGCAGCATTCACTGAATCTGGGGGTGTGTGCCGGTATGATTGATCAGAAAACCGGTCTGTCGCAGTCCACCGTATCAGCTCACCTGGCGACACTGCAACGGGCCGGCTTTATCAGTAGTAAAAAAGTAGGGCAATGGAGTTTTTTTACCCGCAACGAAGCGGTGGTTCAGGCGTTTCTGGCGCGTCTGAATGAACAACTTTAAGCTACCGCAGCCCCATCTTTATCGAACAGCTTTTGTAGGAGATAGATTTCCGATGACAACCTTATTTGATCCACTGACTCTGGGTGATCTGACACTTAAAAATCGTGTCGTGATGTCGCCCTTAACCCGTTGTCGTGCCGATGAAGGACGGGTGCCAAACGCATTGATGGCAGAGTATTATCAGCAGCGCAGCAGTGCGGGCCTGATTCTTTCGGAAGCGACCTCCGTCACCCCTATGGGTGTCGGTTATCCCAATACGCCGGGGATCTGGTCGGATGAGCAGGTGGAAGGATGGAAGCTGATTACTAGCGCAGTGCATCAGGCGGGTGGCCTGATTTACCTGCAGTTATGGCATGTCGGACGTATCTCTGATCCGCTTTATCTGGATGGCGAGCGGCCGGTTGCTCCCAGTGCTGTGCGTCCGGCGGGTCATGTAAGCCTGCTGCGTCCGAAGAAAGATTATGAACAACCCCGTGCATTAACGCTGAGCGAGATTAAATCGGTCGTTGAAGCTTATCGTCAGGGCGCTGAAAATGCCAAAGCGGCTGGTTTTGACGGTGTGCATGTGCATGGCGCTAATGGTTATCTGCTGGATCAGTTTCTGCAGGATAAGACCAATCTGCGGGATGATGAATGTGGTGGTTCGCTGGAAAACCGTGCCCGGCTAATGCTGGAAGTCACCGATGCCTGTATCGATGTCTGGGGTAAAGACCGGGTTGCTGTGCATCTCTCTCCGCGAATGGATGCCCACGATATGGGTGATTCTAATCCCCGGGAGACCTTCGGCTATGTCGCCACTGAGTTGGGTAAACGGGGTATCGCGTTTATCTCAACCCGCGAACTAGTGGGCGAAGACAGTTTGACGCCGTACTTAAAACAGCTGTTTGATGGCCCGGTGGTCGCTAATGAGCAGTTCACCAAAGCGCAGGCGAATCAGTGGCTCGCAGAAGGTAAAGCGGATGCCGTCGCGTTTGGTATTCCATTTATCGCCAACCCGGATCTGCCAACACGACTGCAACTGGACGCCGAACTGAATCCTCCGCGTTTTGAATTGTTCCACGCGTTAGGGGCTGAAGGCTACACCGATTATCCCGCGCTGGGGTAAAAGGTCATCAGTAACACAAAACGCCTGCACTGTGCAGGCGTTTTGCTGTAATGATTAAAGCAAACGGTCCTACTGATCGCCTTCCTGCGCTATAGTGTGCTCCGTTTTTAACATAGCCACCTTCTGTCCTACGAGAGATAAGAAACACCGATATGGAAAATAATATTCTGGCTACTATTGAGTGGCTGCAACTATTCGGCAGTACCCCCCTGGAGATTATTGCAACAACCAGCGCCATTCTCGGCGTGATTCTGATTGCCCGGCAAAATATTCTTGGCTGGCCGCTGGGTATCCTCTGGGCATCGATTTCCGCCTGGTTGGCGATTACCGAGTGGCAGCTGGTCTCTGATGGTATTCTCTATCTTTGCTATATTCCTATTCAGTTGTACTGCTGGATGGTGTGGATCAAACGGGGTTCAGCAGTGGAACAGGGACCGTTTGTGCCGCAATGGTTGTCGCAGAAACAGCAACTGTTTCTGATTGCCGCCGCTGCACTCTGTATCCTCGGGTGGGGACTGGGTATCTCTCTACTGGCTGAAAAGATTAGCTGGATACCGGAGCCTTCACTGTTATGGCTGGATTCAGTGACCACGGTATTAAGCTTTTTTGCGCAGTTTCTGCAGGCCCGTAAACGGATGGAGAACTGGGTGGGCTGGTGCATCGTTAACGTGCTCGGCATCTATATCTACTGGATTAAAGAAGCCCCTATCTACTCGTTTCAGTACGCGATTTTTCTCGGGTTGGGAATCTACGGCTGGATTCAGTGGCATAAAGCACAGAGGCTGCAATCTATTGCTGCAGGAAAGCGCTAGTGCGGATTGTCATTACGGGCGCCGAATCGTCTGGCAAAAGCACGCTGACAGAGCATCTTGGCAGGACACTTAAACTACCCTATGCGCTGGAGTATGCGCGCTATTATCTGGAGCATTATGGCCCTGACTATGACCTTGCACAGCTAACCCGGTTGAGTAAACTGCACCAGCAGTATCAACAGACAGAAGTCAGTTGTGAGGTCGCCCTGGGCATTTTTGATACCGATCTGATCAATTATAAGATCTGGGCAGAGGTGGTGTTTGGTTGCTGCCCAGAGGTGATCAGCGCCGGAATCGCTCAGGAATCATCCCATGTGTATCTGCTATGTAAGCCCGATCTGCCATGGGAGCCCGATCCTTTGCGGCAAAACCCGGATGATCGGGAGCAACTCTATCAGCGACATCTGCAGGAGATTCAGCGCTTAGGTCGTCCTTTTGAAATAGTCGAGGGGAGCGGGGCACAGCGCCTGGCAAATGCAGACGCGGCCGTTGAACGGTTGATAACGAAGCAAACTGCTTAGCATCAAGCAAAAAAAAACGCACCGGCCGGTGCGTTTTAAGTATTCAGTCTGCTATCAATCAGAAATCAAACTTAGATGCGGTGTAAATCTGGAACGCTTTTTCCCAGACTTCGCCAACTTCGCCGTTGCCTACAGGCTTGCCATCCAGTTTAGTTACCGGAGCGATCTCTTTAGAAGAGGAGGTGATCCACAGTTCATCGGCGTTACGCACGTCATCCATGGTGACGGTGCGTTCTTCCAGTTTCAGTGAACCGTCTGCCTTGATGCTGTCGATGATAATACGGCGGGTAATACCCGGCAGGATCTGGTTGTCCTGAATCGGAGTGATAATCACGCCATCTTTGACGATGAATGCGTTGCAGGAGCTACCTTCAGTCAGTTCGCCTTTAGCGTTGTACAACAGCGCTTCGTCGTTACCGGCAGAGTAACCTTCCTGGAAGTGGATAACGTTGCCCAGCAGTGCGGTTGATTTGATGTGGCAACGCTTCCAGCGCAGATCTTCAGTGGAGATCATGCTGTACTGGTGTACCTGAGTGCGATCAACCGGCTCAGGGTCTTTGATGCCAAACGCAAAGCAGAAAATTGTTGGCTCTACACCTTCCGGGTAAGCGTGGTAACGCTTAACGTCAGTACCACGGGAAACGTGCACATAAACACCCAGGTTTTCGCCCAGATCACTGTTTTTAGCGATCAGGTCGTCCAGTAGGGTTTTCCACTCTTCTGCCGTGTGGCTGTTTTTGATCTCGATTGCAGCCAGACCATTGATCATACGGTTGATATGAGGCATCAGACCAACAGATTTACCGTTGTAGTATGGGATAACTTCGTAGATACCGTCACCGAACAGGAAACCCCGATCCAGTGGAGAGATGCGGGCTTCTTCTAGTGGCAGGTATTCGCCATTCAGATAAGCAATGCTCATATTAACCTTCCTTAAAACGTGTTAGGGACTTTGCCTTACAGGTGCCACAGAAAATATATCAAAGGCAGTATAGTCGTAGTGCAAGGGTCCGGAATAATTTGACACTGAATTGCTGTAAAAAATCTGATCCTGAATCGATCTGGGGCAGCTTCCGGGTCACGTGATTATACAGAGAACTGTGCTGTGCTTTTGGCTGATAGCTAGCGGTTCTCTGTGGTTGTCTGACTTTTTGGGTTGGTCTCAGTCTCTAAGAAAAGTGGAAAAGTTGCAATAGCTGCAGAAAGATAAGAAAAAAAATCTGTATAGGCTGGTATGGCAGAATTTATTGTTACATATTTATATTATTTAGGTATAAACCCTGTTGTTGATCTGATAGAGCCAACGCTTTAGCGCTGTTTGCTGGTTGTGCTGACAATAACTTCCCGGCCGCTTTTAGCCAGAAGCTGTGGAAGAATCCGGTCATCATCGAGCCTCCAGCAGGCACAGAATGCCAGCTCCGGTGGCTTCGGGCCCGGACTGAATTGCGTCAGCCGACCCTGTTGCAGGTGCGTGCGAATGACCGGCTCCGGCAGTAGTGCCATGCCTGCACCTTCCAGTGTCAGTGTCAGCAGGTTAGCCACCGAGCTGCAGGTATGAAATACCGGAGTTTCCTCCAGTGGCCGGAACAGGTGCTGCAGATAGTCCCAGGGGCGGGTATCGCGGGGAAAGCTGAGAATGGGGGAGCGAATCAGTTCTTCGATACTGCTAACCGGGTTATCGGCCAGCCGCTCAGGGGTTGCGACCCAGTATTGAGGGTAGCTGCACAGGGGTTCCGTCACCAGCTCCGGCAGATCACTATGGCCTGCCACCATCAGTGCAAGATCAAGTTCATGCTCCTGCAGCTGCCGGGTCAGTGTCGGGGTGACATCACTGATCAGTTCAAATGACATCAGCGGGTGTTGCTGCTGCCAGTTCTGCAATAGCGGTGCCAGATAAAGGTGTGCCAGAGTGTCGGTAATGCCGATTCTGAGGGTGCCTTTCTGGGGGTTCTGATCGGTGATCTGCTGCTTCATCTCCTGACTGATCGCGAGTAATTTCTCAGCGTAGGGCAGCAGTTGAACCCCGCGGGAGGAGAGTCGGGTGCCGCTTTTATCACGGATAAACAGCTGTGCGCCCAGTTCCTCTTCTAAGGCGTGAATGCGCGCGGAGATGGCCGGTTGTGTTGCATGCAGTTGTTGCGCGGCGGCATGAAAGCTTCCCAGGCGGGCGACTTTGACAAAAGTGTTCAGGTTTCTCAGGCGCATGAAGTCAGAGCTCGGCAGATAATGGTGTCACTATATAGAAGCATCGGTCTACTTTGAAGCATAGAAGCGGCGCGATGCCTGGAATAACCCAGGCGCTTACCCCGTCAGCAGTTTGTCAGTGGCAGGCGGGTCGAGAACTTTATCTCCTCCATCGCAAAACTGGAGGTGACATCGGTTAACCCCTCGACTTCGCTGATCAGTTTTTTATAGAACCGGTCAAAGGATTCAATATCTTTGGTGGCCACCCGCAGCAGATAGTCCCACTCACCCGCCATCCGGTAACACTCCATCACTTCATCAAAACCGGCAATGGATTCGGCAAAGCGTGTTAGCCAGCGCTGTTCATGCTGCTGGGTTTTAATATGCACAAAGACAGAAACACCCGCGCCGACTTTTGCGGCATCCAATAGGGCAACCCGGGACTTAATCACGCCGCGCTCTTCCAGTCGTTTGATCCGCTTCCAGCAGGGGGTGGTTGACAGGTTAACCTGTTCCGCTATATCGGAAACGGGCAGGGTAACATCCTGCTGCAGAAGAGTGAGAATGGTCTTATCAATCGAATCCATAGAAAAATAATCTTTATAAATGTTTATATGGATAAAAGTATTCTACAAAGTGGCGGTTTTAGCCAGCATAAAGCAAAAAATATCTCCGGGTTCCGTCCTATACTGCGTCTGTTGATTCAATGATTTCAGGAGTGGTAGTTATGAGCGTTTGGACCGAGCAGGCGGTAGCACGGATTAAGGCGGATGCGCAGCGTTCAGCGGATACCCATCTGATTAAACTGGAGATTCCCGCGCTGGCGGGAATTGATCTGTATCTGAAAGATGAGAGCAGTCATCCCACCGGTAGTCTGAAGCACCGTCTGGCCCGCTCCCTGTTTCTTTATGCGTTGTGTAATGGGCAGATTCATGAGGATACTACCGTGATAGAGGCATCCTCTGGCAGTACCGCGGTGTCGGAGGCCTATTTTGCCCGGATGATCGGTGTTCCCTTTATTGCGGTGATGCCCCGAAAAACCGCAGCGGCTAAGATTAAGCAGGTTGAGTTTTACGGAGGGCATTGTCACTTTGTTGATTGCCCGACACAGATGCATGATGCTGCACAGGCGTTGGCCGAGGCGTGTAATGGCCACTTTATGGATCAGTTTCGCTATGCTGAGCGGGCGACCGACTGGCGCGGCAATAGCAACATTGCCGAGAGTATCTTCCGGCAGATGAAGCTGGAGTCGCACCCGGTGCCTGCGGCCATTGTGATGAGCGCCGGCACCGGTGGCACCACGGCAACCCTGGGGCGCTATATTCGCTATAAGGGTTTCAGTACGACGTTGCTGGCGGTCGATCCGGAAAATTCGGTTTTCTATGATGTGTGGAAGACCTGCGACCCAAATATAGAGATTAAACAGGGGAGTCGTATCGAAGGGATTGGTCGTCCCCGGGCGGAGGAATCGTTTCAACCGACGGTGATCGATCGGATGATAAAGGTGCCGGATGCCGCATCAGTGGCGGCGATGCGCTGGCTGGAACAGCAAACCGGCCGCCGGGCCGGGGCGTCAACCGGGACGAATCTCTGGGGCATGCTGACGCTGGCGGTGGAGATGCATCAGCGGGGAGAACAAGGTTCGCTGGTTACCCTGATCTGTGATGGCGGCGAGCGTTATCTGGACAGTTACTATGATGAAGAGTGGGTTGCTAAAAATATTGGTGACATCTCTGAATATCAGTTACAGCTGAAAGGGGTGTTAGGGGGAAGATAGATTCAGGCTTGAAATATCCAGTGGTCTATCGCGGCTGGACGCTGTTCCTGCATTCTGTGCTGTGATTGCAGTGAGGCTAGAGCTGTGATCATGGCCTCAGAATGTGCAAAAAAAACCGCCAGCGGCGGTTTTTTTAAACAGTTTAAACTCAGTCGTTATAACCGATCAGTGCCCGTAGTCCGGCGATAACGCTATCGCCCTCGGACAGCGGCAGGCCATCTTCGGTCAACTGGTTGATACGGGTGACACCGTCAACGCTGCCCAGCTTGGACAGGTATTCAATAATCGCTAATGGATCGATCTCACCCAGCAGGTCGCGGCCGCTCCACAGGCTGAAGAAGGTGATCAGACCGTAAGCACCCCAGTTGGATACGTCGGCGATCAGCAGTTCATCAACACGGGTCGCTGCCGGGGTGATATCCAGCCCTTTAATTGCTTCGGTGATATTACCCATACCGATCTCGTTGCCACCATCGCCGATACCGATGGTCGGACATTTAGCATTGTTAACGAAGGTATCGAAACAGGCCGTCCGTGCGCTGATGCTTTCACCGCGCATATTGTAGTAACCACCATCCTCTGCCTGACCAGGACGTTCAATCGACAGCACCGCATCAGGGTTGTAGTTGTACAGTGCCTTGAACGCTTCAAGGGTGCGTTCCTGGTGTTCGCCAACACGGATCTCATGGACCCGGTATTTGTCCATCAGTGCCTGAGAAACCGGTGGGCCACAGACGATGACCGGGGTGGCTCCCAGCTTTTCCAGAGCATCATAGAGGGCGATAGCACCCAAAGGCCCGTCTGTTTCAAAGGTATCTACTACCGGGAAACCGGTGCCGATCAACACATGTCCTCGGCACTTATACAGGGTGCGTGCTGCCCGCAGATAGTAACCGGTAGATAGAGCAGGCTGGACAGTTTTCATGCCGCGCAGGTTGCGGGACACTAACAGGTCTTCTACCTGCTTGCTCAGTACGACTTCATTAATCTGATTCTGTGACATCGAGAGTTCTCTCTTTTTCGCTTCTGTTCGTTAGCCGGATTGCTACAGTACCGGCGCTGATGGTTAGCTGTGTTCGTGCTGAGTTATTCAACCGGTTCTGGTTCAGTATTGTTAAAACGTATATGTGCCAGGCAGTGCAGGTTATGGGCATCATCAATGGTGATCTCATCAAATGATATGCGCGAACCGGGTAGCATCTGCGCCATACGCGCTGTGTCCATCGCAATCATCGAACCGATCTTAGGATAACCACCAATGGTTTGACGATCATTCAGCAGTACGATTGGCTGGCCATCTGCCGGAATCTGAATCGCACCGTGGCAGATACCTTCCGATAAGATACCGTCTACCGCCGGTTTGACCTCGGGGCCTGCCAGTCGGTAACCCATGCGGTCTGCGCGGTCGGTGACCTTGTATTCACTGCTGAAAAACAGGCGTTTCTGGTATTCACTGAACGCGTGCTGTTGATAACCGGTGATAACCCGCAGACTGATATTGTCACGATAGTCCGGCCGATCTGACTCAGGCAAACGATAGCCCTTATGTTTTACCGGTGGGTTACATTGGAGAAAGTCACCTTGTTGCAGTTTTTCGCCGCTGAAGCCACCAATCCCTTCGCGGGTGACGGTGGCGCTACTGGAAAAACTATGCTCGACCTGAAAACCTCCGCTAACCGCGAGATAAGCCCGGGCGCCCCGGGCTGAAAAGCCGACTTCGATCTTATCGCCCGCTTTAATCTTATGAGCATGCCAGCGTTCCTGCTCAACCCCGTTAATTTTCAGTGGCATCTCAGCACCGGCCAGCACGATCTGAGCATCCGTTTCTGCTGCCAGTACCAGGCCTCCGAAACTGATCTCCAGAGCGGTCGTGTTCATCGGGTTATCTACTAAGCGATTCGCCCATTTGAACGCCAGTGAGTCCAGTGGGCCGCCAGTGGTCAGGCCGATGCGGTGATGACCAAAACGGCCCGCATCCTGAATCAGTGTCAGCAGACCGGGTTGTACTACTTTAAAGCCGCTCATCTGATCTCTCCCAGTTCGCCGCCCTGGGCGAAGAACTCTGCCTGGCTGATCGGATTAAAGCGGATCCGGTCTCCCACCTGCACCGGCATGGTCGGGGTAGCCTTAGGATCGAACATTCGTGTTGGGCAGAGGCCGATCAGGTTCCAGCCGCCGGGTGATACCGCCGGATAAACCGCGGTCTGACGGTCGGCAATCGCGATAGCGCCACGGGGCACTTTAGTTCTCGGGGTCGATAGCCGGGGCGCAGCGATACGCTCATCCACTTCGCCCAGATAGGCAAAGCCGGGAGCAAAGCCGATGGCGTAAACCCGGTATTCCATCTCGCTGTGTATTTTGATCACCTCTTCAATACTCAGATCTGCGCGCTGTGCCAGCGCTTCCAGATCGGGGCCGGATTCGGTGCTGTAATAGGCTGGCAGAATGACTAAGTTGCCTTCGCTGCTGTCACAGTCTTCTAATTGCCCCAGTACTTTGCGAATACAGCTTCGAACGGCCAGGTGGTCGGTAGCCAGCTGGTTATAGATCACCAGTAGTGACGCATAGGAGGGCACCATATCGATCAGTTTGCCGCTCAGCTCGGTTTCGAGAATGGTAACGGCCTGCTGTACCTGGGCAGACACCCGGGGATCGGTTTTTTCTCCGAAATAGATAATCAGCGCATTTTCGCCTGCGACTTCGATACGGAAATGATTCGCCGTTGTATTCATTGGCTGATCAACCCGCGAATCTCCTGGATGGCGTTAACGCCGTCCATGTTATCGCCGTGGACACACAGGGTATCGGCGCGAAGCGTCAGGATTTCACCACTGACAGTGGTGACGGTGCCCTGTTCTTTCAGTTGTTTAACCTGTGCCAGCATCTTCTCTTTGTTGTGCACTGCGCCGGGTTTAGTCCGGGCGAGCAACTTGCCATCATCGTCATAGCAACGGTCAGCAAAGATCTCAAACCAGAGCTCCAGGCCAATACTATCCGCTTCCTGCTGGTGTTGTTCAGCTTGCGGTGTGCTTTGCAGCATCAGTACCAGAGGCCGGTGATATTCAGAAACCGCCTGCATGATAGTCGCGCGGACCGCTGCATCAGCCATCATGTCGTTGTACATTGCGCCATGGGGTTTGACGTAAGTCAGCGTCAGCCCCTGGGTATGTGCCATGCCATCAATCGCGGCAATCTGATAATGCACCATCGCTTTAAGTTCAGCGGCAGACGCCTTGATGCTGCGACGGCCAAACCCGACCAGATCAGGATAGCCGGGGTGCGCACCGATGGTGACGTTATTGGCTTTCGCCAGTGTCAGCGTGTTTTGCAATACCAGCGGGTCGCCAGCGTGAAACCCACAGGCGATGTTGGCCTGGTCGATGTGCGGCATCACCGCTTCATCGAGGCCCATCTTCCAGGAACCAAAGCTTTCACCCAGGTCACAGTTAAGACGTAAAGACATATTCGGTCCTCCTGTTATAGCTCGGCCAGTTATAGTTCGGCCAGTTATAGCACAGCCAGGTGGCTGTTAAGCAGATCAGTAATAAGCATGTAGCCGGGGCTGTGAGTGATGCAGAACTCAGGCTTAGCCTGTTCAATCGCTACCTGAGGCGTTACCCCGCAAGCCCAGAATACCGGCAGTTCGCCCTCTTTAATGGTAACGGCATCGCCGAAGTCGGGGGTGTTGATATCACGAATACCGATCTGGGACGGGTCGCCCAGGTGCAGTGGTGCCCCATGTACCGAGGGGAAACGGGTACAGATCTGTACAGCACGGATCGCATCGGCGGCTTTCATGGGCCGCATACTGACAACGGTGGTACCGCTGAAACGCCCGGCGCTTTTACATTCGATATTGGTGCGATACATCGGCACGTTAACCCCTTCGGTGATGTTGCGCACTTCCAGGCCATCGGCAATCAAGGCTTCTTCAAAGGAGAAAGAACAGCCCAGCACGAAGGTCACCAGATCATCACGCCAGTAGGGTTTCAGGTCGGTAACTTCTTTAGTCAGTATGCCGTTTTCATAGATACGGTATTTGGGTACATCGGTGCGGATATCGATATCCTGGCCCAGATCCGGCAGCATAAACTCACCAGGCAGGCTGGACATGCCCACTATCGGACAGGGCTTGGGGTTCTTCTGGCAGAACATCAGAAAGTCGTTGGCCCACTCTTTTGGCATAATCGCCAGGTTACCCTGAACGAACCCCTGACCATAGCCGGATGTATTGCTGGTAAACTCACCGCTGCGAATCTGCTGGCGGATCTCAAAAGGAGTCATCTCTTTTTTCATCAGTTAAGCCTTAGTTTGCGGGCCGCTTGGCGGCGATCGTGTAACGTTTCCTGACGCTTTAGTTTCCTGCGGAAAACTAAGCCGGAAAGGGATACCTGCCAATGGCGCTTTGTGAAGCGCTTGCAGGTGACTTTAATATGTTCTGTAAGCTAACAGCTTAGACCTTACAGAGAGTAAGTGAGCGCATAACAGTAAAGAAAGCGTTCGGAAAAGTGCCCGAATGGCTGGGGTAGGGGTGGCTGTCCAGGATCGCTGGCCAGCCAGGTAACTGATTATCTGCAGATGCTCAGAAATCAGTTAGTAAACCTGTGACTACTGAGCAGCCATCCACTGTTCAACCTGCGCCTTCGTACGGCCGAAGAAAACCACCCGTGCGGTTGAGCTCAGAGCGCCGTTATATCCGATGGTACGACGGTAAACCCACCAGCTGTCTGCAGCTTTCTCAACGATCTCGTCAACGTGACGTAGTTGCTGAAATTGGTCCAGCGGCATCATTGTGCTCATGGTATGTGTCGTACTCCCGATAGATTCTTAGCTATTATCAATGTTCAGATTATTGTGGCGTTAAGGCTGTAAGCTGTCTAATGAATAATCGCTTACCTATCTGATAATTTTTTTTTATCAGTCGTTTGTCTGCCGACCGCTTGAGCCTTTCCTCTTCGTAAAGGTGGGCTAAGGATACATTATCTGTTGATTGCCAAAGGTGAACAATTGAAGGCACTGCTATGCCATCCTTAGTAAGGTCTCACGAACCCAGATAATGCTGCTCTGATAGGCCTCATTGAGAACTCTTTCGGAGTAACGTGGGCTGAGCTCATTCCATTTACACATCATGAGATTGTCGACTGTCGTCAATAGTTCACCATAGATACCTTCGCCATAAAGGATTGCTCTCTTGATCTCTTCGCTGAGCATAACTTGATTTAAGATCTGGTCTCTGGGAGTATCCAGCAGAGCATCAAGCCCGGCGAAGATCCCGAGCATGAATCCACCTTGCTTTGTCATGTTAGTGTTGTTTTCAGCTAACAGTTCGCACATTCTGGCTCGCATGAGTATGTGACGGGTCAGCTCATCTGGTTTTTGCTTCTCTCCGGATAAAGCGATCAGCGCGCACCAGCGTTTCAGATCTCCAATACCTAAGGAAGTTGCGAATAAGCCCCACCTCTTGAGACAATCTGCGGAACAATCTTCTCCGAGATAAGTCATGGATCATCAGCTCACTTTTGCCGATAGCGAGTTCAGTCAGAAACGCAGAAAAACCCGTAAAGAGATCTTTCTTGGGCGTATGGATAAACTCATCCCCTGGAAGCGTCTGGAGGGGATCATTAAACCGCATTACCCCAAGGCAGGGAATGGTCGTCGCCCATACCCTCTATCTACAATGCTGCGTATTCACTGCATGCAGAACTGGTACAGCCTGAGTGATCCAGCAATGGAAGATGCGTTATATGAAATTGCTTCAATGCGCCTATTTGCTGGTTTATCCCTGGACAAAAAAATTCCTGACCATACAACCATCATGAACTTCCGTCACCTTCTGGAACGCAAGGGGTTGTCTCGCAAGCTGTTCAATGAAGTAAACCTGTGGCTGTCAGATGCTGGGATCTTATTAAAAGAAGGTACATTGGTTGATGCAACCATTATTGAAGCCCCCACATCTACCAAAAACAAAACAAGTGAGCGTGATCCTGAAATGCACCAGACTAAGAAAGGAAATGAGTGGCATTTTGGGATGAAAGCTCATATCGGTGTTGATGCTCGTACGGGCATCACTCATAGCTTCACCACGACAGCAGCCAATGAGCATGATCTTAATCAAGCAGGTAATTTGCTACATG
>NZ_CAKZLP010000022.1 GCF_937127095.1 uncultured Amphritea sp.
GAGCTACCAGTATTTGTAACTGCATCTGTAGCAGCCGCTAAAGCTAAACATACAGGAGTTGCTGAACCGCAACTTGCGGCTGAATCATAGCTTGAACTCGAACTGCAACCGCTTAATCCGACAACCAAAGATAAATAAAAATATTTAGTAAATGACATATACGTATGTTCCAATAAATATAGCCTCATTAAGGGGAAAATAATGATTGGCTAAAATGTGAACGGAGTGAAAATAGCCAATTTTATTTTATCAGTTTGAAGGTCTTGTTAACCAGACTGTACGGGAATATTAAAGTTAAGGCTAAAAAAAACACCCATAAGTACAAATGCTATCGCAAAAGAAAATATTGCTATTAAACCTACAACTGAAACCAAATTTGAATTTATAGTACCACTAGCTTCAACTAAGCCAGCAAGTCCCTTCATAGGAAAAAGACTACAAAGTACGGTTAAAGCAAGGAGAAAAACAGCCCAAATCACGAGGCCATGGTGTGTGGGGGATTCAAATATCTTTTCCATAAATGACACAATTATTAAAATTGAAACTGTAGATAATATTGTGAGGTTCTTAAAGAACTCAAAAACTAATTTCTTTCCGCCTCTATAAGCAGTATCAAAAACTCTCTCTGGTCCAAAGTTGGGGCCAGTGGTATTCAAAGCACACAACTCCTTTGTCTGGTTAATAATAGTTATGAAGCCGGCTCGTTTTCACTCATCAGATCACTTGGAATGTCGGTTTTAACCATCTGATTGTCCTAACGATATCTGCGACCCTATTTATCGTCTTGCGTGAAAACGAGTCGGCTTCTTTTACTGATCGGACCGGCTTCATATCTCGAAGTCGGACCACCTAAAAAGTTAAATTTACTCAGTGACTTAGCCAAAACCTGCCGGGATGAAGGAGCCTGTCATCCGTAATAAAGGTGCCAAATTTTCATAGCACGCCTGGATATACTGTATGCCCACCCAAAAACCTGAGCGGAGCAGCCGGCCAATCAGTTGGCAGCATGACCTGCTGGTACAAGGCTCTTCCGCCCCGTTAAGCGCAGCGCTGAGTTGCCGGAAGTGAAAGGGCAGCTGAGACAGGATGGCAGGGGGCCGCCCAGGTGCAGGCGAATACGTGCCGGGAGCGCGTATGAACCGATGTCCTGAGAACGACCAGAGGCGAAGGAGAAGCGACAAAATCGCCTGGAGCGATTTTGAACATCGAAGCCTTGGCGACGATGGCCCGAAGGGCGCAGTAATCCTATACGACCCACCACTTCTACTAAATAGCCACCGCAGGGTGGTTTTTTTACGTCTGTAGAAAAGTAACACAATTTCAAACGTATAGGATGAGAACCTATAGGTTCGAGTCGAGCGTAGCGAGACAACGCCGGAGCCCGCGACGGCGGCCCGCAGGGCAAGCGCGTAGCGCGCAGTAATCCTATACGACCCACCACTTCTAAATTAAGCCGCTATTCTTTTTTAGAGATTAGGCGGTTTTTTTCGTCTGTAGAAAAGTAATACAATGTTAAACGTATATGATGAGAACTTGTTCTTAAGAAATAAGGCTCGAGCCGAGCGGAGCGAGACAGCGCCTGGCAGGGCAAGCGCGCACTCTTAAGTCTTTTTCTAGCAACTTCAGGCGCAAAGCGCCGTTCTAGCAAGCGACGCAGTCGCGTCTAGCCTCTCTCGCGTTTTATGCGAGGACCGCAGTCGCGTCTAGCTACTCTCGCGTTTTATGCGAGGACCGCCGTCGCGTCTAGCCACTCTCGCGTTTTATGCGACCTCTAAGCTTTCTCTTCCCGATACTCTATTGCGGTAATCTCATACCAGGTTTCGTTGCCATCGGGGCGGAGTATGTAAAATTCATCGCCCAGGTGTTTTTTCAGCAGTTGGCGGGCCATGGGTGAATCCATGCTGATATAGCCTGCAATATCACCAATCTCGTCAGGGCCGACGATGCGGTAGCACGCTTCTTTATCGTTCTCGTCCAGTACGGTCACCCAGGCACCGAAAAAAACCGTGTTGTGGTCGTCAGGCAGGCGGTCAACAACGGTTAATACATCCAGCCGTTTAGAGAGATAGCGGACCCTGCGGTCGATCTCCCGAAGCTGTTTCTTGCCGTAGATGTACTCGGCATTCTCCGAGCGATCCCCCTGAGCGGCGGCTTCTTTAACCGATTGAGTAATGGCTGGACGTTTCACTTTCCATAGATATTTCAATTCATCATCCAGGCGTTTCGCACCTGCTGCAGTGATATAGCGCGATTGCGGCTCGCCCGGTGGTCGATAGCGTCCCATCTTTGATTATTAACTCTCAGACATTATTGAAAAAGGCGGTTGAACCGACAGATAGACAATTCTACTTTAATCCGTATCGGAGAGCTCGTGAATAGAACGTTCGGGAGCAAAGAGCTCAGGAGCAAAGCGCTTGGGCGCTTATTCAGTCATTGGACGTAAAAAGCTATCGCCCCGGAACGGTTTCTCATCTGTGGGCTTTTGTTCCGATCGTTTAAACCATAATCAGCCCCTTGTTCAGCAGATAGCCGCCGAAGATCAGCATCAGAAACAGTATTAATGCCAGTAACAGCGGTTTAGGTCCGGCTTGTTTAATGGTTACCCAGCGGGTTTGTAAGCCCAGAGCCGCCATTGCCAGCGCCAGACAGAACTGGCTGGTCAGTTTGATCAGATTGAGCAGCGGCTCGGGAATCGCGACCAGGCTGTTGACGGCGGTCGCGGCGATAAAGCCGAATACAAACCAGGGGATGATGATTGCGCCGCTACTGGCCTGATCATCAGCGCGACTCAGGCGAGAACTGAGCAGCAGGATGAAGGGCGCCAGCATCATCACCCGAATCAGTTTGACCACCACTGCTGTTTGTAGTGTGTCCGCACTGATCGATTCTCCTGCCGCTACCGCCTGCGCCACCTCATGTACGGTGCTGCCGATATAGATGCCAAACGCCTGCTCGCTCATGTCAGCAAACTGATAGATCAGTGGATAACTGAACATCGCCAGGGTGCCGAACAGGACAACGGTGGCTACCGCAACGGTGACATGTTGCTGTTTAGGCTTGAGCACCGATTCTGTCGCCAGCACGGCTGCCGCGCCGCAGATGGCGCTACCGACAGAGGTGAGAATGGCAACATCGCGGTGCAGTTTGAAAAACTTAATGCCGATCCAGGTGCCTGCGGTGAAAATGGTGAAAATGGTAATGGCATCCAGCAGTAGTGCTTGCCATCCGACTGCGAATATTTGCTCCAGGCTCAGACTAAAACCAAACAGAATGATGCCGGTGCGCAGAAGTCGCTGTTGGCAAAAGAGGGTGAAGCGGGTATCGCCTGAGGTGAGTGTGCGCTGATCGAAATGTCCCCAGATCATCCCCAGCAGAATGGCCAGGGGCAGGGCGCTGAGTCCTGCTCTGGCAATCGATTCCAGGCTGGCGAGGCCTAGGGCCAGTGCAGCGATAACGGGGAGCAGGACAGATCGTGGCATGGTTGAGGCTCTACTTATGTTCACAGCAGCCCAGGCTTTAAAAGACCGGAACAGGTGGATCGGTTCGCTTATCGATGAGTGGGCTTATCTTCCAATCTTTCATGCATTAAGTAAAATGGATGTTTTTAACATTAGGTATAAGTAAAACCGAACAATGAATCTATCTCTGAGACAGCTGAGGATATTTGAAGCAACCGCCCGCCTTGGCAGGCTGACCGCAGCGGCCGATGAGCAGGCGCTGAGTCAGTCGGCGGCCAGTCAGGCGCTTAAGGAGCTCGAATCGGCACTGGGTTACCGGCTGTTTAGCCGTAACAGCCGGGAGTTGGTGATAACCGATACTGGCCGGGATATTCTGCCGCGGGTGCGCGATATTCTAATCAATGTCGACAGCCTTAAAACACCTTATAGCAGTGGTATCAGTGGCCCGTTCCGGGTGGCTGCCAGTGTCACCATCGCCAGTTATCTGTTTCCCTGGATGATGGCGGAGTTTGTTGAACGTTATCCCCAGGTTGAACCGGACCTGCAGATCGCTAACACCCGGGGGGTCATTGAGCGGCTGGAGAAAGGTCAGGCGCATATTGGTCTGATCGAAGGCCCTGCGTCGCACTCGCAACTGCAGATTGTCCCCTGGCGAGATGATCAGCTGCAGGTGTTTTGCAGCCACAGCCACCCTCTGGCTCAGAGTGGCAGAGTCGATGTTGAACAGATGGCACAGCAGCGCTGGATTCTTCGTGAACAGGGCTCTGGCACCCGCGAAGTATTTGACCGGGCGATTCAGAAAGTGGGTGGCCGCGTTGGTGCGGTGATGGCACTCAACCGTCAGGAGGCGATTAAGCAATCGGTTAAAGCTGGGCTGGGAATTGGCTGTCTGTCGCAGTTATCGATTGCTGAGGAGTTACGCAGGGGGGAGCTGGTGGTGCTGCAGACGCCATTAGAACTGTCCCGACAGTTGTCGGTGGTCGTGCAGCCTGAGGCTAATTCAAGTCAGTTGGTGCAGGCGTTTATCGACTTTTTAAAAATGTAAGTCTGCAACAGTAAAGCTGTGTAAATATGGGCAATCACTCTGGTTCAGGGGCCAGGGTACTTTGATGTGCCGCCGGGCGAACAATAAGTCACAGAAAGTATTCAAGAAATGTCTCATTAGGCCGAATGATAACTGACACTATATTAATTCTGGTTTTGTGGTTATCTGATGCAGATAGAACGGCTTGAACAGTTAGAACAGCGGATCGAGACTTACACCTCGTCGTTGGCCCATGCGGTCAATGAGGGGCGTGGAGCGCAGTTCTCTATGTTGTTAAGCCTGATCAATACCACAGAGTATCAGGCGCAGAAAAGCAGAACCACGACCGGTGGATTTAGTCTGCCAGAGCCTCAGTCTCTGGAATATCCCGATGCGGATTCGCTGTATACGGATGAGGTGGTCGGTCGTCTCAACAGTGCCATTAATAAAAGCAATGTGGGTGATTTTGCTTATTTGCTGAGTCATCTGTCGGTGCAGGAAAATACACCGGTTAAAAGCGTCTCTGCCGCCGACGATTTTGCCCGTATTGGTCTGGCCTCTGCAGGCCGGTTGATGCTGAGTGAGATTGATCATTCAGGTCAGCAGTTTAGCGCCCGGGCATAATCCTGCTGAGTAATTGCGTTAACGTATTCGTTAAAGCTAAGCGCTTGAACGTTAAGTGTTTGAAAGTTAAGTGCCTGAAAGCGCGTACCTGACGCGCTACGTCTTCCAGTGAATCTTTTCCACCGTCTCCTGCTCGATCCGCCACCACTCATCGGGGTCATCTCCTGAAGTCCAGCCACTGGCGATACAGCGTATTTCGGTGTCCAGCTCACGGGCTGCTTGCTGAGCGCAATCAAGATCTTTGATCCAGGGTGTTTGATCGGAGTTAAACCAGATGCTGGTCCAGGCTTTGCCCGACACCTTCTCATGGATCATCACCGGGATCTCGCAGCCATTAATGACCGCCACAAAATGATGCACCTGACCCTGCTCAAAATCCCGTTTAAGCGACTGACAGAGGCTCTCCAGCCAGCGGCTAATCCGGTCCAGTGAGCGGTCTTTAATGTAGATTTCAATATCGGGATGACGTTGCTCTTCGGTCATGGCAGTGCTCTTTAGTCATGGCGTTGGTCGGAATTATTAGCAGGTGTTATATCGGTTAACAGGAACCGGAAAATCCGCAGGATGCTGAGGCAAATATAGCCGAATGCCGCTACGATTGCGCCGCAAATTGCAATAATAAGGCCGATCAGAGCGATAATCTCTCGCGCAAGGCTTTCCTGCAGTAGAAATTGCGCCACGACAAGGATAACAAAGCCGAGCATGAAGATGCCGATGCCGATTAGCAGAATCGTCAGATTCTGCTTTACGTTGTCAGCGCGGCGGATAAGACGTAAGCGCAGACGTTGTCTGGCACTGCGATTAAGCATGTTTCAGCGTCGCTTGAAACGGGCCAGACAGACATCGAGGGTCAGCTCTAGCTGATTCAACTCTGCCAGGCGTTCACGGGTGGCCTGATTGATCCGCCAGCCGTGGGGTGTCATTGCCAGTAGCTGACTGATCTGTGTCTGGTCGGGGAGGGTAAAACGGTATCTCACCGGTTCTGTGGCTATGTGCTCAAATTGTTCGCCCAGGACTGTCGCCGGGTTGAAGCCGGAGTGACGCACCTCTGCGTAGATCAGTTCGCGCAGTTCAATCAGATGGTCTTCGCCTGGGTAGGCGATCAGCAGCTCTGCGCCTGGTTTCAGGGTGCGGCAGAACTCGTCTGACATCAGTCGGCTGAACAGCACTGTGATCAGATCCAGTGAGGCGTCTGCGACCGGCATACGTGCGCCGGACGCCACCATCCAGGTGATGGTTTTACTCTGACTGCAGGCGGATTTTACCGCATGCTTGGAGATATCCAGTCCGGCCAGCTGATAATCAGTGGCGCTCTTTTCCAGCTGTTGCTGCATACGGCAGGTGTAATAACCTTCGCCACAACCCATATCGAGGATGCGCGGTGATGGATGCTCAGCTGCCCGCTCTGCCAGCCGGGTGGCGATGCTGTCAGCCAGTGGCTGATAATGCCCGAGGGCGAGAAAGTTGCGTCGTGCCAGCACCATCTCAGCATTGTCGCCGGGGTCTTTCGAGCGCTTCTGATTGGCCAGCAGCAGATTCCAGTAACCCTGCTTTGCCGCATCGAAACTATGGCGTTCCGGGCATTCCAGATGTTTGCTATCACCTTGCAGGGGCTGCAGGCAGACCGGGCAGTTCAGTGCAAAAGTCATCCCGGTTACCGTACCAGCAATCTGGCCATAATGTTTTCATAGAGAGAGGAGAGAGTGTCCAGATCATCGGCCTTAACCCGCTCATTCACTTTATGGATGGTGGCGTTAATCGGCCCCAGCTCGACCACCTGTGCGCCGGTCGGTGCGATAAAACGGCCATCGGAAGTACCGCCGGAGGTGGATAGCTCGGTATCCAGACCGGTGATCGACTTAATTGAATCAACGCAGGCATCCACCAGATCACCGCGGTCGGTAATAAAGGGGTTGCCGCTGAGGGTCCAGTTGATGTCAAAGTTCAGACCGTAACGGTTAAGGATAGCGTAGGTTCGCTCTTTGATCTCATCGGCAGTAACCTCGGTGGAGAAGCGCAGGTTAAACTGCACATCGATATGTCCCGGTACCACGTTGGTCGCCCCGGTACCGGCGTGAATATTTGAGATCTGCAGGCTGGTAGGCGGGAAGAATTCATTACCCTCATCCCAGAGTTCAGACGCCAGATCGTTGAGTGCCGGCGCTGCCATATGAATCGGGTTTTCGACCAGGTGGGGATAGGCGACATGGCCCTGAACACCGCGAATGGTGAGGTCGCCGCTGATTGAGCCCCGGCGGCCGTTTTTGATGACATCGCCGACCTTAACCGTGCTGGACGGTTCGCCAACAATACACCAGGTAATCTTTTCGTTGCGGGCTTCGAGGTGGTCAATTACCCGGGTGGTGCCATTGACGAACGGCCCCTCCTCGTCACTGGTGATCAGCAAGGCGATCGAGCCATCATGGTCGGGATGGTGCTCAATAAAGCGCTCAAGGGCGGTGATAAAGGCTGCCAGGCTGCCTTTCATGTCAGCAGCGCCACGGCCGCAGAGAAAACCATCCTCAATCACCGGCTCAAAGGGCGGGTGGTCCCAGTTAGCTTCCGGCCCGGTAGGCACCACATCGGTATGCCCGGCAAAACAGAACAGCGGGCCTTGGGTTCCCCGGCGCGCCCAGAAGTTGCTGACCTCTTCAAATTGCAGGCGCTCAATGTGAAATCCTAACGCTTCCAGACGTTCGATCATCAGCTCCTGACAGCCATCATCTTCCGGGGTTACCGAGCGACAGGAGATCATCTGTTTGGCCAGTTCGAGAGTGGCAGAGAGTTGGGACATTGGCTTTACCTTAGCGCCGGGTGGCAATTGGAGAGGAGGATAATGGGGTGCTGTAATTAGCAGCACCCCTGGATTGAACCAGTAACGGCAGGCTTAGTTGTGTGCGTGCAGTTCTGCGTTAAGCTCAATCGCTGACTTGTTGGTCTTCACTTCAACGCGACCGGTTTGCGAGTTGCGGCGGAACAACAGGTCAGGTTTACCCGCCAGTTCAGCGGCTTTCACCGTGCTGACTTCGTTGTTCTGGTCATCCAGTACAGTGACTTTAGAGCTGGCAGTAATGTACAGACCCGCTTCAATGGTGCAACGGTCGCCCAGTGGCAGACCCAGACCCGCATTGGCACCCAGCAGGCAGTTTTCGCCCACCGAGATAACGACGTTGTTGCCACCGGACAGGGTTCCCATAGTCGAACAACCACCACCCAGGTCAGAACCGTTACCAACCACAACACCCGCAGAGATACGACCTTCTACCATGCTTACGCCCAGTGTGCCGGCGTTAAAGTTGATAAAGCCTTCATGCATCACAGTGGTGCCTTCGCCAACATGTGCGCCCAGGCGGACACGGGAAGTCGCTGCGATACGGGTGCCGGCAGGAACAACATAGTTCGCCATTTTCGGGAATTTATCCACCGAATGTACATCGATGATACGGCCCTGCGCGCGGGCGGCCAGCTGACGCTTTGGCAGATCAGCCAGGGAGATCGCGCCTTCATTGGTCCAGGCGACGTTGGGCAGCTTGCCGAACATGCCGTTCAGGTTCAGACCGTGTGGCTTAGCCAGACGGTGCGACAGCAGGGTCAGCTTCAGGTAAACCTCTGCGGTTGAGACCGGGTCGCTATCGGTTTCCAGAATGGTCAGAATCATCGGCTGATGAGTACCTTTGCAGATCTCAACGATCTCGGCCTGATCTTCTGCATCAATCGCCAGAAATGCAGCTTCCAGCTCGCTCAGCTGTTCCGCTGTCAGCTCAATCGCCTGGTTGCCACCGGTATAGCCGGCTTTATCAGTAGCGGCTTGGATCAGTGCCTCGGAAGGGTTGAGCAGGGGGCTGTTAAAATAAACTTCCAGTAACTCACCGTCAGAAGACTTAGTGCCGATACCCAGACCGAATGCAAATGTACTCATTGTTTGTAACTCCATAGAACTGGTTAAAATTTATGTGAACAGAGCGCTGTAGTCGCTCTCTTTGAAACCCACCTGAACGTGGTTGTCATGGCTCAGTACCGGACGCTTAATCAGCGTGGGTGTTGCCAGCATCTCGCGCACCGCAGAGGTTTCATCAATACTATTCTTTATCTCATCATCCAGAGCGCGCCAGCTGGTGCTGCGCTTATTTAACAGCGCTTCCCAGCCCAGTGCCGCGATCCATTCACGTAGTTGTGCTTCGCTCAGTCCGTCTTTGCGGAAATCATGAAAGCTGAACTCGACGTTGTTGGTCGTTAGCCAGCGTTGCGCTTTTTTCACCGTATCGCAGTTTGAAATACCATATAGCGTTGTCATTCTCTGCTCCTTCAGGCGTTCAGTGACTCAACGTAGCGGCGAATTCGCTGCGCGCCTTCGACGCACTCTTCCAGTGTCGCCACCAACGCCATGCGCACAAAGCCTGCGCCCGGCAGATCGCCATTCTGGTCTTCCCTGGACACGTAACTGCCCGGCAGAACGGTCAGGTTTTGTTGTGCAAACAGCCCCTGAGTGAACTGCTCATCAGGAATCGGCGTGGCGGCCCAGAGATAGAAACCGGCATCGGGCATCCTGACATCCATCACCGGCTCAAGAATATCGAGCACTGCGGCAAATTTTTCCCGATATTTATCGCGGTTATCCAGTACATGGGCCTCATCGTTCCAGGCTGCGATACTCGCCAGCTGAACCGGAATTGACATTGCGCTGCCATGATAGGTGCGATAGCTGGTGAACGGACCAATAAGAGCGGCATCACCGGCAACAAACCCTGATCTCAGACCCGGCAGGTTAGAGCGTTTTGACAGACTGTGAAAGACGATACAGTTTTTATAGTCATGACGGCCCAGTTGCGCACAGACTTCCAGCAGGCCTACTGGTGGTTTCGCTTCATCAAAGTAGATCTCTGAGTAGCACTCATCGGAGGCGATAATAAAGTCATACTGGTCGGACAACGCGATCAGTTTAGTCAGCGTTTCGGCGTCTGTAACTGCCCCGGTGGGGTTACTTGGCGAGCAGAGGAACAGCAGCTGGCAACGTTGCCAGACGGCCTCAGGCACCGCATCAAAGTCGGGTACGAAGTTGTTATCGGCGATACAGCTCAGATAATAGGGTTCTGCACCGGACAGATAGGCTGCGCCCTCATAGATCTGATAAAACGGGTTGGGCGATAACAGCAGCGGTGTAGCCTCGGTGGCTGGTGCTCTGTTGATAGCGCACTGGGTAAACGCAAAGATCGCTTCCCGGGTACCCAGCACTGGTAGTACGTTATCGGCTCCGGTGAGGCTGCCTGGCTGTAACTTGAAACGACGGGTCGCCCAGTCAGCGATGGTCTGACGCAGCTCAAGGGTACCGGCGGTGGTTGGATAGTTAGCCAGTTTGTCCAGATTCTGACTCAGTTCATCGATCACAAAAGCGGGAGACGGGTGCTTTGGTTCACCGATAGATAGCGCGATATGTTCAAGCTCGGTTGGTGGGGTTACCCCGGCTTTCAGCTTAGCCAGTTTTTCAAATGGGTATGGCTGAAGCTTCTGCAGATCTGAGTTCATTGAAATGCCTTGTAATTGCCGCTGACAAAAGAGCGGAAATTATACCGGATGGAAGCCTGCAGGCCAATGAAAGCAACAATCTATTGAAGTTTATCTGCATTGGCCGATCACATAAGTGACATACAGCGATTAAAGACATAATCTATGTGGGTAACCGAGCAGTAGCGGGGAGTTGGTAAGCGTGCTTACAGATAGTCGATTGCACCCTAGGGTAGAAACAGATTTCGAGGTTCAGGTTGGCATTCCGGGTGATAATACCGGTGCCCGTATTATCAATCTCAGCGTTGAGGGTCTGGCTATTCGCGGAAGTCAGGCGCTGGAACAGGTGTTAAAAACCGATAATGTCAGCGCTAAAGGTGTGAGTGAGCATGTGGTCAGCTTTAGCATGCCTGAGGGGGAGCTGACCGAGGTGTGTCGTTTAGTCCATGTTCGCCGGTTGTCGCAGAGCCGCTTCGAATTTGGCTTGAAGTTTGTCGAGCTTAATCCTCAGGATATGCAGATCATCGCAAACTATGTTAACAGCCATGTTGTCTGATCGGGCAGCCTTTAAGTACTATTAATAAGCCCTGCCCGATGTTAACCACTATGCTCCTTTCTATGGCTGCAGCGTTGCGCTTTCCCGGCTGAAAGCCGATTTGAACATCGCTTTGCCATTTTCCAGCATCACCAGTAATGCTGGCACAACCAGCAAGATCAGCAGGGTGCCGAACGCCAGACCAAATACCAGTGAGGTGGCCATTGGAATCAGGAACTGCGCCTGTAGCGAGGTCTCAAACAGTATTGGCGTCAGACCGGCGATGGTGGTCAGTGAGGTGAGTAACACCGCTCTGAGACGCTGGCAGGCGGCTTCCACAATCGCCTTATGCACCCCCATCCCTTCTTTACGCAGCTTCTGATAGAAGGTGATCAGTACGATGGAGTCATTGATGACAATGCCCGACAGGCCAAAGCAGCCAAACAGCGAGAGTATGGTCAGATTCTGCCCCGTCAGCAGGTGTCCGGCAATCGCACCGGTCAGCCCCAGAGGGATCGCCAGCATCACCGCTAGCGGCCAGCTGTAGGATGAGAACACCCAGCTGAGAATAATAAAGATCAGCAACAGGGCAATTAACAGTCCCATCTTCATGTCCGCGAGGGTTTCCCGCTGGTTTTTGTTACGACCTTCAAAGCTCGCCTGAACACCGAACTCTGAGGTGATCTGTTGCAGTTTGCCTGCGCTCAGGTCGGCGATTATCTCGTTGGCGTTGGCGACCGCTTCATCAAGATCGGTGGTGATCTTAATCGCCAGCTGCCCATCAACCCGTTGTAAGCGGTCCAGACCCTGTTTGTCAGAGAACTGCACCACATTCGCCAGAGGCGCACTGCCGCCATTGGGTAGCAGAATCGGCAGATTCTCCAGAGCGCTGAAACGATCCCGTTCACTGTCCGGTAGCACGACTCTGACTTCAACCTCATCTTCACCTTTGTTGAAGATCTGCACCCGCTGACCATCAAAGGAGGATCTTAGCTGCCGGCCAACCGAGTTCAGGGTCAGCCCGGCAGTTTTGCCAGCGGGTGTCAGCTCGTAGATCAGCTGTGATTTACCGTAGGGCAGGTCATCATCGACGTTACTGACCCCGTTATACTGGCTGAGCACATCCTGCACCGCCAGCGAGGCTCGTTTGAGCTGCTCGACATCAGAGCCGACCAGCTTCACTTCGAGTGATTTGCCAGGAGGGCCGGAGCGATTCAGATCGATGGTGAACTTTTCAATTCCTGCAGGCAAGATGATCTTACTGCGCCACTTTTTAATGATCTCGCTATTGGTAATGGTGCGACTGTCGATAGAGGTGAACTGCACATACAGGGCGCCAAACTCATCGCCCTGACTGGAACCTTCACTGGTACGGCTGCTATTGGTTTTACGGTGGATCTGCAAGGCCATTTTAATCAGATTGCCGCCCAGTTCCTCCTCTGTTTGGCGCAACGTCTGATCCAGGTGTTGCAGGAAATTATCTACCTGCTCAGGACTACTGCCCGAGGTGAACTGGATGTTAGCATTCAGGGTTTCCATCTCCACGGCGGGGAAGAAAGTAAATTTTATCTGCCCACTGCTCACCAGACCGATGGCAATAATAAATGCAGCGAAGGCGATAGTGACGGTTACCCAGCGAAACTGTATAGCGTTTTCTACCCAGCTTCTAAACGGCCCGTTCTTGAAATTGTTGAACAGGCTGTCGAGTTTAATCCGGGTTTTTGACGGGTGCAGGTCGGCGGCTTTATGCAGACTGTGATGCAGGTGGCCGGGGAGAATCAGAAAACACTCCACCACCGACGCCATAATGACGCAGATCACCACGGTGGGGATGTCGATCAGAATATTGCCGATAATGCCGCCTATCAGCAGCAACGGCAAAAACGCCGCAATGGTGGTGAGGGAGGAGGCCATCACCGGTGCCAGCATCCGGTGAGCACCGCCGATGGCCGCTTTCAACCCGGGCTCGCCCATCTGCAGGTGGGTGAGGGTGTCCTCACCGACGACGATGGCATCATCGACAATAATACCCAGGGCCATAATCATGCCGAACAGGCTGATCATATTGATACTGCCGCCGATGCCATACAACACCGCCAGTGTGGCCATAAAGGACACGGGAATCCCCACCGTCACCCAGAAGGCGACCCGGGCGTTGAGGAACAAAAAGAGCGTGGCGATCACCAGAACCAGTCCGCCTACGCCGTTCTTAATGAGCAGATTAATCCGCTCCTGAATCGCTTCATAACCCTCATCAAAGGCGATCAGCTGAATATCAGGTGGCAGAGTGGGTTGCCGTTCGCTAAGCCAGTCACGCATTATTTTCGCGGCTTTGAGGGTGTCTTCGTTCTCCGTGCGGCGCAGCAGCAACTGGATCGCCGGTTGTCCCCGATAGGAGATATAGGTTTGGTTGTCCTGATTACGCCAGTCAATGGTGGCGACATCGCCCAGTCGCAGTAGGCGGCCATCTTCGGCGGTAATCAATGGCAACTGACTAAAGCCCTCGACATCACGCTGCTGACTGAGGCTGCGAATCTGCCGTGAGCCATCCCCCTGGGCGGCGGTACCTGCTGGCAGGTCAACGCTGCGCTGATTGATAATCTGGGCGACGTCACTGAGACTCAGACCCAGCTCATGCAGGCGGCTGGAGGGGATCTGAATAGCGATCTCCTCCTCCGGCATGCCGACAAAGTCGATTTTACGAATACCCCGCTGCAGCAGCTCACGTTCATACTGGCGTGCCAGAATCCGTAGTTCCTGTGCGGTGGCTTTGTCGCTGGTAATGAGTATTCTGGCGATATCATCGTAGCGTATCACCCGTTGTACAATCGGCTTTTCGGCATCCGCAGGCAGGTTGGTGATGCCATCGACTTTCTGTTTTACTTCGTCGAGGATATACGCAACATCACTGTTTTCTTCCAGTTCCAGACGGATCGAAGCAGACCCCTGAGTCGCCGTTGAGTAGAGTGCGTCGATGCCGTTGACGGATTTCAGTTCCCGCTCAATGGGTAGGATGATCGAGCTTTCGACATCTTCCGCTGCCGCGCCGCTCCAGGGTACTGCGATGGTGATAATATCCAGTTCAAAGGTGGGAAAAAATTGGGTGTTAAGTTTTTTCAACCCCCAGATTCCCGCCAGTATCATCAGCATCATCAGCAGGTTGGCGGCCACCCGGTGCTCTGTAAACAGGGTGATCAGGTTTTTCAGCGGCCCTTGAGTGGTCGGCATAACTTACTCCGCCTCGGCCGTTGCTGAGGCAGACTTCGCGTCAGCGCTTGCGGCCCTCTTCGCTACAGCCTGTTTGTCAGTCTGGCTGCCGGCAACTTCAACCAGCAGACCGGTCATTGCATTCGGCAACTGGGTTGCCAGTATCTGCTCGCCGGGCTGGATGGCCGTGCTGCGCACCAGTACTTTCGATTCGCCCTCACTGTTACGTAAATCGCCAATCCGCTCGATGGTACCACCCTGTAGCCGGTTATCTTTTACGGTGTAGATCCGGTCAGTGCCAAAGATCGCCTGTGGCGGCAGCGCCAGCAGATTGTTCTGTTCCGGCATGGTCAGATCCAGTGACAGCGAGCGACCCGGTTCGCCGCGATAGTTATCGGATTTGATGCGAAATAGTGCGTCGACCCCGGCACTGCCGTTAGCGACTGCGGCAGCGAAGCGTTCAAGGGTCAGCTCAAGTGGCTGACCATCCAGTGTTGCTGTGGCGATGATGGTTTCGCCGCGCTTCAGTTGCTGCTGAAGTTGGGGCAGATAGCGGCTGGGAACCTGTGAGCGTACCTCAAGGGTGCTGGTGTCATAGACCGTGAGCAGTGCATCACCACTACGTACCCGTTCACCTGCGGCGACACTGACGGCCGCGATACGGCCAGCAAAGGGCGCGGTTATCTGGCTGCGCTCCAGATCGAGCGCGGCACTATCACGCATCGCAGTGGCTTGTTTCAGCTGCGCCTGCAGCTGTGCCAGCTGGTTAGGGTGGTCATCGATCGCTCGCTGACGACTGTTGAGGGATAGTGCCTGCAGCTGTTTGGTCTTGCGGGCGTCATCCAGTTGATTCTGGCTGGCCAGTTTGCGGCTGCTAAGGTCCTGGTAACGTTGCAATGTCAGTTGGGTGATGCCGACCAGTTCCTGCTCTATTTTTAAGGCTTTAATGTTGGCCTGATAATTGACTTTCTCTGCCGCAATCAGCGCCTCAATTCTGTCAACGTCCGCCTGTTTCTGGGCCAGGAGCAATGATGCATCGCGGTTATCCAGTTGCACCAGCAGCTGTCCGGCATTGACGTTGTCGCCCTCGGAAATCAGACGTTTTTCAACAAAGGCGTTGATCGATGATGACAGTGTACTGCTGGAGGGTGACTCGATCTGGCCATAGAGGGACAGCTGCGGGGAATAACTGGCCGGTTCTGCTGTAATCACCTTAACGGTCCAGACTTTCTCTTTTGCTGGACGAGAGGGTGCAGTCGGTTTGGTTATTTGTAGTAATACAAAGACTGCTACAGCGCCCAGCAAAATGAGTATGGATAACAGCCATTGCTTATTATTTTGATAAAAAGAGTTTGCTCGCTGTTCAGCCATTACCTGTCCGTCAGTCGCTGTAGTGAATAGATTAGCAAATCATAATACATCTATTCAGGCGCGTAAGTAGATTTGTTCTGCACTTTACAATTCTTTACCAGATGTTAGCTTTACGTATCGGTTGTCGTTTTAGATGACCTTGCAGAAAACAGGAGATAGTTATGCGAACCCGATCAGTGATGGCACTCGATCCCCAGGGTTTTCACCGGGTGGTATATCATGAGTGGGGCGATGCCGATAACGACCGGGTGCTGGTGTGTGTCCACGGCCTGGCACGTAATAGTCGTGATTTTGATGACCTGGCACGGGTGCTGTGCAGGGATTACCGGGTGGTATGCCCGGATATGCCTGGACGGGGAGAGAGTGACTGGCTTCCGACAGGCGTAAATTATGATATTCCCCGCTATCTGAGCGATATGGTGACCCTGCTGGCGCGTCTGGATGTTGATCAGGTTGACTGGATCGGCACCTCCATGGGCGGCATCATTGGCACCTGCCTGGCGGCGTTGCCAAACTCTCCGATCCGTTCGCTGGTGCTGAATGATATCGGCAGTTTTGTCGCTAAAGCCGCGCTGCAGCGGATTGCTGACTATCTGGGCGATCATCGTTTTGATTCTGTTGCGGCGGTAGAACAGTATATGCGTACCACCTATAGCGCCTATCAGGGGCTGAATAACAAGCAATGGCAGCACCTGGCGAAGTATGGTCACCGGCAGACCTCAGATGGCCAGTATGGATTGCACTACGACCCCCGTATTGCGGAGCAAAGCCGGGAGATCCAGGATATTGATCTTGAGCCTGTCTGGAGCCAGGTGAGGTGTCCGCAGATGCTGATCTGGGGAGATCAGTCCGATGTACTGACCGCAGATACTGTAGAGCGGATGCAACAGCTGCGTCCGGATATCGATCTTTACCGGATTCCAGGCATGACCCATGCGCCATCACTGATGGAAACAGAACAGATAAATGCAATCCAGCGGTGGTTGCGTGATAATCGGGTTAAGCATCAGGGAGCGAAGTTATGAGTTCACTTTGTAAATGGCCATCCAATCAGCTGTGTCTGACATCGGAGGCGCGTGAGCAGGCGGTGCGTCGGGTTGAAAAAGCGTTTGCCTCGACACTGGAATCGCTCAAGGTCGATATTGGTCTGGTTGAATTATTAGAAACTATCTATGTCCCTCTGGGCGCCTGGCTGGTGGCCCGCAAAGAGCAGCAGCAGGGGCCGCTGGTGGTGGGGATTAATGGTGCCCAGGGGGCGGGTAAGTCGACACTGTTTAATCTGCTGGAGGTGATTCTCGAAGAGGGATTCGACCTTAAAGTGGTCGGTCTGTCGATTGATGATCTCTATAAAACCCGGGAAGACCGGGAAAAACTGGCGCACTCTGTCCATCCTTTGCTGAAAACCCGTGGGGTTCCTGGCACCCATGATGTTGATTTGGGTCTCGAGCTGATACGGGCACTCAAAGGGGAGTTTGGTGAAGAGGGCCGAAACGTAAAAATTCCGGTATTTGATAAGTCGATCGATGATCGCTGTCCTCCCGTCTTGTGGCAGGAGTGGCATGGTGAAGCTGATGTGATTGTGCTGGAGGGCTGGTGTGTTGGCGCTTCAGCACAATCAGAGAGTCAGTTAGCTGAGTCGGTGAATGATCTGGAGCGCAGTGAGGACCCGTTAGGATTCTGGCGCAACTATGTCAATCAGCAGCTTGAAGGCAGCTACAAAGAACTGTTCGGCATGATCGATGTACTGATTATGCTTAAAGTTCCAAGTATGGAGTCGGTGTTTGAGTGGCGCTCTCAACAGGAGAAAAAACTGGCGGAGCGGGTGCGTTATTTCTACGATACCCAGCAGCCCACCCAGCACCTGCGTATTATGAATGAACGGGAGATTCGCCGCTTTATCCAGCATTATGAAAGACTGACCCGTAATATGCTGGAGGAGATGCCCACCCGTGCGGATGTCTGTCTGGAACTGAATCAGAACCATAAAATCGGTAATATCCGTATCAATAAACCGCTGTGACAGATTCAGAAGGAATGTTATGAAACGTGTATTACTAGCCTGTGTTCTGGCTTTGCCTCTGTTAAGTGGCTGTCAGAGTGCCTATTATTCGGCGATGGAAAAGGTCGGAATCCATAAACGGGATATTCTGGTAGACCGGGTTGAAGATACCCGTGCTGCTCAGGACGATGCTCAGGAGGAGTTTGTTTCAGCGCTTGACCAGTTTCGTAAAGTGGTGAACTTTGATGGCGGCGAGCTGGAGTCGGTCTATAACGATATGCAGTCCGCCTATGATGATAGTGAAGCGGCGGCCAAATCGGTCAGTGACAATATTCGCAAGGTTGAAGATGTTGCCGAAGCGCTGTTTGATGAATGGCAAGAGGAACTGGGTCAGTACACCAATACTAAGCTGCGCAGCCAGAGCGCCCAGGCCCTGAAAGAGACAAAATCCCGTTATAATGCTCTACATACCAGCCTGAAAAAGGCGGAAGCAAAAATGCAGCCGGTGCTGTCGGCGCTGAAAGACAACACTCTGTTCCTCAAACATAACCTCAATGCACGGGCGATCGGTTCTTTGAAAGGGGAGTTTGGTGGCATTAAGCGGGATATCGACCGCTTGCTGGCAGAGATGCAGCGCTCGATCCAGGCGTCGGATCAGTTTATTAAAGAGATGAAGCAATAAGCCCGTCAGATGGGCAGGAAGGTCATTGATGCAGCGCTCTGGACTACCCGGGTGATGTTACGGTTGGTGGTGTCTGCGATTAGCAGCGCCATCATATCCTGCAGGCTGATCAGCTTACCAAACAGCCGCTCATAACTGAGGTTGCGGATGCCATTCTCTGAGATGCCATTGCTGAGTATATAACGCTCGCCGGTGTGATCTTGACGGTTATTCAGTTGCCATGAGACGGTTTCCAGGTTGCGCGCGCTGTTATACAGCTTCTGTTGATCAATCTCGTCGAGAATAAAAAATTCATCCTGATAGTTATAGGCGGAGTAGAGCATACTGCTGATGCCCGCCATCAGCGCAAACACCCGGTCTCCCTGATACTCTTCACTGAAACTGAGGGTGATGGCGGCAGTGCCTTTGAGGCCATTGAGCTCGGTAAACCCCTGGATGCGCTGATTACTGAAAATCTGCGCGATGCGTTTTTTTACCGTAGTGCCGGGCGGTGCTTTGGCCAGTTCACGGGGGTTGCGCTTATACAATTTGATGGTCAGTTCACGGGACAGTTTACGGACCTCTTTGATATGCATATCCGTGACGCTGTCGATATCACTTTTCGCCAGATTACTGAGTTTGAAATTGCTGGCAGAGTTGGTGGCGCAGCCGGTTGATAACATCAGCATGCAGAGCAGACCGATCTGCAGCAGTATTGTAGGCCTCACTTGTCGGGCTCCTGCTCATAGAGCTCAAACTGATAACCTGAGCTGACCGGCTCACTGTTGGTATTGCGTGTGCTGAAGGCGATGCCGCCCTGAACAAAACTTTCCAGATTGGTGGTTTCCACTTTTAGTCCTTTAAATAGTCCAAATTCGGCATCAATGCCGCCGATATTCCAGAATCGGCTGGTTTCGTTAATCAACTTACTATAGCGCTCTTTAATATTCACAAAGAGTTTTATTTTTAGATTGTCATCACTCAGCTCATAGCCCGAGACATAACCGACCGGCATACCCCGGAAGTAGATATTACTGTTGATGTCGATGGCACCGAGTTGTTGGGTCTGCAGCACAATGTTAAGACCCGGCAGACTGCGTTCTGCGGGACTTTCGGGCAGCCCGGTAAAACTGAGTTGCTGTGCTCCATTGCCTGGCAGTGCTTCGATATGGTTGCCCGCGATCAAGGTTTCTGGGTAATCCACGCCGGACAGGCTGATCCGGGGTGCGGCGATCCAGAAGCGTGAGCCATTGTGGGCTAGTAGGCGGCCTTCCTCGGTCAGGGCGATCCGGGTTTCCGCGCTGCCCATACTGTCCAGCAGCCGGACCTGTTCCACTCTGCCCATCACCAGCCCTTTAAAATAGACATTCGCTCCGACGGTGATGTTCGGTCCGGGCGGGAAGGTGACGCTGATATCCGGCCCCATCTGTAATGCTTTAGTGCGTTTGTTGTAGAGTTTAAACAGTTGGCGGGAGGTGGCAGCTTTGCCGTTATCGCTAAGGTTGGCGAAGGCGATGCCTCCCCGTAAGAGCGTTTGCAACGATTCGGTGTGAATGTTGACACCACTGCGATTGAGACTGGCATCGACGCCACTGGCATTCCAGAAGCGGCTCTGATCGGTAACCAGGTGGCGGTAGGGCTTATCGATCAACAGGTGGATAATGACACTGTCATCCTCTGACAGCGCATAGTGGCTGACGGTGCCGACCGACAGCTGTTTATACAGCACTGGCGCGCCGCTGCTGATTGATCCCAACTCTTCCGCTTTCAGTCGCACAGCCAGTTTATCGGCGTTTTCCTGGTACAGCAGTCGCCCCTGCTTGCTGGCATTATCAAAGTTCCGGAACAGGTGGAAGCTATGCTCCTGCGCGACGGTTTTCTGATCCCGGGTATCGGGGGTGAAGAAGGCGATACCGCCGTTGAGGATATTGCTGAGAGAACCGCTTTCCAGCTCAACGCCATCGACACCGGCTTTCACTTTGATGCCACTCTCTTCCCAGAAGCGACTGTTGTGTTTGACCAGATCGGCGTACTGCTCCTGAATGGTGGCATAGATCTGTACGCCGCTGCCGTCAGCACTGAGTTCATAGCCGTTTACCTCACCTACCGGAATCTGCCGGTACATCACCGGCGAACCAAAGTCGAGAGACCCCAGTCGGTCGCTCTCAAGGCGGATATTGAGGCCCGAGATTTCCGGCCGGTGAGCGGGCGGGGTAGACAGCGCGGTGAAGTTAAACATCGCCTCCCCGGTGCCCGGTTGCAGCACGATGGCAGACCCCTGAATCAGATCGCCTATGTTCTGTAGCCGGTTCAGGGACAGCTTCGGTTTGGGTAACCAGAAATGGCTGCCTGAGCGCAGCAGAGGACGGGCGCGGGGATCGATCAGTAAGCGGGCATTGAGGGTTGTCAGATCTTCGCTCAGCTGCAGACTCTGGACCCGGCCGATCTGAATCCCTTCACTGATAACCCGGGTTCCCTCATGCACACTGGTGCGGGCGGGGAATTTAACATTAACGACAATGCCGTCTTCAGCGGCTTCAAAGTCCGCAAACAGATGGAACTGATGGCCCGGGCTTAAAACACTCTCATCATCGGGCGGTGTATAGAAACTGATGCCGCCAGCGATGATCGCGGCCAGCGAGCCAAAGCGCAGATCGACCCGTGACAGGTTGGCTTTCAGACTGATACCACTGGCGTTCCAGAAACGGGTGCTGTCGGTGACCAGGTGACTATAGGAAGGCTCGATAAACAGCTCAATGCGGATCTGTTCACTGCTGTCGGTCAGCCCGAAATTGATAACCTCGCCCACCTCTATCTGACGATAATAAACCTTGGCGCCGCGCTGTATCGATTGTGCTGAATCGGCTAACAGAGAAAGGTAGAGTCCCTGACGGTCTTTTAGCGGCGGTGGAGGTTCATTATCGGCGACGAAACTGTAACGTTCATTGCCTTTGCCTGGCTGCAACTCTATGTAGTACCCCGAGAGCAGGGTATCCAGCCCTTTTACCCCGCTGAGCGATATCTGTGGCTTGACCAGCCAGAAACGGGTGCCATCGGCTAGAATCTCGGCCGCCTCTTTCTCCATTTCGATCACGGCGGTGACGCTTTTGAGGTCTTCATTGAGTTTCAGCGTTTTGATCTTTCCGGTGGGTAGTCCCCGATACATCACCCGGGTAACACCGGCTTCCAGGCCTTCTGCGGTTTCAAACTGCACCTCAATCATAATGCCCGCATCCTGGTAGCTTTTAATTACCAGCCAGCCGGCAATAATCGCCGCCAGAAAGGGTAACAGCCAGACTACCGACGGTCCGCGATGGCGTTTAACCAGCGGTGTTGCAGGGGCATTATCAGTTTGAGGGGTACTCATCGTTCATCCTTTTGATCAGTATTCTCGGGTGGCAGATCCGCTTCCGGCATGCCGTTATCCCAAATCAGGCGTGTGTCGAAGGCGATAGCGGAAAACATGGTCAGTAACACCACTATCGCAAAGGCGGTTGCGCCACTGTTGCCTTCAATATGGGCAATATTACCCAGTTGTACCAGTGCTACCAATATCCCGATTACAAAAATATCCAGCATCGACCAGCGACCAATCCACTCCACTACCCGAAACATCATGGTTTTCTGGCGTAGATTGGTCTGCAGGCGAAACTGCACGGTGCAGAGCAAAATTGTTAAAGCGATGATTTTCAATACGGGTACGACGATACTGGCGATTAATACCACCAGACCGATCATCAGCATATCCTGTTCCAGCAGGTGGAGTATACCGCCAAGAATGGTGCTGGGTTCTCCCTGGCCAAACGACTTGAACGTCATAATCGGTAGCAGATTTGCCGGCAGAAACAACAGTATTCCTGCCAGCAGGCTAGCCCAGCTGAGGTTCATCGAATTGGGTATGCGGCTGTGCAGACGGGCACCGCAACGGTCACAGTGTTGCCCCTCCTGACTGATGCGGTGTAGCTTTTCACAATCGATACACAGAAGATAGCCGCTATTGCGGGCGGTGCGTCGGGGTGAAGGGTGATCAGTCATCAGCGTATCTCTGTTTGCGGTGCAGGTCGATCTCATGCCAGATCTGATGCGGATTGAAAAAAATACTGCTGAGCGTGATGACCACAATCAGCGCGCCGAGACTGTAAAGTCCCAGGCCGATATCCAGGTCAGCGATATCTTTCAGTTTGATAATCGAAATCAGCACGCCGAGCAGAAAGATCTCCAGCATCCCCCAGCCGCGCAGGTGCTGATAGCTGAGCATCGCCTGTCTGAGCAAACGTCCCTCCCAGCGGTAGTGCAGAGTGGAGCTGATATAGAACAGCGCAATTAACTGGAACAGCGGCACCACGACCGCGAATAGAAGAATCAGCAGGGCAACCAGCGCCAGCCCGCCTTCGTAAAGCGACATGGCGCTCTGAAGGATAATCTCGCTCTGACTCTGGCCAAAAACCCGTAAGCTGAGAATGGGAAAAATATTCGCCGGGATAAACAGAATCAGCCCCGCGACCGACAGTGCCAGTAAGCGTTCAATGCTGTTGGGGGTGGTGTAATATAAACGGGCATGGCAGCGAGGACAGATAACATCCTCGCCAGGCTGGTTTGCTACCTGTTCAATCAGCAGATCACATTCGTGACAAGCGGTCAAATGTTCAGGTGTGCCATGCATTGCGATATTAACCATTGCTGAAAACAGAACTCAGAGTATGCCAGATTTGTTACCTCAACCCATAGCCAAATGGATAGAACAGCAATCTTTGCAGCTTATCAGGGTGACACCGCTGAGTGGCGGCTGTGTGGCACAGATCAGTAAGCTCAGCCTGAAAAATAGGCAGGGTAACCGCGTTGAATTGGTTCTGAAGCAGGTGCCGGGCGGGACTGATGAGCAAGCCGCCGCAGAGGCTGGGGGGTTGAAAACGCTCGGTTATCAGACACTTGAGAGCCAAACCCTCAGGGTGCCCGAGGTGGTGCTGCAGTCGGGTAATTATTTGTTGATGGAGTATCTATCCCCTGCGCCCCCAACCGCAGATTTTGACCGGCAGCTTGGCATGGGGCTGGCTTTGCAACATCAGTGCGCTGATCCCGCGGGACGCGGCTTTGGGTTTCAACGCGATACGTTCTGTGGTGGCTCGCGGCAGGTGAACCGCTGGCAGGCGGATGGCTACCGTTTTTATGCGCGACAACGCTATCAGTCGCTGGGCGAGCGTTGTTTGGCGCTCAAGCTGATCTCCCATGCGCTGTTTGATCAGCTGTTATGGCTGTGTGACCGGTTGCCTGATCGGGTTCCCGTTCAGCCAGCGGTGCTGCTGCACGGTGATCTCTGGTCGGGTAATGTTATCTGTGGCCCCCATGGGGAACCGGTATTGATTGATCCGGCGGTCTATTATGGCTGGGCAGAAGCGGAGCTGGCGATGACACAGATGTTTGGCGGATTTAATCAGCGCTTTTATCAGGTGTATGAAGCTCATAGCGATATTCTTCCGGATTGGAGAGACCGGGCTGATCTGTATAATCTGTATCACTATCTGAACCATCTGCTGCTGTTCGGGGGTGCGTATCTCCGTGATGTTGAACGCATTGTGAAGTATTATAGCGGCTGAATAATCTGTTTCGGCATGAGCGAAATCGGTGCTGCATAATGGATTCTAAAATCACAGCGTTTTAATTTTCAGGTTATCTATGAGTCAATCCGATCAGGGTGATTTTAAAGCCCTGCGCCGAGAGTATGAGGCGCACCCTCTTAACCGATCCGATCTGGCGGCTGATCCGGTGCAGCAGTTTGCTGACTGGATGCATACGGCCACCGAATACCGTCCCGATGATGCCACCTCGATGACACTGGCTACCGCCAGTGCTTCGGGTATGCCCTCGGCACGGATTGTCCTGCTGAAGCATTTTGGCGCTGAAGGCTTTGCCTGGTATACCGACTATCGCAGTCACAAAGGTCAGGAGCTGGCGGATAACCCTCAGGCCGCGCTGATGTTTTACTGGTATGGGCTGGAGCGGCAGGTGCGGATCCAGGGGCGGGTAGAGAAACTCTCCGCTGCAGAGGGACGCAAATATTTTAACGAACGCCCGGTTGGCAGCCGCATCAGTGCTGCTATCTCGCATCAGAGTTCAGTGGTCGACAGCCGCGAAACGCTGGAACAGGCGGTGGCTGAGCTACAGCAACAGCATCCTGAAGGGGATATTCCCTATCCTGAGTTCTGGGGCGGATATCGCCTGATTCCCAGTCATTTCGAATTCTGGCAGGGGCGGGCAAGTCGTCTACATGACCGCTTCAGCTATACGCTGGTGGAGGGTCAGTGGCAGATCGACCGACTCTCACCCTGAACACTGACGGAGCTTAAAAGATGACAGAACAACGATTGCCCTGTGTCGAAGTCGAACCGGTGCAGCCCGCGGTTGCCAGTGTGATCTGGCTGCATGGGCTGGGGGCTGATGGGCATGATTTCGAGCCCGTGGTACCGGCCCTTAATCTGCCGGATACACTGCCGGTCAGGTTCGTATTCCCGAATGCTCCCGTGCAACCGGTAACGGTGAACGGGGGCTGGGAGATGCCTGCCTGGTATGACATTCTGGAAATGAAGCTGGAACGCAAAATTGATGTGGATGGCTTGCTGCGTTCAGTCAGTCAGATTAATGCGCTGATTGAGCATGAAATAGCCCGGGGAATTCCCTCAGAAAAGATCGTGCTGGCCGGTTTCTCTCAGGGCGGCGCAGTGGCTTACCATACTGCACTATGCTGTCCCAAACCGCTGGCGGGTCTGCTGACCCTGTCAACCTATGTGGCCACTGCTGAACTGATTAAACAGCACCGCACTGATGCCAACCGGTCAATACCGGTTGCTATCCATCATGGCAGTGAAGATGATGTGGTGCCGATGATCCTGGGTGTCCAGGCATGTGAACTGCTACAACAGCAAGGGTATCAGCCTGAATGGCATTGCTGGCCGGTAGATCACGGCCTCTGTCTGCCAGAGGTTGAAGCGATTGGCAGCTGGCTGACAACAATATTAACCATGGAAACGAACTAAATGAATATCAGTAATAACTGCTATGTAGAGATCCATTACACCCTCTTTAACGAAGACCAGGAGAAAGTGGACGGCTCCCGGGATGGCGAGCCGCTGCCCTATATCCATGGCCAGAAAAATATTATACCGGGTCTGGAACAAGCGCTGAACGGGCGTGTTGTGGGCGATACCTTTAGCGTTACCGTCCCACCTGAGCAGGGCTATGGCGAGTATGACGAAGAAAAAGTCAGTATTATTGATGCTGAGTCGTTTGCCGGCTTTGATGAAATTGAAGTGGGCATGCTGTGCCAGTTAGATGATGAAGAAGGTGACGCGCAACTGGTGATGATCACTCATATTGATGAGGCTGAGGGTGAAGTCACGATCGATGCCAACCATCCGTTTGCGGGGCAAACTCTCAACTTTGAAGTCGAAGTAATCAGCGTACGTGAAGCGACCGAAGCGGAACTGCGTGACGGAATTATCGGCTGATAGTGGCTGGACTGATGACGTTATAAAAAAGGAGATTTAACCATGCGATTGTTGTTAGCTCTGCTGCTTCCCTGGCTGCAGTTTTTTACCATCGGCAGGCCTTTTGCGGGCATTATCTGTCTGATACTTCAGTTGAC
The DNA here is from genome assembly GCF_937127095.1 of uncultured Amphritea sp. Lineage (GTDB taxonomy): Bacteria > Pseudomonadota > Gammaproteobacteria > Pseudomonadales > Balneatricaceae > Amphritea. The sequence goes on from NZ_CAKZLP010000022.1 coordinate 26,021, forward strand.
TCTGGTAGGCTGGTTGCCCGCCGCGATCTGGTCAGTATACGCACTGAGTCAATATAATACCGACAAAAAGATAGATGCCGCCCTCGGCGGAAAATGATTAACCGCTTCGCTAAAGAGCTTATTTTTAGAGCTCATCTTTAGAGCTGATTAAGCGCTTAATCAAGCTCCTCTTGCCCGGGCCGGTACCTCTTTATATCTCATTTTTATTGAGGTACCGGGCCGCGTGCAGTTCACCAGCTCCCCTTCCTCTGTGTTACTCATAATTGGCTGCTGACAGGTTGTATCCATCAGGGCCCACTGTTTCAGTAAACAGAGCGGCGTTTGCCGTCACCGGCGACTACAAATAGCGTTTCAGTGATTCAACAGTCACTGAAACAGCTTTCTTATGATCAAACTTTTTCCTGCCATTCCATATCGCCAATCTGAACGTTTAACCATTCAAATCCGATTCGTTTAGCAACGGCGGCCGCGCCATCAAGACTCTTAAATTCCCGCTCACTTCTTGAGCGTTGCAGATCAAGGGTGAGTACTTCGTTATGTTTTGTGATGAATTTCAGCCGCCAGCCACGGGCAATAGAGACCGGTGCTGCCTGGCAGGAATCAAACACTCCCGCTTTAAATAGAAGCTTAATTTCTCTCTCTTGCATGATCAATACCTTTTTAATGAAGATTCTTTAATTAATTAAGATTATTATATAATAAATTTTGATCAATCAAAAGTATTTTAAGATATCCTTTGGTTTGTAAGCCATTGTTTTAAAAGGGCTTTTAATTTATTTTTGATGGGATTTTATATTGACTGAATTTGTATTTTAAGTTGTTGATAAATAAGGATTTAATTGAGATTGTTTCACGGTATTCTGTGATTGTATTTTTCTATTTAAAAGGCATCAATTGAGCAGGAAGACTATCAAAAGCTATGTTTTGATATATCAATAAAGGCTTTGGATTTATTGATTGGAGCCAGGTGATTCAGGTTGATAACTTTGACCGGCTGGCCGTGAGAATCCCTGCTTCAGGAGCATGATTAAACGGCAGTTTTGCCTGGTTGCTTATGGGTCGTATTTTCAATGAGAGGCAGGGGAGGTAGTGGTTGTGCTAATGTTGCGCAGGGCTTTTGTATTCAGGCTTCGTGTTTTCAGCTTTATGTTTTGACCATTTGCTCTAATCAGTCGACTTGTTGAGTTATATCAATATTTGCTAATGCTATCGGGAGTAGTATCAATAACAAGTTTGAAACACAAGAAAGGTAACTGTTATGGATCCGTATCTGTTCGAAACACTGTGGCCTAGCCTGCTAGGCGTTGCAGCAATGGCTGGCGCTATGATCTGGGGATTTATCAAAGTGCGTAAGCTCATGAGTGACGATGGTAAGAAGTAATTTGCTGTTTCACGACTAAAGAGGCCGCAACATGTGGCCTTTTTAATGCCTGTCGTTCAGGCGTTTCATGTCTGTGCCGGAACAGACATAAATCTGCTACAAATCTTAATGATTGTCCGATTGACTGTCCGATTGATTGGGTGGCCTGTTGTGCTGACCGTTTCTTCCGGGCTACTCATCTCTGCTGTCTGACAGACGCTACCAATATCGATGCCATCAGCCTGTGTTGTTAACGTGTCAGTGTTGTTTACGTGGCGATGCACATTGTCATCAACTATTCTGCTCTACAGGGAATATTCGCCGCAGCGTTTTCTTGTGACCGATCGTCAGGCTCTTACTCCGCATTCTGTTTGCTTTATCGGCTGATTGCTTGCAAAAGGTTGGTGGAAGAAGGGGCATTGGCGAGGCCAGTCATCGGTGACTGGCCGGCTAAAGGACTGTCAGACAAAGGCTGCAAAGCGCTCATCAATAGGGGTGTCAGCCAGGTGATTGATATAGTTGCTCATCACTTTCTGTGACAGGCCAAGAATGATCTCCAACAGGTGTTTCTGGGTGTAGCCCGCTGCGTAAAACGCGGCGATATCGGTTTCATCTACCTGCCCCCGGTTACGCACGATCAGCAGGGTTGTATCGTGAAGCGCCTGAAGTTTTGCGCTGGGCATTGGCTTCCGGTTGCGCAGTGCAGTGGTCAGTGCATCATCCACTTTCATCGCTTTAGCGATAGCCGCATGGGCCGGAACACAGTAGTGACACTCATGCTCAACGTTGATTGTTTGCCATACAACGGTCAGTTCATCAGCGTTGAAAGAGCTTTCCTGAAACCACTTATGCAGCATTTGGTAAGCTTCAAGAACAACAGGCGATTCCGCCATCACGCCGTGCAGGCTTGGCAGTGAACCAAAGTTTCTGATTGAGTTTTGTAGCAGTGGCTGACTGGCTTCGGGTGCTGTTTCCAGCGTGTGTACAGTTAAATTGTTCATCATATAACCTTAAAGTGAAGTCGGTGTTGTCTTGACTGTTGAGTTTTGGTTTTTTTTGAGCGACTGCTCAATTATTCTAGGTTATTTGATTTTGATCAGTTGTTCAAGATAGAATTTGAACAACTGTTCAAAAAGGCTGATGAGATGGCAAATATTGCTAAATATGACCGTGAAGATGTAATTCACAAAGCGATGCTGTTGTTCTGGGAAAAGGGTTTTAATGGCGCGTCAACCCGGGATCTGCAACAGGCACTCGATATGCGGCCGGGAAGCATCTATGCCGCGTTTGGCAGTAAAGAGAAACTCTATAGCGAAACACTTGAATGCTACTCGCGGGAGATGGCGACAGTACTGGAGCAGAGGATAGCGGAAGCGGGCTCACCGCTGGCGGGACTGGAGGCATTTTTTCGCAATGTGGTGATCGAACGGCGCGACACCAATCCCAGCGAGATCTGTATGCTGGTGAAAACCCTGTCGGAGGCCCGGAATGATCAGCCCGAACTGATGAAATTGTCCCGTGAACTACTTAAACGTACAGAAAATCGATTTGCCGAAATTCTTCAGCAGGCGATTAAACAGGGTGAAATTGCAGAGCATTCGGATCCGTACATCCTGGCAAAACACCTGCAGGTGCAAATGATTGGTCTGCGCATCTATATGAAGACAAGTCTGAATACCGTCGCTGTTGGTGAGTTGATTGAGGCTGTTTTCAATAATATTAAAGCGCGTTAGGAGGATTACCCAAGTTGGGTAATTGTTGGGCTAGTTTCTATTTCCGGATAATAGATTCAGCGTATAGTGTGTTCTGGAGTCTGGAAAAGAAAGAAGGCCTTGCGGTGTATGCCATCTTGTTTTTGTGATCACTTAGGTTAGAGGCTCATCTATGAAATCGGTTACCAGGCTAATATCTGTCGCTTTCTCTGTTCTGTTTATCTGCTTATCAGGTTTTGTTCTGACGGGGTGCGGTGAGGAGAAATCTGCAGCCCCCCCGGCTATCAATATTCAACAGATTGACCCTTCCAATCAACAGGCGTTTGTCCGCCAGATGGCGGGGCACTATGTTTTATTAAGTAATCAGCTGCGGAATCAATATCTGGAATTCAAGGCCGCCGACGATGCTGATGGCTTTGTACTTTATCGTAATATGCGCTGGACACCTGAGTATATAGAGATAAAGACCGCTTATGAAAAGGTGTTTCATGATCAAAAAGCTTACATCTACCGGCAGCAGTTGGATGGGTTGTTTGAGCTATTTTTTGGTTTGCACAAGCTTTCAGTTCATCTGAAACACAGCCTGCTTGAAAAAGACGAGACGCTGGAACAGCAAGTGCTGGAAAAGCTGATTAAGGATCAGGCTGAAGTGAGCACTTATCTGCTAAGAGCACCTTAACCGGCTGTCGGGCAGAGTCGGTCATAGAGTCGAGTAGTGCTTTTATACAATTGACTTTATTGCACGACATAATTACCTTGATTTAATGTAGCTGTTTTCTGACGTTGACTCAGAACGCTCATTAACGCTGGTGGATCATTAATTATCTTCGCTGGCCCAAGACAACCAAACCATAACCGACTATGGTCTGGAGTTTCTATGGATGATTAAGCCGTTGTTACAGAAGCAGGAATCTTCGGCGCAATCCGATTATCACCGTTTACAGGTGATCTTGTTTATCGCACCGATGGCCGCACTGTTGCATTTCCTGCTGATACCGTTTTTTTATTTCACCGGTGTTGAGATACTGGCTTGGCTGAATGTTATCAGTGTTCTGATATGGGCATATGGTATACGGCTGAGTAATCGGAACAGAATCAATCTGGCAATTCAGCTTTTCTGCTGTGAAGTATTAATCCATTCTGTTGTTGCAACCTATTATCTGGGGGCTGATTCAGGCTTTCAGTATTATCTTTGGTCGATGTCTGCTCTGGCTGTTATGGATACTAGCAGTAGCCGCTGGCGGGTGTTTATTACCGCGATCATGCTGGTTCTGGTGTTTGCACTACTGAATGTAGGGCTAGTCAGGCCAGTGTTAGCGTTTCCGTTTAGTGAATATCTGCTCTATATGAAACTGATAAATATGTTGGTTTCGGGAATACTGTCGATTCTCGCCGTTATGATTATGCGTGGATTACATCTGAGTCAGCAGGCAGAGTTGAAAATGCTGGCAGACAGAGATAGTTTAACCGGATTGTTTAACCGCAGGCAGGGCGGGGTGTTGTTAGAGCAGGCATACGCGCACGCTCTGAGAACCAAGCAGCCGTTGACGGTGGTGATGGCGGATATTGATCGGTTTAAGCAGATCAATGATAGTTATGGTCATGCTGTTGGTGACGTCGTCTTGTGTCAGATAGCCGACCTGTTGCACAGCAGTATCCGTAAGAGTGATGTTTTGATTCGCTGGGGCGGTGAAGAGTTCTTGCTTCTGTTTCAGGATGCCTCTGCTAAGGCTGCGGAAAATTTGCTGGACAACGTTAATCACCGGCTTGAGCTATTGTGCTCTGAGGATAGTATGCCGGAGACTGTGGTAACACTGAGTTTCGGCATCGCCCAGTGGCATTCTGATGAGTCGATGGATCAGACGATTATGCGTGCCGACAACGCGCTGTATCTCAGTAAGCAGAGAGGGCGAAACAGAATAACACTGGCTGACGAGTCGGGTACTGTAAATAACGCTGTCCATGTTAACAACCCAGTCTGACCCCCCCACTTTCAAAACTTTTCTCAAACCCTTTATTAAAGCCTTTTATAAACGCTTGGTCGAAAACGGCAGGTTAAGGTTTTTCGGCAATTTCCAGCGTTGGTTGCGTCCCCAAACCGGTTAACTGAGATATCCAGCCGAGCTCAAGCCAGCGTACTAATACACTGAGTAGTTCCGCCGCCGCGGCCTCTTCGCCGACCTCTGCAGCGGTTAATTCCGCCGCGGTGGTAAAGTTCTCTCCCTCAATGAAACAGTGTATTAACCGCTGTTCCAGCGGAGCTGCTGAACGAAACTCCGTCAGTCGTTCCCGGTTGCGCCAGATAACCCAGCAGGCCGATTGTTGTGACGGGTTGGGGGGAGTCTGGTCAGCTTTGATCGCCTGCCAGATCTCAACAGCATTATCATGGCTGCTAAACAGCTGCAGGCTGGGGTGAAATCGTAACTGCATCCCGGGCCACAATTCCGGTGGCAGTTGTTGCAGTGTTTCCACTGATGCGGTATCCCAGTCCGGCGCATCGAAGGATGATAACAAGCCGCGTTCGAACCGAGCGAGTTCTGCAATGTGAGGATACTGACCGAAAAACGAGTCGCGCTTCAGATAATCCGGCAGTGGGTCACAATAGTAGCGTAGCGAGCGGTATCTGCTCGGTACGGATTCGATATACCCATCCACCATCTGTTCAAACAGGTCATCACCCAGATAGCTGCCCAGCACCGGATGATCGTTATCGATCACCTCCCGCAGGCGTAATCGATAGCCGCTTTGATAGATTGACAGACGTTGTTGTGCATCGAGGTTATGGTCACCCGCGATATGAGCGGTGATTGCATCATCCCCAGCCAGCAGTGCTGCCATCATCTGTTGTTGGCGCAGGTGTAGCATTCCGCTTGATTTGCTCATCTGATCTCCAGCTGTGCCGCAGGCTTTCCAGCGTGTGGGCAGGGCAGTACCTCGGCGGCAATATCACGGGCGATCTGCAATTCGTCCAGTAACTGATTCAGGGGTGGGATATTATCATCCCGTTCAATCATGGTGCTGACGGCCCCAAAGCGTTGCAGAGCTTTGCGATAAAGCGCCCACACCGGATCACAGATATCATGATCATGGGTATCAATGACATGGGTGCCGTAATCACTGTGGCCGGCGAGGTGAAACTGGCGAACCCGCTCCGGGTTGATTGAGTTGAGGTAGGTTTGCGCATCAAAGTTATGGTTGCGTGAACTGACATAGATATTGTTAATATCTAATAACATCAGACAGTCGGCACGCTCAACCACTTCGCTGTAAAACTCCCACTCGGACATCACTGATTCTGTATAGCTGATATAGCTGGATACATTTTCCAGCAGCAACTGTCTGCCCAGTGTTTCCTGTACCTGCATTATCCGTCCGGCGATATGGTCTATTGCCTCTTCGGTATAGGGCATCGGCAGCAGGTCATGGCTATTAACACCCTCCAGACCCGTCCAGCAGAGGTGGTCAGAGATCCACTGCGGCTGTACCTCATTGGCCAGCAGTTTCAAACGTTGCAGGTAATCTTTGTCCAACGGCTCGGTGGAACCGATCGACATAGACACGCCGTGCATCACCAGCGGATATTGCTCACGAATGGCGTGCAGATAATATTTGGGTTTGCCTCCGGCAACCATAAAGTTTTCTGAGATAATCTCAAACCAGTCGACATCGGGGCGGCTTTCAAGCACATCATTAAAGTGCTGGGTTCTCAACCCCAGGCCAAAGCCCAGAAAATGATCGTTCATGGCAACTCCATCAGGTAAACAGAAACGCCCCTGGCTGGTTGGAAAGGGGCGTTAGGCAAAGCGTTTAGCCGCAGTACTTACTTGGTTGTACCACCGATATCCGCGCAGGATTTTGCGGTGCTCATAACAAAGCCGGTACCTTTGCAGGAACCGTGACCGGCACAGGCGTTATCTGCCGTTTTACAGTCATTATGCCCTTTACATACGTTTACACCGAAGCACTGGGTAAGCTCTGCTTTAGCAATCTGAGCACGCCAGTCATCTCTGACAGTGCCGCCAGCATCTTTACAGGCTTTAATTGGCATAGCAACAAAACCCTGACCTTTACAGGATGCCATCCCTTTACAGGCATTATTTGCTGTTTTGCAGTCGTTATGACCCTTACAGCTGTTTACCCCATAGCAATGTCCGAGTTCTACAGTATCTGTTGGGGCTGCAGTCGAAGAGCTGGCTGCATTAGCGCCTACACATCCGGCCAGACCCGCAGCCGCCATTGCGATAGCCGCACCGGAAAGTTTGGTTTTCATCGTGGTGATCATTATTATTCTTCCTCTGGTTTATGGTGGCCTCCGGCCTTTTCAGGCTGATCAGTTAAGTTGATCGCGGAGGCCCGTAAAAATGTCCCTAAAGCGCAGTAGTTCAGAGAGTCTTTAGCGGTTACAAGACCACTATTCATGATGAACTTGAAATGAACCTGAAAATTCATGGCGGATGTATAAATTGGGGTGAAATTTTACAAAACTGAAGCTGTTTGTAATGCTAAGCCGTTAAACTGTCCGGCAAACCGATGAGACATCACTCATTCAAGGAACCCCCGGAACTGTTTGCGGGTCTTATAGAATCCAATACTGAGTAACAGCCAAACCCGATGCACTTTTCAGAACCTGATAAACAGATCACCGATGCCGCCCTGCAAGCGGCGATTCAAGTGGCCGTCGTCAGCGGTATTCGTCGATATTTTGATAGCTGTCGCGGGCGGGTGCCTGGATTTATCAAACAGCACTTTAGTTATCCGGCGGCATTAGAAACTAACCGGGTGGCATTCGGTTTTGATGTTTTACGAGCGCCGGTCAATTTGTTCTGGGCGCCGCTGTTTGCGCTGGTGAGTATGATCCGCTTTTTTGTCGGTCGTTCTTCCCGGCTAGGCGGGTTATATCGCATAATGGGGCGTTTTCCGGCGGGGTTTACCACCCAGGTGCAGACCCATATCAGTGAACTGGTGCTGAATGATCTGTTACAACATGGCCAGTCAGAGATGTCCCTGAGCTGGTTTATCGCGGAAGAGTTGAGAGGGCTGTATCAGCAGGAAGAGATGAGTAGCGCGAATAGCGTAAATTTTCATGCCCGTATGGAGCCTATTGTTGATGAAGCGCTGGCTCAGTATCGCATTACCCGTACCGCCTCCGCCGATATTACCAATACTCTCTCCTGTACCGTACTGGGTGCCTTCGCCTTTCAGAAATTCACCCCGGGCGGCATCGGTATTGCGCTGATGCTGGCGACGATGGTCAGCACTAAGCTGGCTGCCAGTGAATTTTTCTTAGGTGAAACCTTAGGTAACCTGTATTACAGCGTGTTTCCGCCATCGCCGTCCATTGGTGTTACTGTGGCCACTATTGCAGGGGTGTTGTCGTTGCTGTCGGCCTTTGCGGCGCTGGCGGGAATTATTTCCGATCCGTTTCAGGCCGCTACCGGCTTGCATCGTTATCGACTCAATAAGATGTTGAACCATATGGAGCAGGATATGCTGCGTAAGAGCAGTAGCAGCTTTCGACCAAAAGATCAGTATGTTGCCCGGATCATGGAGTGCTTCGACCTGATCCGGTCAGGGTTGTTATAAGACGACAGGGTTATTGGCATCGATGCTCTTACCCGTCAACCAGACTGCTCTGTGCTGTTTGCTGCAACCGGTCGTAGAACTGCTCAGCTTTGATCGGTTTGGAAAACAGATAACCCTGGAAGCAGTTGCAGCCCAACTCCATCAACGCACTGCGTTCATTCAGGGTTTCAACGCCTTCGGCGATCACTGTCAGGTTCAACCGGTCCGCGGTGGCAATAATAACCTCTACAATGGCTGCCTGTTCAGATGAGGGGCGCAGACCGGTAACAAATGACCTGTCTATCTTGAGTATATCCAGCGGTAGATTATGAAGGTAGCGCAGAGAAGAGTAGCCGGTACCAAAGTCATCAATGGCAAATGATATGCCCTGTTGCTTAAGCAGTTTCATCTTGCCGCAGGCAATGTCAAAGTTATTCAACAACATATTTTCGGTGATCTCCAGCTCTAGCAGTAAGCCGGGAAGTTCAGCCTTTTCAAGCGTATCCAGCAGACGATCAACAAAATCAACCTGCATAAACTGCAGCGGGCTGATATTAACAGCGAGGCGTTTAAATGGGTCAGGCAAACCCTGCTTTTGCCAGGCTGACAGTTGGGAGATGGCTTGTTTTAACACCCAGTTACCTATTTCGAGAATCTGACCGCTCTCTTCAGCGATCTGAATAAAGTCCCCGGGCATAATGATGCCTTTGTCCGGATGTCGCCATCGCAGCAACGCTTCGGCGCCGAGAATCTGATCATCACTGTTCACCTGGGGTTGATACCAGAGCTCAAACTCATTATGTTCCAGCGCCTGATGCAGGCCTTTTTCCACCTCCATCCGTTCCTGAGCAGAGGATTGCATCTCCGGATCGAAAAACTGGTAACTATTACGGCCCAGTGTTTTTACGCGATAGAGTGCGGTGTCGGCATGGCGCAGGACGTCGAGTGCGTTATTTTGTTTATCCGGGAAAATGGCAATGCCTATACTGGTACTGCAGTAGAGCTGGTGGTCACCAATCACAAAGGGAAGCGCCATCTCCTGCAAAATGTTCAACGCGCAGGAGGCTGCAACTTCAGCACAGAGTTCCGCTGTTTTTCCGGTATCGGGCAGTAGAACAGCAAACTCATCTCCGCCAAAGCGGGCGCAGGTGCTTTTTTCCGGCAATATCCGGGTGAGCCGTGTTGCTACCTCGCAAAGAATGGCGTCACCAACCGGGTGGCCGAGTGAATCATTAATCGTTTTAAAACGATCAAGATCCAGATAGAGGATTGCGCCAAAATGGTGGCTGTTCTGATGAAAGTTTATCGCAGCACTCAGGCGATCGATAAATAGTCTGCGGTTGGCGAGCCCGGTGAGGGTGTCGAAAAACGCCAGTTCGAAGATCTGTTTCTCCGCGGCTTTTCTGACTGAGATATCCCGGGCCAGAATCATAATATAGTCTTCATCGTTGAGACACATTCTGATACAGCGGGCTTCAACCGGAAACTGGTCTCCCTGCGTGCTGCTTTGCTCGTCCTCGATGGTGCTGATCTGTTTGTCATCGATGGTGGTAAACAGCACCTGCAGTGCTTCGGCGGTATAGTTTTTACTGAAGTTTGCCAGCGACTGACCGATCAACAACTGTCCATCGATCCTGAGTGTCTGTTCAGCCTGATGGTTGGCCCTGACAATGGTGCTGTCAGGCCGGCAGAGAAACATCGCATCACCGGCGTTATCCATCAGCGAGCGGGAAAAGTGTTCACTTTTAGACAGGTTGTTAATCGTTTCATTTAGCAGGTCTGTTTTCTCGTTTTTCTCCTGCCAGAGACGGGCAAACCCCTCAGCCAGCTCACCGATCTCATCGGGTTTATTGTAAGGTGGTTGCGGACAGTGGTCATTATGACGTAACAGGTTAACCCAATTGGCAATATCGAGAATAGGTCGCGACAGGTAACGATAGATTAACACCAAGAATATCATTGCCAGTATAAGACTGGTGATAATGCCGACGGTCAGGCTGGTGGTGATGCGGCGGGCATAGTTGTTGATAATTTGAGATGTATCCAGGTCGATAATCAGCTTCGCGCTATCCTTACTGGATGGGCTTACGGTTAACGGGGTTTCAATATGACTGCTGATCTGAAAAAAGGAGCTGACTATGGAGGCGGTCCGGGTTTGCTCAGCGGGTTCCCGGCTATGTTCGGCAAGTTTATCGCCGAAGTCATCAATGATACTGGCATGAATGATAATCGGATTGGATATCAGCGATGCGGTGATCTCACCCCCCAGTTCGCTATCCAGATTATAGACCGCACGGGTTGCCGTCTCTCTGTTCATAAGGGTAATCCGCTCAACCGCTTGCTGCAGCTTGAGTTTTTCCAGATCAAAGTCCATATAGATCTGCCAGCTGGTTGAGAGAAGCCCCAACAACACTGAGATCAGTAGTACAGACCGGGCTTGCTTAAAAGCGATACGCTGAGTAAAGGTTGAACTCATCGGCAATGTTCCTGCTTTACGCTAAAACTATGTGAAAATTCAGCGAAAGCTGTGTCAAAAATACTGTTTATATATCGCATCAAATTCCCCCGAAGTTTTAATTTTGTTGAGTCCGGCGTTGAATTGATCCAGCAATGCTTCATTGCCTGGGTATTGCTTACTGAGACACAGGTGTAATGGTGTACTTTTTATATCGTTTAATCGATGGGACTTTATCTTATTTTGCAGGCCCAGTTCTCGGGCATGGTACAGCGTCGTCAGTTCGCCGCTATAGAATACATCGACATTTCGGTACACCACCGAACGGATACCACTGTCAACATCGGGGGTAGTTGAATGGTTTACATCGTGTTGGGTCAGCTGTTGTTCCACTCCCCATTCAGTTACAGAAATTACCTGGTAATGGTGTAGATCAGCAAATTTTATCAGCTTGCGGGTATCGAAATCTTTAGCGGTGATGGCAACCCGGTTGTTTTCACTGGTGGGGTCGCTGAAGAGCATAAACGCTTCTCTAGTGGGGTTTTTGGCGCAGGAAAGTGTGCCGGCAATTTTGCCATGCTCCATATTTTTGACAATACGTTTCCAGGGAGCTTCGGAAATGGTGGCCTCGATGCCAACGGCGGCAAACGCAGCTTTAACGACCTCTACATCGATCCCACTGATGGCGTTTTGCGGGCCAATAATCGTGTAGGGGGGGAACTCCACAGTATAAAGCTTAACCTGATTCTCTCCTGCCATAGCAAAGAAACTTAGTATTGTCAGACATACGGCTAAAAAGGCTTTATTAAAAAATGAAAACATCCAGATCCCTCTCAAATGTAGATAAGCTTTTTACGTCACTCCTGTAAACGTCTTGTCATTCTTTACTTTTTTGGCGATAAAGCAAGATCTCATTGGTTGAACATAACCAGAGCGAAGTTATTTTATACTTCGTGAAAAACCAATCTTAGAGCTTAGTCGTTAAAGCCGTATTAAGCTAAGTAAGTAAACTTAGCGGCTGGCTGTTTAGTCTTCAGCCGTAAAGCTTTGCCAGCCTTCAATAATCTCGATGAAGTCATCCAGGCCGCAGCTGGCGGTGGACTCCTGATCATAGAACACCAGGTTGTCCTCCGGTTGTTCCTCTTCAAACTCCGAATCCAGGGCATGAGCACGCACTACGGCCTCATCCCGGCTGAGCAATAGATTGTATTCAGCGCCTTCCATCCGATAGTCCATGCGCTGATGGTTTTGCAGTTCAGCGATGATTGTCATCAGTTCAGCGATAACCGTCTGGCGGCTTCTTAACTCATAGGTCAGCCAATAACCGAGGGCTTCATGGCCCATGGAAAACTCAGCCCGGAACGCGCCGTAAATATCGTGGGTGAAATCGTAGTCCACAGTCGTGCTCCGTCATGGGTGAGGTATTCATTTAAATGGACGCGGAGCATAGCATAGCTGCTTTGAATAGAGCAGCAGAAGTATCATCGCGGCGCTATCGTCGCCAGATAGATGTATGGCCTTCGCATTGAAATAATAATTGGTTAGTATTTATTCAGTTAGCAGTTTAGGTACTGAATAGCCCTTTTCTGGGAGAAGTACGCTATATTCGGGAAATTAAGTTTTTATACTTAACGTTTCATTTCTTAATCGGGGTTGGGTAGTCGACCTTAGGTGCGGACGTTTCATGGAGTTAGATGACGTGATTAATCAAGAAGATGATGTTTACAAGACGTTGCTCGAGTCAACCAATGCTATTCCCTGGAAGATAAATTGGGAGACCAAGGCGTTTGAGTATATCGGGCCCCAGATCGAACAGCTGTTAGGCTGGAGTCAGGACAGCTGGGTATCAGCCCAGGACTGGATCGATCGGATTCATGTGGATGAGCGGGATAGCACTGCGCAGTACTGCATCAACCTGTGTGAAAAAGGCACCGATCATGAGGCGGATTATCGGGCGCTGACCGCCGATGGCCGGTATGTCTGGGTGCGTGATGTTGTCCATGTTATTCGCAAGAATGGTGTGACGACTGATCTGGTCGGCTTTATGTTTGATATATCCGAGCGGAAGGCGATGGAAGAGGAGCTTCAGCGGGCGAATAAAAAGCTCGAAGCACTCTCCTATCTGGATGGCCTGACCGGAGTCCCCAATCGTCGCCTCTATGACCAGACTCTGACCACTGAGTGGGCGCGAGCGCTGCGCTCCGGTAGCTCCCTCTCCCTGATTGTTATCGATATTGACCATTTCAAAGACTACAACGACCAGTGTGGACATATTCAGGGTGATGAGTGTCTGAGACAGGTAGCCGAAGCGTTGCAGAGTGTTGCGGTTCGCTCAACTGACTTCTTTGCCCGTTATGGTGGTGAGGAGTTTGTATTGCTGTTGCCGGATACCGCTCGCGAAGCTGCCCGTGATATTGCCGAGCGTTGCCGCCGCTGTATTCTTGAACTTGGACTGCCACATCCGGCGTCGAGCACCGGACCACTGCTGACCATCAGCGCCGGAGTTGCCAGCATGGAACCGAAGCAGGGGACTGACCAGAGTGAACTGTTTTCAGCCGCCGACCGGATGTTGTATCAGGCCAAACGTAATGGCCGCAATCGCTTTGCCTGCAGCTGGCCGATTAAGGCCACCGGTCCTGACACAAATCTGGCTGCGGGTTAAGCTCGCTTTAAATCAAAACCGGATTGCCATTACCCGAGTAGTGGAGTCGTTTTTGGGCTCAGGTTTATTTTACACGGGTGCTGCCCGATAAAGAGATGACTGGATATGCATCAACCGGATAAAAGTCTGTTGGAAGAAACCATCGTTAAAAGCGCAGAACTGACCCGCTATGCGGTGAAAGATGGTGAGCCAGATACCAGTAAGGTTGTTATGAGCACCGACGGGGAGATCGCCTTTGTTGAGAAGGGGGTTACCAACTGGGTGATAGATATTGCCTCACAGCAAGCAATTTCAGCCTCGCAACCTGACACCCCCCATGTGGCCGTTAACGCTCGATGGTATACCGCCCAGGAATCGCTGGAAGCCGGCATTGAAGTATTTTACGGCGGCAGTGCCAACAATTTTGGCAGCATGGGGACGCTGCTGGTTCCGGATGGTTTTGCGATTCCAACGGTCACCGCGACCCGTGCGAACGTTAAGTATTACGGTCTTTCACTGATCGAAACCGGTGAGCATTTTTCAATCTCATCAGGCAGATATCAGACCGCGATGATGCGCTATGAATATGGCAAAGACTATAAGAAAGAGTTCCTCATGCAAACGGCGGGTGGTGGCGGTATTTTTGTCGAAACCCATGATTTTCCTCATGTACATATTCCGCTCTTTGATACCTGTGGCGGTTATATCGTGATCGGAAAAAAGGTGGAGTGTGAGTATCACTTCACAGCCTTCAGAATCCCCTTTGGTTATGGCCTTATTACCCCTTCGGGCACGATTCATGGGGATGGCACGCTGGTGGGTGAGTACGGTCTGACGGTTGCTGATTCAGCGCTGGCGAGCGCTGATACTGTTCTGATTTATAACGAAAACAGCATGAGTATGGCGCAGGGAATTGTACCCGACTGGCCCAACTAAGCTATATTGAGTGCTGACGATTTAAGCCATCAGGTTGTGTTTAATTATTGTTCCGAAGTTTTACTACCCTGTTTCCTTATGTTGCAAGGAGAGTGATAACGTGATCGATCAAGATGAGGACGGCGTATACAAAGCGTTACTTGAGTCTACTAAGGCGATTCCCTGGAAGATTAACTGGGAGACCAAGGCGTTTGAGTATATTGGCCCGCAGATTGAGTCGCTGTTGGGGTGGTCTCAGGACAGCTGGGCATCTGCGCAGGACTGGATAGACCGTATTCATGAAGATGAAAGGGAGCAGTCAGCTAACAACTGTATCGCCTTAAGTGATAAAGGCTTCGATCACGAAATCGATTACCGGGCACTGACCGCCGATGGACAGTATGTCTGGGTGCGGGATGTTATTCATGTTATCCGGGAAGAGGGCATCACCAAATCGCTGATAGGATTTATCTTTGATATATCTGAGCGTAAAGCGATGGAAGACGAGTTGCAGCGCGTCAACAAAAGGCTGGAAATACTCTCTTTCCAGGATGGCCTCACCGGCGTTGCCAACTGGCGTCTTTACGATCAGACCCTGGAACGGGAGTGGGCTCATGCGATGCGCAACCGTGCGCCACTGTCGCTGATCGTTATTGATATCGATATGTTCAAAGAATATAACGACCATTTTGGCCATCTTCGCGGTGATGAAGCCTTGAAAAGGGTTGCTGAAACCCTGCAGAAAGTGGTTGCCCGATCAACAGATCTTATTGCTCGTTATGGCGGAGAGGAGTTTGTCCTGTTGCTGCCGGATACCAGCCGCAAAGCCACCCTTGATATTGCCGAACGTTGCCGTCGGGAGATCTACGAACTCTCTATTGCCCATCCGGGTTCGAATGTTGGCAACATGTTGACCATCAGTGCTGGCGTTGCCTCTATGGTGCCAACCGATAAACTTGACCGCTCATCGCTTTTTGCTACCGCCGACAAAATGCTATATCAGGCGAAACACAGCGGCCGCAACAGAGTCGTATGCAGTTGGCCGCAGGGCGTGGCTCGCCAAAAGAGCGGGGACTCGCTAAAAGCGCGAGAGTGATTAGAACGGACTCGCAAAGAACGCGAGAGTCGCTAGAACGGACTCGCAAAGAACGCGGGAGTGGCTAGAACGGACTCGCAAAGAACGCGAGAGTCGCTAGAACGGAAACTTCGTTTCCTGCTAGTGGTTAGACGCGACTGCGTCGCTTGCTAGATAAAAGCCGTCGCTCGTTGTTCGTTGCTCGGAAAGCAAAAAGCCTCTAGGGATGTGCCTTTGAAAATGCATTAAATACGTTAAAACTCTGTATCACTACCCGTCTTTTCGCTTTTTCTAACAACTAGCAAGTCACGGAGTGACGTCTAACGACTGCTTTTAACATTCAGCAACGGGGATCAGGATTCTGTTCCCGCTCAGTGCGATCATTAGCCCTGCCATGAATACTGAGGAGTTTGCATGAGTCTGAAAAGCGAAGATTCGCGCATCAACCGGGTCTGTGATTACATTAATCAGAATCTTGATGCTGAGCTGACGTTGGCGCAACTCAGCGATGTCGCTTTGCTGTCGAAGTATCATTTTCATCGACTGTTTTCTGCGTTTACCGGCGTTAGTCTGGTCCGTTTTATCCAGCTGATGCGGTTAAAACGGGCTTCATTCCGGTTAGCGTTTGAGCATGAGCAGCGGATTATCGATATCGCGTATGAAGCAGGGTTTGATAGCCCTGAAGCGTTTTCCCGGGCGTTTAAGCGAACTTTTGGACAATCTCCCAGTGGATTCAGGGCATCACCTGAGTGGCCGGAATGGCACTCTAAATTCCAGTTTGATATGCCTTCAGGAGGCGTGCTGAAAATGAATGTTGAGATTCTGAATTTTGCTGAAACCCCGGTGGCGCTGGTTGAGCATAAAGGGCCCCGAGAACAGGTGCTGAATGCGGTGGGGCAGTTTATTGCCTGGCGTAAAGAAACCGGTCTGTCTCCGGTTAACAGCAGTCAAACCTTTGGCATACCCTATAATGACCCCAATACCTCAGCGCCGGAAGAGTTTCGCTTCGATGTCTGTGGTTCGTTTGACGGAGAGGTTCCGGCGAATGGTTATGGTGTGAAGTCCGGGGTTATTCCAGGCGGGCGTTGTGCGGTGATTCATCTTCGGGGCAGTCACGAGAAGATTGATGAGAGCATCTATTATCTGTACCGCACCTGGCTGCCCGAAAGCGGTGAAGAGTTGCGGGACTATCCCTGCTTTTTTCAATACCTGAACTTCATTCACGAGGTTGATGAGTGTGATCTGCTAACCGATATTTATCTGCCGCTTAAATAGTCAGATCAGATCTTTACCGAATAAAAAGCCCGGTAAAAAGCCGGGCTTTGATAAACGAGCCATTCACTTAAATGCAGATCATGACCCGTTATACTACTGCCCGGACATCACCCCGAACAATAGCCCCTTCAAACCGAGTCTTCTGCGTTGTCTATATTGCCCTGGTTTATCGTAGCGAGGTTGTTGTACCTACACGACGTTCTGTTCTTTTCCCAGGTTTATCGTTGTGTGGGCACAGCTCCTACAAAACGCCAATAAACCGCAGCGCCTGCTGTATGCTTTTTCTAGCCACTAACAAGCGGCGAAGCCGCGTCTAGCCAGTCGCGTAGCGACGATCTGGCCACTGCTCTATCAAGTATCCCGTCCGGCAAACAGTACGTTCACAACCTCACGGAAGTGTGCGGCGCGCTTGGAAATTTCCACCGGGACTTTCAGGCGACGGGCGATATCACTGGAAGAGATCACCCCCCGAATCTCATGCTTTGTGGTATCGACAACCAGCATATGCGGGGTGCCGGTGTGCTGCAAAGTGCGCAGCAGGTCACCGATACAGGCATGGTTTATCTCGCTCAGAGGCATCGCGTGTAACCGTTCGCGGGGGGTCATCACCTCTTTGATTGAGATATCATGCCGTTTTAGTCCGGCGGAGGTGGCGATACTCATCGCGGAACGACTTTCCAGATCAGCAATGGTGAGTAGTCCACGAAAGTTTTCGTCCTTGTCGATCACCAGGATAGAGCGCACATGTACTTTGCGCATCATCTGTCGGGCTTCATCAATGGACACATCCTGTTCCATCATCAGCGGCTGGACTTTTTCGAAATCGGTCATCACCTCAATCGCATGGGTGTCCAGTGTGTATTCGTGTAATTCATAGGGACGGGCGATATCATCGTTCGCATCCAGAAGAATAGTTTTCAGTTCATTATAATTATTCATAGCGTAATCCTGCCTTTAAGGCTGTCATCAATAGATAGAAAAAGTGATGAGTAATTAGCCGAAGGTGGGTGGTGCTCGTGGGGATGGGGTAACCCAGCGAGTGCTGGGCAGTGGTGATTTTTCGGAGTAAACCCTGATGGAGTCCGGTGATAGCAGTGCGTAGTGAGGCGCAGTTGAAAGCACTATATCGCAAGGCTGATCCTCATCATCGACAGGCGCCGGAAGCAAAAACTGCTCTGCATTACTCTCATTGACCGACAATAGCTGTTTGGCAAGCGTCTCAAGCGGCAACACCCGACTCTGCATGACAATCAGCACCAGCAAAAGCAGCAACGCCAGCCACCATTGAGTAAGGCGGGTAGCGGTGAGAGGTAAGGTAGTGCTTTCTGCGTGCTTCATAAATCTCAGTGTAGGCTAAATCCTATGGAGGGGAAATCCTGAAACGAAAAAATTATCGAGAGGTCCGAATTTTGAATCGCTTTGACTCGCGAAAAACGCGAGAGTGGCTAGAACGGACTCGCAAAGAACGCGAGAGTCGCTAGAACGGACTCGCAAAGAACGCGAGAGTCGCTAGAACGAAAACTTCGTTTCCTGCTAGTGGTTAGACGCGACTGCGTCGCTTGCTAGGGAAGAGCAAAAGCCTGCGGGGTTGAATCGGACTGGTTTGGTTTTGTGGGAGGCACGCCCCGTGCCGATGGTAGAGCAGCCGAAGGCCGAGCGTCGCTGCGTGACTTGCTTGTGGCTCGGAAAAGAAACACGAGCGACTATATTACTTTTTGGATGAAGTCTGTAATCA
Organism: uncultured Amphritea sp.; assembly: GCF_937127095.1. GTDB lineage: Bacteria > Pseudomonadota > Gammaproteobacteria > Pseudomonadales > Balneatricaceae > Amphritea. Next base: position 44,751 of record NZ_CAKZLP010000022.1, read on the forward strand.
GCGGGTACATGTTCTGGGTGATGGTGTGTGGGGTGTTTGGTAGCAGGTGCAGTTCGCTGTTGATGCCAAGTTCGGATAAGTGCTGCTGGCTCTGTTGCGACTGGGTCACGCTGATCACCTGATCTGCTTCACCATGAATAAGACAGACCGGCAGAGGGTTGTCAGGGGCAGAGCAGGCCGGTGTTTGTTGTGGTAACCCGGCAAAACGTCCGGCGATGCCAATAATACCGGCAACTGCATCATTACTCTGTTTCAGCCATTCCAGCGACATAATCGTGCCCTGCGAAAAGCCCAGTAACACGACCTTATCGAGTGGTACGCCAGCCGATGTTGCCTCATCGCGAATCAGCTGAGCAAATGCAGGCATTACCTGTTGAACTCTGGCAGGCCGGTTCTCTTCGGTCACGCCGATCAGATCAAACCACTGAAAACCCGCAGGGGAGATTGTCGAAGGGGAGAACCCGGCCGGAATCCGGATCTCCAGACCCGGATGGTACTGGTGCAGATACTCACCCAGCGGCTGCAGTGAATCCGGGCTGGCCCCGACACCATGAAACATCAGTAGCAGGGCTGCAGGTGTGGCGGTTCGAGATTCAAAACGGATAGAAGGCATCGGATGGCACTTAAACGATTAAGGAACAGGGGGGTATTCTGGCATTTGGGAAGAGAGGGAACAAGTTGCCAGAACGGAAACTTCGTTTCCTGCTAGTGGTTAGACGCGGCTGCGCCGCTTGCTAGCTAGTTGCTCGAACGTCGCTGCGCGACTTGCTTGTTGTTAGTTGCTCGGAAGAGCAAAAGCGAAAAGAAATCTCAGTTAACGAGTGTATTACCCTGTACTTGAGCCTTTGATATGAAGATTTGGGTCCATCGAGCAGTGGAGAATACGGATGATGATCAGATGAGCGTTACTTTGAGTGTAATAGATAACATGGCTTTCATAAGGAAAGCTTCGAACGCCAGTGATGAGTTCTGATCGATCAACACCCATCTCCGGGTTATTACTGAGATTGAGTGCTGTGGATTCAATGCCGTTGAGGTATTCGACGACTTTCCTCTTTCCCCAATGTCCTAAGGTAAAACTCAGAATTCCCTCCAGGTCTTTCTCAGCTTTATCCGTAAAGCTGTAGAGCATCATAGTCTCCTAGAATTTCTGCCTTAACCGGTTAATAACTTCAGATCCGGAGCTGACTTTACCCTGCTTAATATCTTCAAGGCCTGCCTCAATCTCAGCTTTCAGAGCCTGCTGTTGCAGGGTCTTTAGCTGTTCATACTCTCTGGCAGAGACAATCACGGCGACAGGTTTACCGTTTTTATTGATGCCAACAGGCGCATTTTGAGCTTTTAAAATCAGCTCGCCGAATTCCCGTTTGGCATCACTGGCGTTTAACACTTCCATAACCGCATCCAATAATTAAATTGATTATTTTAAACATTATAGGTCGACTCACGGACAGTGACCAGAACGGAAACTTTGATGGAAAAAGCCGTGGCTCGAACGTCGCTTCGCGTGCTCGCATAAAGCGCGAGAGTGGCTAGACGTCACTGCGTGACTTGCTAGTTGTTAGACGCGACTGCGTCGCTTGCTAGTGGTTAGACGCGACTGCGTCGCTTGCTAGTGGTTAGACGCGACTGCGTCGCTTGCTAGGGCTCGCAAAGAGCGCGAGAGTGGTTAGACGTCACTGCGTGACTTGCTAGGGGTTAGACGCGACTGCGTCGCTTGCTAGGGAAGAGCCGTCGCTCGAACGTCGCTTCGCGACTTGCTCGTTGTTCGTTGCTCGAAAAGCAAAAGCCTGCGAGGCTTGGCCTCTATATGCAGTTTGTGTGGGAGTTACATGCTCGTAGAGAGCGCAAGAGTGGCTAGATGTGTAAAGCCAATAGGTTGTTCTCAGAAACAAGCTGACTGATTGACAGCCTTTACTAGGGCGAAGTTAGCTTGGTATCTAAGAAATGCTGTTTATCAAAATGCTTTACGATTTTAGCTCCATCAGGTAGCTCAGAAATGACAGGACCATCCTCTGTAAATACCGCATACCTTTTATCATTAAGGGCTATCAGTAGTCCTTCGACGACAGTTTGCTCGGATTTATCAAAGATGATTATGCACTTAGATGTTTGAGAGTGTTCATCAAGAATGCACCCACTTTTTACAAAACTCTCTTTAGAATCAGTAGCATGTTGTATACCTTTTTCATGGCTTAGGAGGGTAATCATCATCCAAATGAGCATGAATAAAATCATCAGATAAACAACTGTGCTGACTACGCTGAGCATTTTGAAGAAAAGCAGAGCAGTAGCTGTCAGGTCGTTTTGCGAGGGATGAAAATAGTGGAGAAAATTTTGTATTTTCTCTGGAAGCGGGATGTGCTTCTCTGATTCTGGATGACCATATCTCACTGCTTTAACGAAAACATAGAAAATAAAAAATAAGATTAGTAGTGTACATAGAACGCTCCACCAAAAAGAGCTGTCAGCTATATAGACAAATAGATCTATGGCATAGAAAAGGATTACATAGTAGCCGTTTATATAACCGTCGGTGATAGATAGTGGGAATGCAGAAGTAGGAACACCAAAAGCACCTAGATAACCTGCCTGGTATCCAAGTCCAATGAGGTATCCTATCGGGGCTAATAAGGCCAAGAGCCCAGCCGAGATGGGTAAAATATAAGAATTATTTTTGATTACTTCTGAAAGCTTTCTTGGTTCCTTAGCTACTTCTTTCATACGATTCCTTGTATTGATATCCATCTATGGCGCTTATCATAGCTTAGCTTCAAACCTGATTCGAAGCTTGTTTTCGGAAAAGCGAAAAGCCATGCCCGTTTTGGGGATAAGTGATCGTTTTTATTTTGGCTTAGGCTTGAGCGGAGTGCTGTCTGGGAGTACATTCGGGTAATAACTTTTAGTTCGTTACCAGATTGCGACAGCAATCAGTAGTTGGTCATGAAGACCCGAGGATCGAAGACGCACAGCGTCTTGTTGAAATGGATGTAATATGGATGCGCTGCTCTTCCCGCTACTGCTGTTAATCGCGGTGGTTATTCTTGCGGGTTTTGTTAAAAACCTAAAAGGCACCGGCTCATCCGCTAAAGATGACAGCTCAGCATTAGGCTATCGAAAAAAAGGCCCGCTATTCACCCCTGCGGAACGCTCCTTCTACGGCGTACTGCTGCAAGCCATAGACAGTGACAAATATTGCTTGTTCGGCAAAGTCCGCGTTGCCGACCTGCTGGAACCCCAACCCAGCCGCAACCGCAGCCAGTGGCAGAAAGCCTTCAACGGCATCAGCGCCAAACACTTCGACTTCGTCATCTGCAAAACCGACGACCTGACCCCCGTCGCCGCCATCGAACTCGACGATAAAACCCACAACCAGAAACACCGCCAAAAACGCGACGAACTCCTGAAAAACATCTGCAAACAATCAGACTTCCCACTCCTGCGAGTCCCCGCACAATACGCCTATAAAACGGAAGTGCTGAAGATGATGTTGGCAAAAGAACTGGGCGGCGGTGTAGAGACGAAAAAAGATGATGCCGGACTAAAAGCAGAAGGAGAGTTGGCGTGACTAGTTTTACACTGACCCCATTTATCGCTGACCCCATTTATCGAGAGGGACTGCTGTGATTAATTATTCAATAAATTTATCTTATATAACTAGGGACTGATATGGAACAGCTTTTTAAAATAGCAGTAAAGTCATCTCCAATAGCAACTATTGCTACGGGATTGATGTATTTCCTGTTTTTAGAAATTTTAGGAAAAGAGATTGGCGATAATACGTTGATTGTATTAGCGGTTCTTACTTTTTTGTTTTCGATAGCGTTGTTGGTTTTTATAGGGAATAAAAGAAAAAGCTATATGCCTAAAGTACAAGGAGGAATAAGTAAAGTTGTGGTAGGTGATGGTGATGTTTTTGTCGGAAGTAAGGGTGGGAGTGTTTCTGAAGTTAAAGGGAAAATTAATGACGTTAAAGTTAATAGCGGTGATGTGTTTGTTGGAAATAAGGAGTCGCATCTAAAATGAAAGGAGAGTCTGATAATAGTATATCAAATGTTAATATAGATAACGGTGATGTTTTTATAGGGAGTAAATATCAGTATACTCTTAACTTTGATCCGCCAAAAGTTGATAGTGATGCACTTATTAGCCTAATCGAAAGATATCGTGACTTAGATGAAAGTGATGTCAATTTTCTTAATGTTAAAGAAGAACTTGAATATTACCAAGAGCCTTTAGACTCAAGAAAAGTCTTTGGATTAGAAAATAAGCTTAGTAAGGCAGGTAGAAAAGACTTAATTTCTATCGCAAGGAATGAAAAGCATAAGTTTGCTACTAGATTATTAAAGTTTCAGCTTGCAAGTCAAGAAAGCGCACTGCATTTGAATTTACTATCTAAGATAGAAGAACGGTTTAATGCCCAAATATTTCCTATGATAAAAAATAACGAGCCCTTTGAAATTATTGATTTAGCTATATCAAAATTGATTATAGATCCAATTGCAAACGAAGTCGCTCCTGCTGATGCAACTCTGACAGCTAAACAAATAAGAGGGATGATGTATCTTTTAACCGGTAATTGTTATCTGAGGTGGTTTGAATGATTCATATGTTTCATCCTGCAAAGGATATTAATCATATAATATATAGAGTTTTGCTTGTGATGTACTCCTCAGCTCAACCCATGGAATTGGAGCGGTTAAAAGTTGTTTGTTTTTATTTTGTTTTTCCTCAATATATGAAAAAAATAAAGCCGTGGCCGAATGATATTAAAAAGTATAAAAAGACGGTGGGTAAAGTGAAGGAAAGCTTTGAGCATGTTGGTAATTTGAAAAAATTATTTTTTGATGTTTCTAAGTCTTTTGATGTTGCAATCTCTTTACTTGTATCAAAGGGTATTATTGATCGAGATGCTTTTCTTGAAGGTGATGTCTTTGTTTATTTTAATAAAGTTCCTGCTGTCATAATGGAAGTAATATACGCTGATGAAAACATTAAGAATGAAGTTTTTGAGGTTTTGGTAAATGGGCTTGCAGTAACTCCATTTGATGGGATTAATGGATTAAAGGCAAGGTCTGGCTTAGTGGAATATAAATATGACCAATAGTACAAAGTTGATTGTTCGTAGAATGATCGTAAAGTGTGGTGGCAAGAGTGTTTATGATCAAGTTTTTCATTCTGGTCTAAATGTTATACGTGGTCATAATGGAACTGGAAAATCAACGATAATGGAGTTGATGTCCTATGGGCTCGGTGGAGATGTTAAAAAGAATAATTGGAAGGAAGAAGCTCTAAAGTGTACAGAAGTAATTTTGTCGGTGAATTTGACTGGTAGGGAGTATGTTTTAAAGAGACAGATTGAAGGAGAGGGTAGCAGGCCTCCAATAAGTATACATGAAGGTGATTATGAATCATCTATAGGTTTTGATGCTCAGTGGGAAGTCTATAAGAATTCAAAAAGTGATATTAGAAAAAGCTATTCTATGCAAATTTTTAGTTTGTTAGGTTTGCAGCAGCACAATACTGCGGATGCAGAGTCTCTGACCATGCATCAATTTCTAAGAATTATATATGTTGATCAAGATACTCCTGCTTCAAAGATATTTCGAACAGAGCCTTTTACATATGATAAAGAAACTATGCGTATGGCAATAGGGGAGTACTCTTTTGGGTTTGATGACTTAGAATCTCATGCGATGAGACAAAAGCTTTACGAGCTAGGAAAAATCTTTGATAAGGCTGAATCTGAGCTTAAAACAATATATGGCGTGCTGGGTAAAGTCGGAACAAGATTTAGTACCAAAGAAGTTGAGTCTGAAATTAAAACTCTAATTTTTGAACTTTACAAGAATATAGATTCTGCTAGTCCTGATGAAAAACTTTTAAAGTCTACAGATTTAATAAAATCTAAGGTTTCTGATGTTTTGAATGAAATTGGAACTAACTCTAAAGGCTTAGCGAAACTTGAGAGTGAATATGTTTCATTGGAATATGATATTGCAGAAAGTTTAGAGTTTTTGAAAAGTTTGGAGTTTAGGAGGTCTGCTCTTAATAAGGCTAATATAGTTAGTGGTGAAATTGATAAGGTGGATTTTATATTTTGTCCTAGTTGTTTCTCTGAAATTTTAGAAAGAGAGGGTAAAAATACTTGTTATCTATGCAAATGCTCTAATAGTAGAGGTGTTGGCGATTCCTATATGCAAGCATTAAATGTTATAGATTTTCAAATTAGTGAAACCGGAAAAGTATTAAAGGAGCAAAAAGAACGCAAGGTTGAATTGGTTTTTTCGATTTCTGAGTCTAAGCAGAAAGTTGAGATTCTAAGAAATGATTATAATAAATCATCACTTTTGACAAATGATTATCAAGAGAAAATAGCTCAGACTTCCGAAAGGAAAGGCTATATTGAAGCTCAGATTCAAGAGCTTAATGAGAAGCTTAAGCTAACTAAAGAAATTGATGGTAAGATAAAAGAAAAACAAAAGATTCAAGTGTTAATAAACAAAGTTGAAGAAGATTTATCAAAGCTTAATTTAAAGCGAGCGAATAGAATTTCAAAAGTTAAGAGTAAAATATCTGATAAGGTTGTCGATATTCTGAAAAAAGATGGAGGGGTTGAGAAAACATTTGATTCTGCAAAGCTGTTTGATTTTGATTTTCCTTCAGATAGTTTTAGATTAGATGGGCGAGCAAATTTTTCTGCAAGCTCCAATGTGGTCTTAAAGAACGCTTTTCACTTAGCAGCTTTATTGGTTGCTGTCGAAGATGAAGGTTTTAGGCTTCCCTGCTTTACCATGCTTGATAATATAGAAGATAAAGGTATGACACAGGAGCGAAGTCAGAATTTTCAATTGATAGTTAAGAATTTGTGCTCAGATATAAAAACTGGCTATCAAGTTATCATGACTACATCAATGGTTGATCCAGAGCTAAATAATGACCAGTTTGGTGTAGGACCATATTACGATAAGGGAACACATACCTTAGATCTATGATTAAGTGCTAATAAATTCCAGAACACCTGCTGGGCTCTTTGTTTTTTCGAGCGAAGCACTACGAGCAAGTCCCGAAGCGACGTTCGAACAACGATTACTTCATTGCCGCGAGGTACCAAAAGGGCGTGCCAGCGCGCCTCCCACAATATTGTCATCTATCGCAGTTACTTAAAACCAAAAAAAGCCCAGCATCACTGCCGGGCTTTTTGCTTTTTCTAGCTACTAGCAAGCGGCGAAGCCGCGTCTAGCGTAAGCGGTCGATAAACCCCATCTAATAATATTCCACCTTACCCGCTAACCTGCACCCTCACAACAATAGAGGGCAATTCCATGACGACTGAACAAAAACGCACCTTTTGGCAAAAGCACATCGATGGCTGGCAGCAGAGCGGACTTTCTCAGCCAGAGTACTGCAAACAGCATGATCTGAAACTCGCCAATTTCGGCTACTGGCGCACCCGCCTGAGCAAACCCAAGCGGAGCAATAAATTCATCCCGGTCGATCTGGGGCCAAACGTCCAGGCCAGGGTGTCATTACCCAACGGCGTCCGCCTGGAAGTACCTATTCATACCCTGGCTGATGTGCTGCTGTTGCTGAATCGAGTAGCACGGGAGGACCTCTGATGCTTCGCCCCTCTGACAGCATACAGGTCTACCTGTACGCTGAGCCCGTGGATATGCGTAAATCCATCGATGGCTTATCCGTACTGGTTGAGCAGGAAATGACGCTGTCTCCCAGCATGGAAGCCCTGTTTGTGTTCTG
>NZ_CAKZLP010000023.1 GCF_937127095.1 uncultured Amphritea sp.
ACTGTTTTTCCGGCAATGGTTTCCTGACTAATAGGTAACGCAAGATCCACACCCCAATCTAACAGCACCTGGAAGAGCAGATCTTCCGGTGTTCGATCCTCTCGGATATTGCTAGCCTGGCTGAACAAATCATCCTGGCTAACTTCGTCGGGCGCATAATAGATATCCTTCATATTTGAGCTATCGATCTTAAACACTCGAAAGCCAATATCGAGGCTTTGGACGCTTGGCTTATTTATATTTTCTGCTTTGATCTTTTTCCCAGAACGTCGAATACGTTCTCTGCCTATCTCTGCAATAGTCGCATAACCTGCTTTAAATGCTTCGCTTTTAGCACCACAAGTTTCAGGCAGCTGCACCATTATATGACGACGCTCTCCCCCGTCATCTGCATTTAACGCCATAACGGCATGCGCACTTGTTGCTGAACCTGAGAAAAAATCAAGTACGATAGAATCACGTTTGTTACCACACCCTATTTCTACCAGCTTTGAGATTAAATCTACCGGTTTTGGAAATTGTATTAACACTTTATCATCGAAAATTTTTCGAATGTCATCTGTACCCTTTTGAGTGTATATACCATCTATAATGGAGAAAGGCTTCTCCCCTCTCTCTATACCGTTTTCATCTTTCAAATATTGCTTGTAATTAACGGTCTGTTTTTCTCCAGAACCAATAAATTCGAGCTCTCCGTTTTCCAGGGCTTTAATAACGCGGGCCTTACTCCATAGCCATTGTCGCTTGGGCTGTATTTCATGTCCATCCGGCGCAGGGATTCCGTATACCAAATTAGGTCGTGAATCCATGCTTTTTGTCGCTTCAAGCGGTTTAAGCCTATATGGGCCTCGTAATTCATGATGTTGATCTTTATGCTTGTAGTATCTGGTTATTTTTGCCGGGTCATACCTGAGGGAGAAGTTATCTAAATTACTTATTACCTTCGTATAAAGTAGGATGTATTCATGTTGAGTTACGGCATATCGCTCTTTTGGACCGCCACCATAGCTTTTTTTCCATATGAAGTTTTCAATAAAGTTATCCTCACCAAATATTTCATCACATATTTTTTTCATATTAACGACTTCATTTTCGTCAATAGAAATAAAAATCACCCCGTCATCAGCTAACAAGTTCCTTGACAGCCTTAGCCGTGAGTACATCATAGTTAACCAGTCAGAATGGAATCTACCATTCGATTCTGAGTTAGTGACCAGACGATCCCCTTCCTCATCAAGCTGGTCTGATTTTAACAAATAGCTCTTTGATTCCATTTTGAAATCGTCTTCATATATAAAATCATTGCCTGTATTGTAAGGAGGGTCGATATATATCATCTTAACTTTATTGAGGTAGGTTTCCTGTAGCAGCTTTAGCGCATCAAGGTTGTCCCCTTCGATATAAAGATTTTTAGTAGTGTCGAAATCGACACTCTCTTCACGGCAAGGACGTAAGGTTTTAGAGATAGGTGCATTAGCTGTCAGCAGCGCCTCTCGCTTACCAGGCCAGTTTAGTTGATAACGTTCTTGCGGGCCTTCTACAACAGTATTGGAGAGCTCTTGGCGTAATTGGTCGAAATCGACTGACTGTTTGAGGGTGCCATCCTTGCTCAGACTTTCGGTGACACAATTGGGAAAGAGTTCGGCTAGTTTAGCGATATTTTCAGCCGTGATGTCAGGCGTATGCAGCTTCAATTTGTCCATGATGTTCTCTAATCGGTGTTTCAGGCGGTCAGTTTGGCCAATTCCTGCTGGATGGTACGGATTTGAGCGTTGATGTCTACCTTGCGGTTAAACTGCTTTTCGTTATGCAGCTTCATCTCCAACTTCCGGTATTCATTCTGCTTCTTCTGTATCTGAGCATACCTATGTATTTGAGAGCTCAAAGTCTCACCCACTTGTGGTGCTGTCGGTATCATCGATCGCAGTATTTGCTCATAAAGGCTACCCAGATTCAGGGCGGTCGGTAACGGAATGCGCTCAGTGTTATCACTTAGCCATGGGTAACTCAGATACTCATCAACGACCCACTTGTTAGCATCCGCATCATTGGGTCGTTTATAGGCAGCGGTAAGTTTAATCTGACTCTGATAATGAAGTTCATAGAGTATCGGAAAAGGCACAGCCTGATCTATGCAGCGCAACACCTCATTCTTCAAATCAGGCGTTTTCAGATGAATTTCGAAGATTTGTATCTCCGGCACACTGCGCCGTGCTGGCAGATTGACCGTTTCGGGCGCAAGTTTGTACTTCCAGATAATTTTCTCTATCTGGGTAACGAAGCGCTCTTTCAATGCGCTACCAAGCCTAGCATGCTGATAGATTTTATTTTTGGGCAACACCTTTCCAAACAAGGCCTGCTTTGGATATTGGTAGAGAACGCCACTCATAACGCCCCCTGAACCACAACAAACGCAATTAACTCAAAATCATCGAGGCCATGGATGGTATGGGTCAATGCCGACGTACGACCACTGCTAAACAGGCTGTCGAGATCCTTATCTTCCTTCAGCTCCATCATTGAATGAATCGCCTGATCTAACAGGTCTGAATAGGCCTGCATATCACGGCCATCGTTAGTGGCTTGGTTAAAATACTGATAGTAAGGCTGGATAGGTTGAGTTTTACCTTTACAAGCGGTCCGTACAATATCCAGTAGTCGTTTCACTTCGGTATGGTCGCTAATCACTGTGCCATCGTTACCGATATAGATGAGATAGAAGGGGTGTAGTCGGTTCAGTTGGTTGATATTTACACCCTGGTTACGGTTTCGCAGGGTAAAAATCACACCGGGCTGAAGGCCTTTCTCAGGGTTTGCAGGAACCACTGTATGCATGCCATTAGGGACGTTCGACAGATCGCCATTCGCTTTAACGTAGTTAAGTAGATCCATGCGAAAATCGTTGAGACCGAGATCGGTAATTGATACGCCGGTTTTCAGGTCTTCCATATCGATGACTTCTTCCTGCAGTCGCCGTAGCTGCTCTTTCCGATAAGAGACATCGTTAGCTTCAGCACTGAGTACATTGTCATCACCTGTGGCAGTTACATCAGCAATCACCATCCGGTTTTCAACCCGCTCTTTCAGGTTGATGTACTCGTCTAACGTGATGTCCGGCCAGTAGTTCACCAGTTGTATGCTGGCATTGAGCGAGCCGATACGATCAATCCGACCAAAACGCTGAATTATTCGCACAGGATTCCAATGGATATCGTAGTTGATCAGGTAATCACAGTCCTGCAGGTTCTGGCCCTCAGAGATACAGTCCGTACCGATAAGAATCTCAATCTCACGGAGCTCATTCGGCATGGTAACAGCCTTCTCCTTTGAGCGAGGTGAGAATAACGTCAATAACTCTTGATAGTCATAGCCCGTTCCCAAGGTTGATTTTGGTGTGCTTGTGCCAGTCACTTTACCTGTGTGTATATTGCGATTTTTCAGCATATGAGGCGCAATATTCTCATAGAGGTAGTCTGCAGTATCGGCAAAAGCAGTGAAAATAAGCACCTTTTTATTACCGGGATTTATCGGGGAGGCCAACTTACTTTCGATCTGAGTTTTAAGGTGCTGCAGCTTTGTATCATCGGCTGGAGATACTTTATGCATCTCAATGAGTAGTGTGTCGATAACTTCAAGATCGGCCTCTAAGTCATGCTGCCAAGAGGGCAGATCCATATCAGACAGGCTAATCTTAATCTTACTACCAATGGTCATATCATCCAGATCAGGAAAGTCATCCTCCCCTGGTTCGAGATCTGAAAATGCCGTAGCCATATCAGCAAAGCTGACATCGATCCCTGCTTGCTGATACTGGCTAATTTTCTCAAGGATTTGTTGGTGCTTGTCTTTTAGCTTCTGCAGCGTTAATCGGAAGGACTGCACAGAGCTTTCCAATCGTTTTAGCAAATTTGTGGTCATTAGCGCTTGAAGACTTCGTTCTCGGTCAACTTGCTTTAGCTTGCCCTTACCTCCTCCAACCTCGGTATCATAAAGATCTTCATACTTACTTAACCGGCTCGCCAGGATGTAGCTAACTGGCGCGTATACTGGTAGTTTCAGAATAGAAAGATGCGCAAATATCTCGTTAAATCCGATGACATCATTTCGCTGAGTTAGCGCACAGTGATAAGACAATGGCTTACGACGTTCTGGAAAAGTACCTATATCGCTGGTGTCATAAAAAGTTTCTATATGTTTACGTGAGCGAGCGATGGTGACGCTATCAAGCAGCTCAAAGAAATCAAAGTCGAGAGCGCTGAGGATGGCACTGGCAGTTCGCTCTTCTGCGGGTAAAGTCGACCAAGCATTAAAAGCGGTTTGGGCACGACGGAATATCTCGTCTATATCTTTCTCTGTGCGCAGTTTTTTACCGAGAATATCAGACTCACCTTCGTAAGCGAGGGCTAACTGGTTGCGCAGATCACTGAAGTGATTATTAACCGGAGTTGCTGATAGCATCAGCACCTTAGTTTTAACCCCATCTTTAATAACCGCGTTCATCAGCCGCTGGTAGCGAGTTTCCTTATCCTTATAAACGTCATTATTGCGGAAGTTATGGGATTCATCGATGACAACCAGATCATAGTTGCCCCAGTTAATGCGATTCAACGGTGTACCGAATGATTCACCACTGGTACGGAGCAAATCGGTATGACAAAGAACATCATAATTAAAGCGATCTTTAGCGAACATATTCGTTTTAAGATTGCGATTATAGTTGAGCCAGTTATCCGCGAGTTTCTTCGGGCACAGTACGAGCACAGAACGGTTGCGCAGCTCGTAATACTTAATAACCGCTAAGGAAGTAAAGGTCTTACCCAGGCCGACACTATCCGCCAGGATACAGCCGTTGTAAGTTTCCAGTTTATTGATGATGCCGGTCGCAGCATCTCTCTGAAAGTTGAAGGCCTTTTGCCAGATCAGACTGTCCTGGTAACCGGTCAAGTCATTGGGTAGCACATCTTCGCTAATATCCTCTAGGAATTCGTTGAAGATGTTATATAGCAACAGAAAGTAGATACGCTCCGGCGAGTTCTCTTGATATACGGAAGCGATATGTTCACACAGCCTTTCGGTGACATCTTCCAGTTTTTCGTCATCGACCCAGATCTGTTCGAACAAAGAAATGTACTTATTTGCGAGCGTAGGTTCGTCCATTTTATTAACAAAGTTGGAAACAGCATCACCCTGCTGGTAGCCGAGGTCTACTGCGGTAAAACCGTGAAGAGGTAGATACACCGTTTCAGACTTGCTACCCCGAATGGCAGCAAACTGCTGCATAGGAGCCTTGCCACTATTGGAGCGAAATATAGCCTTACGACGAATCCAACCGGCACACTCTTTGGCGATTGCTCGTTGATTCAGTTTATTTTTGAGCAGGATCTCAAACTCACTGCCGAAGAAACTCCGCTCACGCTCCGATTTAGGGATATGGAACTCTCGGCGTTCTTTTTTTACTTTGTCAGTGACTTCGTTGGGCACAAAGGTTGGAGAGGTGAAGATGAACTCTAAAGACTCTATCTTTTCCAGCTCAGACTTAAGAGCTTCGTAAGCGAAGATAGAAAAGCAGGAGGCCGCAATTTTGAGCTTTGCACCTGGCTTGATAGTCGCCTTAAGGTCTTCACCTAAGAGGTGGCTTATATTGTCTATTACTTCCATATGCGCCGAAATCCTGTCCTGAAGACTGTGGAGTGCTTTACAACTAACTACCATCCAGAGAGTGCCATGGCAGACACCTTAGTTAAAGATGTATAGCGAGCTAAAGTACATGTTTTGAGCATATCAGGGGCCTTAGAAAACACATAATTTAACCCCCATCACTCCAATTCACAAAATAATCACCTCTCCATCACTTCTTCACGCAGGAGCCATTTTTTATATTAATAGCTCATCTACGAGGAGCTATAACTCATGAGCAACAACCACAAAGCAAACCAGAGCAATGCTAACAAGGGGACTTCGGGCACAAACAAGGCTCACAAGAGCGTGCAGAATAACCGCAGCAACCAACTAAATCCGAACAACAGCCTTTATAAGGGCAAGAAATAAGGAGTAAGCTATGCCTGATACCTCAGATATGTCACAAGATGAGCTTGATGTTTGGTCTGATATCAACAACCCAAACAACGATGCCGATATGGATGACTGGGCTGATGTCCATAATCCGAACAATGATGACTGTTTAGGTGACTAAACAGTACCAAACGCTGGTGGCTTCTAGCCACCAGCGTTCTTTTTATGTGAGTGTTATGGAAGACAAACAGAATAAGCAAACATATCGTTATACAAAGCAATTAGTTCGCATTGCGCTTGATCAGGGATATACCCCTGCAGAAATACTTGTGAAGGCGGGCTTAAGTGAGAACTCAACAGCACAGTTCTCAAGGTGGCGAAATGGCAAGGCCTTAGCAAAGGTTCGACAGCTGCAGTACTTCATCAACCAGTATGAACACCTACTCAAACGTAAAATTGAGCACCTCTTCTATAGCATATCAGACAATGCGTTATCCTTTCGCAAACTGCATGGTGAAGTAGTACTGAAACATGTTGTCAGACATCAACCAGCTCAGGTAGGCAAGCGAGTGGTGCCCGTTGCGCTACTTCGAATGATATTGCTGAAAGAGGGTAATAAATACCACCTAGTGCACCAGGTAAGGGCTGGACTGACGGAGGACGGTAATTTTAATCCTGCACGTAACTTAAATGAGCTTATCCATAGTTCCAATGAAGACGCTAACTGGTCAAGTTACAAATACCAAACAGAGCTCTCTGCCGAAGAAGCGCTGGAAAGTGCTGATGACTTTATTCACCAACTAATAAGTGGGGAGAATGTAGCTAAAACCACGCTTAAAAACGAAGGCATTGCTCTTTCATTCATCATTCGACAGGCACTTCTCAAGCAAGGCCATCAGTGCAAATATATTGTTGACCTAGCAGACTGTCGGACTTAATCGAATAAAGCCTCTATGAGATAATCGCGCCACCCTGGCAACGACCGGATAACGAT
>NZ_CAKZLP010000024.1 GCF_937127095.1 uncultured Amphritea sp.
ATGAGAATTGACTAGACACCAATAACCATAACGCTTTCAGCCGTTTTTGTTTAGACCTTCATGAAAAATGCGGGCTAGGCATCAAATGGGTTTTGAGGTAGAATTTAATATTCATGTTTACAATCTCCTATATATGTTGCATGAAAAGCTAGGTTGCAGCCTAGCGAGGTTATTAGCTCATAGCTGCAGTATAAGAATGTACTGCAGCTATGAGTTCTATTCTACCACTAACACTTTTTTTGTCAATAGCAGTACATCTATGTACTGCAAGTTCATAAAGGAGACAGAGTGAGGTCTTGTATTTTGCAGGCAAATAGGCCGAACCCAGAATCTGGCACTGACCTATTCCCTTTCTATCCAGCCGGGCATTGTGGCTTGGGAATGAACAACTGCGGTAATGAAACAGGCCTCCTAAATATCAAAAGCCTAAATCGGCGCAAGATGCACCTCCTACAACAAAGAAAGAGCGCCAACGGCTCTCTTCTTTTAGCTTTTACGCTTTTTCTAACGACTAGCTAGTCGCGAAGCGACGGTCTAGCAAGGGCGAAGCCCGTCTAGCGAGCAACGCGCTCTTCGTTGCGTTCTACCAACTAATTAACCGCTTGAGGCTCAAACGACATATGCAATTCGAAGCCACACGCGTTAGCGTATCGCTGCAAAGTGTCCACTTTTGGCGCTACAGCTCCCTTTTCAAGACGGCAGATATTACTTTTCTTCGTATGCATTAAGACTGCGACCTGCTCTTGAGTCAGGCCTGCTGCTTTGCGCATATGAAGTAACTGACTGATCAGGGTAAACTCGCTCTCCAGTGCATCGTACTCACGACGTACGTCATCATTCTGAAGCGCACGTTCTTTTAATCGCTGAAGGCTCATTTTTTCACCTCTTTCATTCTGTCTCTGGCTAGTTTCAAGTCTGGCTTTGGTGTCTTTTGTGACTTCTTAACAAATGCGTGAAGTATCAGGACATGAGGCCCATTCATGTAGCAAAAGAGACCTCGACCTATACCCTCTTTTGCCTTAGCCCGAATCTCAAACAAACCATCGCCCATTGACTCAGTATGAGGAGATCCCAGATTCGCTCCGTGCTCTTCTATCAGTTCCAACAACTTCAGCATCCGCGCTTGAATCTTTGGCGGCATCCCCAGGATGGCATCTTCGACACCATCATAAAAGTCAACTTCCCAAGTCACTTCACATCCTTGTGTTATCATAGATGATAACTTTAGTTAATTGAACATTTTTCTGAAGATGATCACAGCGGTCTCATCAATCTTCGATTTTATAACTCCCATCTCTTCACCAGGCGACTAATCTGGTAATCGGTAATCCCCCGAAAAAACAACGATCTGGATTAAAGCGATCAGAACCCATTTTGATCTGCTTTTACGCTTTTTCTAACGACTAGCGAGTCGCGAAGCGACGGTCTAGCAAGGGCGAAGCCCGAGGGAGACGGGGTCAGGTCTTGTATTTTGCAGATAAACAGACCGAACCTAGAATCTGGCACTGACCTATTCCCTTTCTATGCAGCCGAGCATTACTGCCTGGGAATAGACTACTGCGGTAATGAAACAGATCTCAAAGATCTCAAAAATATCAAAGCCTAGCCCCTTTCTTTTTGCTTTTACGCTTTTTCTAACGACTAGCGAGTCGCGAAGCGACGGTCTAGCAAGGGCGAAGCCCGTCTAGCGAGCAACGCGCTCTCCGTTGCGTTCTAAATAAAACGCTCTTCGTTGCGTTCTAACAACTGCCTTTAAACATTAGGCCCAATTTCGAGCTGGCTGCCATCCGAGAACCGAGAAAACCTGAACCTGGAAATGTCATGCTGGCTATCTTGTTTATTGACGATCTGAGCAACGATTCTGCCGAAGGCGGGGCCGATGCCAAAGCCGTGGCCGCTCATGCCGGTGGCGATGATGAGGCCTTCCAGGTCGGGGACTCTGTCGACGATAGGGACGATATCGGGCATCGCATCGATCATCCCGGCCCAGGCATCCAGTATGGGAGGGATGCCGATCTGTGGGAACCGCTCTGCGAAACGCTGTTGCATCACTTTCACCTTGCCTTTGGCGGGGGCAGGATCGAGGACGCGGGTGAGTTCGAAGGGGGTGATTTCATCGGCGCTCCAGTGGCGTTGTACCCGCCAGGCATCCGGAGAGTGGGCGATTTCGTTTATCCAGGGCCGGATCTCATGATAGTTTTGCAGTCCCGTTCTGAGCCACTTAGGTAATAAACGAAACGAATCCGGACCGATAAAGTGATCATGGGAATCGGTGAGTGCGAGGCTGTAACCGCCATCATTGCGGCGGCGCACGGCCAGCTTTTTATCCGCAAAACTGGCGGTAGTGATACTTTGCAGCGGCGCGGTTCTGGCAACGGAGGCGCGTACCGATAGCTGCGGGATATTGATACCGTGGCGGCGCAAGAACAGGGATGACCAGGCGCCCCCGGCGACGACAACCTGCGATGTTCTGATGCGGCCTGCCTCAGTGATCACCCCGGTAATCTGCCCCGCCTCGATATCCAGCGTGCGCACGGCGCAGTTTTCCCGGATAAGAACCCCTTCGCTGTGGGCCAGTTCTGCCACGGCAGGCACCGCTTGCCAGGGCTCGGCACGGGCATCACTGGCGGTATAGGTCGCGCCGACCCAAGTTTTTCTTGCCTGTGGGTCCTGCTGAATATGCTGTTTTAACTGAGCGCTGGACAGCGCCACAGTATCGACACCATGGGCTGTAGCAATACTCAGCCATGCTTCCCGTTGCGCCTGCGCCGCTTCGGTTTGTGACAGATACATCACCCCGACCCGCTGAAACCCGGTGCGGCCTTTAACCTCTTTATCAAAAGCCTCCCATAGCTGGGAAGCTTCCATCATAATCGGCAGTTCTGCGGCATCACGGCCATGTTGTCTGATCCAGCCCCAGTTGCGTGACGACTGCTCTCCGGCAATACGGCCTTTTTCGATCACCATCACACTCAGCCCCGAACGCACAATATTCAGGGCAGAGAAAATACCGATAACGCCGCCACCAATCACCACCACATCAACTTCATCGGGTAGCGGGTCATTAAACGCAACAGGCGTGTTCAGGGTGATCATCATAAGAGCCTTAAGATTAGCCTAGCGTTATAAGTGAGCTTCAAACCTTCGAACCCACAGTGGGGCGATACGTTGAAATGAGCCAGTCGCCAAGAGACGTTTAAAATCAATGAGATCTGAACAACTAATTCAGTTCCATTTACCTGAGTGTGCCTGAAACAGAAACCCGGTTCAATTACTCAAAAAGAGGTAGATCACCATGAGGTATCCAGAGAAAGTTCGGGCACGCACCCCACAGAAAAGAGAGCCACCGCTCTCTTCTTTTGCTTTTACGCTTTTTCGAGCCACTAGCAAGTCGCGAAGCGACGTCTAGCGAGCAATGTGCTCTTCATTGCGGTCTGTTCGCGAGTTCAACGAGCGAAATAAGCGAGCAACGTGCTCTTCGTTGCGTTCTAAATAAGCGTTTATACCGGCTTAAGCACCATCAAAGCGGTCACTGCAACCATGGCCAGGAAAGCGGGAATACCCAGCGCGACCCAGATTTTTAACTGTTTGTAGTAACTCTCAGGTAGGGGTTGAGCCTGCTTGCGGCAATTATCGGCCTGGTTACGCATTTTAATCTGCAGTACCACCACCGGTAACCAGCAAGCACCCGCTAACAGATAGAGTCCAATACTCACCCATAGCCAGGTTTGTTCCAGTGACATCCCGGCCAGAGAAAGCATCCAGAATCCGGTTACCGGCTGGATAACCACCGTGGGAGTGGTGAAGATCCAATCGGCCCTGACAACTAAACGATTCGTTACGCTAATCGCTTCCAGATTGCCACTCAGGTCGGTAAACAGTTTATAAAAGGCGCTGCCTAATCCTGTACCGAACAGCAGGATAGCGCTGAGTATGTGCAGCCATTTAATAATTAGGTATTCCATTACGTTTTTCTCCATATAACCAGTAAACACAGGGTGGCCGTTATCAGTGGCAGGTTTTTGGTCACCGGGCCAAACGGATGCAGCCATAATTCGGGAAGCAGACAACTAATAATCAACGTATATGTGACAGTTAACAGTAACTGCCCAATCAGCGCCGGTTTCATCCAGCGGTTGCTAAACATCGCCAACCCCAGCAACAGGTCTATCGCTCCGCCCATATACAATGATAACGTGGCGGGAACCCCTTCAATTCCCGCCTGAGACAGGATATCCAGGCTCTTCACCTCAGGATAAAGCAGCAGCGAACATAGCCCGGTCATTATCCACAGCAGCGCTATGCAGCCGCGTAATACACCGGGCATAAAATAGAGGCCCGCATACCAACGGTCAGCAACCTGTGACGGGGTACGCTTCAGCTCGTTCTCAACACTACGGGGAATAAACCCTAAATGCTCAACAAGAGGTGCAACCGGGGCGGTATTGCCCTGTATTAACATATCCAGAGATTCAGAATTGACAGGGCCTATTTTCAGCAGCCCGCCCATCTTTACCAGGGGTCTCGCCAATCGATACGGTATTGATAAAGGTCGAAGGTCGCCCAGGCCCAACCACTGACGCTGGCATTGCAGGTATGCTTTAAAACTCAACGGCTCCGGCCCAACCAGGTCTATCTCCGCCTTAACCGCCAGCTCTTCCTCGATACAGACGATAACCGCTGTAACCAGATCATCTATATGAACCGGCTGGATCAGTTGCTCGCCCGCATTGACCAAAGGCGTAACAGGCAGTGCAGCCAGCGCCCGGAAAAAGCCGGTACTCTTTGCCCCCGGCCCGTAAACAATAGAGGGCCTGAGTATGGCCCAGTCCAGAGCCTTTGCTGCCAGATGCTGATCCGCTGCAAATTTACTTTGGTGATACTGGCTTGTGGCGCCTGCCTCAGCGCCCAGCGCGGAGATCTGCATCACTCGCCTGACGCCCGCCAGCTCACAGGCATCAAACAGAGCAGAGGGGGCTTTTTGATGCAGATCGCTGAAGCGCTGAAAGGCGGTTTGCTGGATAATACCGACGGCGTTAATCACGATATCGATTCCACTAAGCCGGGGAAGCCACGCGTTAGCACTATGGTCCCGGCTATAATCTACGGCTATCGTTTCAGCGTCTGCAAAAACCATTTTAAACTGCTCAGCCTCCCTAATCGCAGCCACTACCCTGTGGCCCTCTTGCCGTAGTCGAATATAGAGATGCTGACCTATAAACCCGCTGGCACCGGTAAGCAGAATATTCACATCAGACTCCTTTCTCTAATTTCTGTCAAAACAGAAACAGACAGGCAAATTTTAGTTTTTCTTCTTGCCCAGCAAACGCTGAACTTTACTACCAAGCGTCAAAAGTTTGAGAATGGTGGAGCGCTCCATTTTTTTAACCTGATCAAACCAGCCGGTCGATTGCTCCAGAAACGCCAGAGTCTGTTCGATACGCGCTTTGGTTTCTGCTGGGGTCTGCTGGTCTGACTCGGCATCCAATACACATTCGCGCAACGCGGTGAGGGTTGGGTCAAGCTCACGCTTTTTACGCTCTTCCATGATGATAAAGAAGATATCCCAGACATCCTTATGTGAATCAAAGTGATCGCGCCGGTCACCTAAAATGTGCGTAATCTTAATCAGCCCCCAGGACTGCAGCTCTTTAAGGCTGGTACTGACATTGGAGCGCGCCACCCCCAGCGTTTCGCTAATATCTTCCGCGGTCAGTGGCTCATTACTCAGGTAAAGCAGTGCATGAATCTGCGCCACCGTACGATTAACGCCCCAGCGCGACCCCATCTCGCCCCAGTGAAGCACAAACTTCTGCATAGTCGGTGAAAGCAACATCATCAAGATTCCTTAATTTCTGTAAAGACAGAAATTACAGAAACTAAAATATATAGTCAAGCGAAACTGCTAATCAGTCGACATGCTAATGTGCCCGTCACAAAAGGAGAGCCAACCGCTCTTTTTATGCTTTTATGCTTTTTCGAGCCACTAGCAAGCGGCGAAGCCGCGTCTAGCGAGCAATGTGCTTTTCATTGCGGTCTAAAACGCAACGCGTTTATCCCCCCACCTGTCGTTCACGACAGTTACCTTTTGTATTTCATCTTTCTAAGATACCAAGCTTGCGATCAGTCACCTAAACCATCGATAGGTAAGAATATGAAATTGCTCAAAGCATGCGTGGTAGCCATTGGACTTTATTCGACCGCAGGACAAGCCGCCTGGTTATGCGATCCGAATCCTGGTGGTGCCGGTTGTATGGAGTGTAGTGAGAGGTTTTGTGCCTACGGAAGTGACGGGACCGGCTATATATGCCTTCACATAGCGCCTGACAAGGGACTGGACACCAGTGCCGGCGCCGTCAGCCGGGTGAATGAGGAAGCTAAAAAATTCACCAATAGCCCCAATGCCAATATTAAAGCGATGGCGGAGTCTCTGGTTAATCTGACCGTATCTCAAGCCCGGATAATGGCTGAAAAACAACAAAAAGGGACCGCTAAAAAAGCGATGGCATTACCCCAGGCCAAACCGATGATGTCACAGTAATATTTATCGCCAATAAACCCTTTGCACACGCCAACAAGAAAGAGAGCCACCGCTCTCTTTCTTGTTGTTTTTACGCTTTTTCTAACAACTAGCAAGCGGCAAAGCCGCGTCTAGCCAGTCGCGCAGCGGCGATCTAGCGAGCAACGCGCTCTTCGTTGCGGTCTGAAAACGCCATGCGTTTTCATGCTTTCCTTTTTCTCGCGTCCCTAACCATAAAGGATCGGCCCGAGCCCCGTTTCAGCTCAAACAGGTCAACCTCTTTAAACAGACTGCTGAGGTTTTTATAGCCATAGTTGCGGCAGTCAAATGACGTTCTGTTGGAGATGTTAGCACCCACCGGGCCTAGCGCAGCCCAACCGTCTTCATCTTCCGTGGCTGCAATCGCCTGACGCAACAGGTTGATCAGCTTGGTATCGGATTTGATGTTTTTAGGTTTGACGGTGCTGGCATTTTCGACGGTTTCCGGCTGATCCAGAAAGAGAAATTTAGAGCAGGCATTCACAAAAGGGGAAGGCGTCTTCCGTTCACCAAACCCCAGCACGACCTTGCCTTCGGCCAATGCCCGGGTAACCATCGGCGTAAAATCACAATCGGAGGTAATAAAACACATGACATCGATGTCTTTGGTGTACATGATATCCATTGCATCAATCACCAGAGCGATGTCAGAGGCATTCTTCCCTTTGATTAAATCGTACTGCTGTACCGGCTGAATGGCATATTCATGCAGCAGCTCTTCCCACGACTTCAGCGTTGGGGATTTCCAGTTGCCATAAGCCTTACGAATAGTCACCACGCCATATTTTGCAACTTCGCTCAGAACCACGTCAAACTTGCTTGCCGGGGCATTATCCGCATCGATAAACAGGGCTATCTTTTGCTTTATTTCGCTCATGTTAAAACCGCATTTTTCTGAATAGACGAAACAACTTATCTCCACATGGGTAAAGCTGTCAAAGTATTACAAGTAAAAGCAAGCAGATCACCGCGAGCTTCCCAGAGGAGATACTTGCGTTATTCCCACAAAAAAGAGAGCCAAAGCTCTCTTTCTTGTTGTTTTTACGCTTTTTCTAACCACTAGCGAGCGGCGAAGCCGCGTCTAGCAAGCAACGTGCTCTTCGTTGCGTTCTAAAGACGCCTTACTTTCGGGGCGCATACGCAAACACGTCAGAATGAATCTGCGAGTCCTGCAGGCCCTTAGCCTCGCACGCGTCGAGTAGCGCATACACCATCGCCGGTGAGCCGCTAGTGAATACCTCAACATTGTCGAAGTTTTCAAAATCGGCCACGATCGCTTCTGGCAGCAGCGCAGTGCGGCCCGCCCAGCCGGGGCTGTTGCCGGGTTCGCTAACCACCAGATGGACATGAACGTTGCTGTGTTCTGCCGCCCATTGCAGCGGCAGTTTTTCCAGATAGAAATCCGCCTCGACCCGGGCTCCCCAGTAAATATGGATAGGGTTAGATACCTGGTTGGCCAGCAGGTGCTCGGCAATGCTTTTGATCTGCGAGAAGCCGGTGCTGGCAGCAGCCAGGATAATCGTGGTTTCCGCGCTTAACGATCCGGCTTCGAGATAGCAGTCACCTTTTGGCAGCTCAATCTCGACGCTGGGGTTGTTCTGCAGATGCTCCATGATGGCGATCGACATCTCGCCCTCCGGTAAGCGGCGGATATGCAGTTCGATATCACTGCTGAAGTCTGGCGCGCTGCCAATCGAGAAGGCCGCTCGACGCTGATCTGGCAAAATCATTTCCAGGTATTGCCCGGCATGGAACTCAACCGCATGTCGACCGGTGACCGGCAGATGCAATCGCACCCGGTATACATCATGGCTCAGCTGTTCAATTGCAGCGATACTACAAACCAGTTTTTTCACTCGTAACTCTCCAGGGCGTAGCAGCCCATCTATTCTCACTCTGACATCACTGTATGGTACGGCGGTACAGGCAAAGATCTGCGAGGGTTGATCGCCCTCGGTTAATTGCAGTTCCAGCTCGGGATAACGCTGGCGGATACTGCCCGCTATCAGGGTTGCTTTACAAATTTCACAAACGCCGTTGCGACAGCTGAAACGCATGGTATAACCTGCGTTGCGCAGACTATCGAAGATCGACAGCCCCGCCTCAGCCACAACAACATGTTGATCGTTAACGGTAATCTGGTAACGCTCAGTCACACTTAATGCCTAACTGATCCCAGATATCATCGACCCGCTGTTTTACCTCTGACGACATCACAATCGGCTCACCCCACTCCCGGGTAGTTTCACCAGGCCACTTATTGGTGGCATCCATCCCCATTTTTGACCCGAGGCCAGAAACCGGTGAGGCAAAGTCGAGATAGTCGATCGGGGTATTATCGATCAGGGTGGTGTCGCGGATCGGGTCCATCCGGGTGGTAATCGCCCAGACCACATCATTCCAGTCCCGGGCGTTAATATCATCATCACAGACAATGACAAACTTCGTATACATAAACTGCCGCAGGAACGACCAGACGCCCAGCATCACCCGCTTGGCATGACCCGGATACTGCTTCTTCATGGTGACTATCGCCATGCGGTAGGAACAACCTTCCGGCGGCAGATAGAAATCGGTAATTTCCGGGAACTGCTTCTGCAGAATCGGCACGAACACTTCGTTCAGTGCAACCCCCAGCACGGCGGGTTCATCCGGTGGGCGGCCGGTATAGGTGCTGTGATAGATCGGATCGGGCCGGTGGGTAATGCGCTCAACGGTAAATACCGGGAAGCTGTCGACCTCGTTGTAATAGCCGGTATGGTCACCGAACGGCCCTTCATCAGCCATCTCTTCCGGGTCGATATAGCCTTCGAGAATAAACTCGGCACTCGCGGGCACCTGCAGATCACTGCCGATACACGGGGTGACTTCGGTTTTACCGCCGCGCAGCAGACCGGCAAAGGCGTATTCTGACAGGGTATCCGGCACCGGCGTAACCGCGCCCAGAATGGTGGCTGGATCAGCTCCCAGCGCCACCGCAACAGGAAACCGTTCGCCCGGATGCTGCTCTTTCCATTCACGAAAATCCAGCGCTCCGCCACGGTGTGCCAGCCAGCGCATAATCAGTTTGTTTTTACCGATCACCTGCTGGCGGTAGATACCCAGATTCTGTCGGGACTTGTTCGGCCCCCGGGTAATAACCAGCGGCCAGGTTACCAGTGGACCGGCATCACCGGGCCAGCAGCGTTGTACCGGGATTTTACCCAGATCAACATCATCGCCCTCAATTACATGGGTCTGACAGGCCGCATTGCGAACCTTTTTCGGCCCCATGTTGAGCACCTGCTTAAAGATCGGCAGCTTCTCCCAGGCATCTTTCATCCCTTTGGGCGGCTCAGGCTCTTTCAGCATCGCTAACAGTTTGCCCACTTCCCGCAGACTGGCAACATCCTCCTGCCCCATCCCCAGCGCAACCCGTCTGGGCGTACCAAACAGGTTTGCCAGTACCGGATAATCATAGCCTTTGGGGTTTTCAAACAGCAGCGCCGGGCCACCGGCCCGCAGTGTCCGGTCACAAATCTCGGTCATCTCCAGATTGGGATCGACTTCGACGCTGATACGCACCAGTTCACCTTGTTTTTCAAGGCTGTGGATAAAGTCTCGCAGGTCTTTGTATTTCAGGTTCGACATAATTTTCAGCAATAAAAAAGGGCAAGCGCTAAGCTTACCCTTTCAGAACAGAGATATGAATCAGGAACGACGCATCGAGAGGAAGAATTCGTCGTTGGTCTTGAAGTCTTTCAGCTTATCGAGGACAAACTCAATCGCGGCAGAGTCTTCCATCGGATCCAGCAGCTTACGCAGAATCCACATGCGCTGCAGTTCATCTTCAGAGGTCAGCAGATCTTCACGACGGGTACCGGAACGACGGATGTTGAAGGCAGGATAAACCCGCTTCTCTGCCACTTTACGGTCCAGATGCACTTCAGAGTTACCGGTACCTTTGAACTCCTCAAAGATAACCTCATCCATCTTCGAACCGGTATCAACCAGTGCGGTAGCGATGATGGTCAGGCTGCCACCCTCTTCGATATTACGGGCCGCACCAAAGAAACGCTTAGGACGTTCCAGCGCGTGCGCATCGACGCCACCGGTGAGTACTTTACCGGAGGATGGGATCACGGTGTTGTAGGCACGGGCCAGACGGGTAATAGAGTCGAGCAGGATAACCACATCCTGTTTGTGCTCAGTCAGGCGCTTAGCCTTTTCCAGCACCATCTCAGCAACCTGCACGTGACGTGACGGCGGCTCATCGAAAGTCGAGGCAACCACTTCACCGCGCACGGTGCGCTGCATCTCGGTGACTTCCTCAGGACGCTCATCAATCAGCAGTACAATAAGATGCACTTCCGGGTTGTTACGTTTAATCGAGTTGGCAATATTCTGCAGCATCAGGGTCTTACCCGCCTTCGGCGGAGACACCAGCAATGCGCGCTGACCTTTACCCATCGGGCAAACCAGGTCGATAACCCGGGCAGTCAGATCTTCGGTACTGCCGTTACCCAGTTCCATCTTCAACCGTTCCTGCGCAAACAGCGGGGTCAGGTTTTCAAACAGAATCTTATTCTTGGCATTTTCCGGCTTATCAAAGTTGATCTGATCAACTTTCAGCAGGGCAAAATAACGTTCGCTATCTTTTGGCGGACGAATTTTACCGGAAATAGTATCGCCGGTACGCAGGTTAAAGCGTCGGATCTGGCTTGGTGATACATAGATATCATCAGGGCCTGCCAGGTATGAACCTTCTGCCGATCGCAAAAAGCCGAAACCATCCTGCAAAATTTCCAACACGCCATCGCCGTAGATATCTTCACCACCCTTAGCATGACGCTTAAGAATCGCAAAAATAACATCTTGTTTACGGGAACGGCCCAGATTATCCAGCCCCATCTCTTTTGCTATATCTAGCAAATCGGGAACGCTTTTCTTTTTAAGTTCTGTAAGATTCATAGGTATTTGTGTAGTGTTGGAAGACAAGAATGTGCCTTGAGCGGAATAGATGAAGAACTATTCAGATCAGATTGAATTGATAAAGTGAAATTAGAGTTCTTAACCAGAGCAGTTGTCCAATGTACTGGAAGTGAAGTGTCCTGGAAGAGAATCCGGTGTTTGGAAGTGACACTATAATGCGTTGGTTAAAAAGAGTCCAGTAAATCAGGGAGTAAACCATGATCCTGGTCACTCCCTACACTTTTTACCGACTAAGGTCGTAAAATTAGTCGATTAAAGACAACGTTTAAATACTTTCTTCAATAAAAGCGGACAGCTGGGACTTAGACAGTGCGCCAACTTTCGTCGC
The DNA here is from genome assembly GCF_937127095.1 of uncultured Amphritea sp. Lineage (GTDB taxonomy): Bacteria > Pseudomonadota > Gammaproteobacteria > Pseudomonadales > Balneatricaceae > Amphritea. The sequence goes on from NZ_CAKZLP010000024.1 coordinate 11,859, forward strand.
TTCAACATTGCCATCTTTAAACAGCATCAGTGTTGGAATACCACGAATACCGAATTTTGGCGGTGTTTCGTTATTCTCATCGATATTCAGCTTACAGACTTTCAGCTTACCATCGTAATCCTTGGCGATCTCTTCCAATACCGGGGCAATCATCTTGCATGGGCCACACCACTCAGCCCAGTAATCAACCAGTACCGGACCGTCTGCTTTCAATACATCATCTTCAAAGGACGCATCGGTCACGTTAACAATATTTTCACTCATAAAAAGCCTCTGCAGTGAGATTCACTAAATATTAATAGTTACCGATCATAACACTGTCATTAAACAATTGTGAATATGCAGGGAATGCCGCAGACATCAATATCCGGGCTGTTTCCTCTCTAATCAGTAACATATATCTGTTAAGATGGGTCTATTCTCTTATTTGAAGCATACGCACATGAATCAGGAAACCACCACCAGCCCGAGCGAGCAATCACTGCTGGCTGCGATCGACCTTGGATCCAACAGCTTTCATATCGTAGTCGCAAAACTTGTTCAGGGCGAGCTTCAGCCGATCGATCTTTTGTCTGAAAAAGTGCAACTGGCCGCGGGCCTTGACGAAAACCGTATGTTATCGCCCGAAGCGATACAGCGAGGACTGGAGTGTATGGAACGCTTCGCCCAGCGCGTGCGGGACATCCCTGACCAACAGATCAGAATTGTCGGCACCAATGCGCTGCGGGAAGCGGTCAACAGTGACGACTTCATTCTCGAAGCGGAAAAGATCATGGGCTGCTCCATCGAAGTGATCGCCGGTATCGAAGAAGCCCGTTTGATCTACCTGGGCGTATCCCACACCCTGGCCGGCGATAACGGCCGCCGACTGGTGATCGATATCGGGGGTGGCAGTACTGAATTTATTATTGGCGAACGCTTTGAACCACTGGAACTGGAAAGCCTGGAGATGGGCTGCGTCAGTTTTAATAACCGTTATTTCCCGGACGGCGTCATCAGCGAAAAGAACTTTCAGTTGGCAGTATTTGGTGCACTACGCGAACTGTTAACCATCAAACGAACCTATCGACAGCTGGGCTGGGAAGACTGCGTTGGCGCATCCGGGACAATCAAAGCGGTACGCAACGCCTGTATCAACCTGGGCTATGCAACCGACAAGGTCAATGCTGCAGCGCTTCAGCAGCTGAAAGATAAAATTCTCAGTTATAGCCATGTCGATGAGATCGATATCGATGGTTTAAAAGAGGATCGTCGTTCGGTATTCCCCGCCGGTATCGCTATTTTATCGGCGGCGTTTGAATCACTGGGCATCAAAGAGATTCGCTTCTCGGAAGGCGCGCTGCGGGAGGGCCTGTTATACGATATGGCCGGGCGTCTACGGCACGAGGACGTTCGTGAACGCAGTATCAATGCGATGATGCAACGTTACCGGGTGGACCAGGAACAGGCGATGCGGATTGAACAGACCGCGCTGATCTCCCTGACGCAGGTGAGAGAGAGCTGGAAGCTGGATAACACTGAATATCACAATATGCTCAGCTGGGCGGCCCGCTGTTGCGAAACCGGCCTGACCATCGCCCACAGCCAGTATCACAAGCACAGCGCCTATCTGCTACTCAACTCAGACCTGCCGGGCTTCACCAAACGGCAACAGATTCAGCTGGCAGCCATCGTACTGGGACATCGGCGCAAATTCCCCACCTCGACCTTTGAACAACTCCTGCCACGGGAGGCGAAACACTTCAGCCGCCTGACCATACTGTTAAGGCTGTCCTTTGTGCTCAACCGCAGCCGCAGCCGGGAACGCCTGCCCGCCTTTCACCTGAGCGCAGAAGACAACGAACTGACACTGGCCTTCCCGGACAACTGGCTCAGCCATCAGCCACTGACACAGGCCGATCTGGAACAGGAAGCAGGGTATCTCGCCAATGCAGGGTACACACTGGCGTTTAAGTAGTTAGACGTCGCGAAAGGCGCGAGTAGCTAGACGCGGCTTCGCCGCTTGCTAGAACGGCGCTACGCGCCTGATAGTGGCTAGGAAGAGCAGCGGATACGGAGTGGTTCGGGGCTTTTGCTTTCTGCACTTACGTTTTTGAAACAATCGCTTACGAAGAGCAAAACCAATCTACGCTGCGCAAGCTATTAAGAACGTTTTTTCTAGCGACTAGCAAGCGGCGCAGCCGCGTCTAACCACTAGCAACTGCTCTAAAACAAAAAAGGCTCCCTCGGGAGCCTTTTTTCATTCAATCTGCGTTTAAGCTTGTGGGCCTGCGGCGATGATTGATTCTGCTACACCTTCAAACTTGGTGAAGTTGCTGGTGAACTGACCGATCAGGTCATTTGCAGTGGCATCGTATGCGCCTTTGTCTGCCCAGGTGTCACGTGGATTCAGCAGTGCAGAATCAACACCCGGTACAGAGGTCGGCACAGTCAGGTTGATACCTGGCAGATGCTGAGTCTGAACATCAACCAACGCACCACTCTGAATTGCAGCGATGATGCCGCGGGTGGTTGGAATATTGAAACGGTTACCCGTGCCGTATGAACCACCAGTCCAGCCCGTGTTGACCAGATAAACCTGGCTACCGAACTCTTCAATACGCTTGATCAGCAGGTCAGCATATTCGCTGGCTGGACGCGGGAAGAATGGCGCACCGAAGCAGGTAGAGAAGGTGGACTTAATGCCACCACCGGAACCCATCTCAGTGGAACCCACCAGCGCGGTATAACCGGACAGGAAGTGATAAGCAGCGGCTTCTTTAGACAGGATAGACACAGGAGGCAGAACACCGGTCAGGTCACAGGTCAGGAAGACGATTGACTTAGGCTCGCCGCCTTTATTCTCTTCAGTACGTTTTTCAACGTGCTCCAGAGGATAAGCGCAACGACCATTTTCAGTCAGCGTGGTATCACAGTAATCGGCGATGCGTTTTTCATCCAGAGTGACGTTCTCGACGATCGCGCCAAAACGGATAGCATCCCAGATAATCGGTTCGTTCTTCTGACTCAGGTCGATGGTTTTCGCGTAGCAACCACCTTCCAGGTTAAAGACAACACCTTTACCCCAACCATGCTCATCATCACCGATCAGGTAACGCTCAGGATCTGCGGACAGGGTGGTCTTACCAGTACCGGACAGCCCGAAGAACAGGGTCGTATCGCCATCTTCACCGACGTTGGCCGAGCAGTGCATCGGCAGAACATCTTTTTCCGGCAGCAGGAAGTTCTGTACAGAGAACATCGCTTTCTTCATCTCACCGGCATAACGCATACCAGCGAGCAATACTTTGCGCTTGGCGAAGTTGATAATCACACAGCCATCGCTGTTAGTGCCATCACGCTCAGGGTCACATTCGAAGCTGGCCGCATTAATAACCTGCCACTCTTCTTTAGACTTCGGATTAAACTCTGCAGCGCGAATAAACAGGTTCTGACCAAACAGGTTCTGCCAGGCAGTCTCAGTGGTCATCAAAACCGGCAGGTAATGATTAGTGTCGGAACCCACATGAACATTGGATACGAAATGTTCCCGAGCCGCCAGGTATTCCTCAACGCGGGCCCACAATGCATCAAATTTATCAGCATCAAATGGACGGTTGATCGGACCCCAATGGATCTCATCAGCGGTACTGGCTTCTTCAACGATAAAACGATCCATCGGAGAACGACCTGTACGCTTACCGGTTTTAACAACCAGCGCACCGGTGTCAGCGAGAGTTCCTTCACCACGCTGGATGGCCTTTTCAACTAGCTGAGCCGGGCTCAAATTTACGTGTACAGTGTTCACGGTTTCTTTGCTCATTGCTTGATTCCCTTGGCTTCTAGCCAAAAAAAGTAATTTACCTGATAAAGCTGCCTGACCCCTGTTCTTGACATTTCCTGCCGGAAAGCCAACGGAGCCGTTATTATAAGGAGGCGTATTATGTCAAAAAAGTGTACAAAACACCATCAACCCGGACATTTCCTGGCGGCAAAAAAAAACATCCGGGACACACACAAAAACAATTGTTAAAACAGTAACTTATTTCAAGACCCAATCAGTGTAGCTGATCAGACCCTTCAATATTGGCGCTATCAGAGAACAGCAAGGCGATATCCGCCAGATCAAACTGGTAAAGTTCATTACAGAACTGACAGCTGATATCGATACTACCCTCGTCCCGCACGATCTGCTCCAACTCCTCCCGAGTCATATAACGCAGGGCTTCACCGGTACGCTTACGCGAACAGTCACATTTAAACTGCAGGGAGTCTGCTTCAAAGAGACGGCAATCCTCTTCATGAAACAAGCGGTGCAAAATAGTTTCGTTATCCAGTTTCAGTAATTCATCATCAGACAGTGTTGCTGCAAGACAGCTGAAGTGTTCCCAGTCGGTGGCAGAATCACCTTTGGCAGGCATCACCTGCAGCAGAAAACCAGCGGCCCGCTGCTCATCGGCGGCCAGATGGATCTGGGTCGGCAACTGCTCGGAGAAGGCAAAATAGGCTTCCAGGCAGTTACTCAGTCGTTTGCCTTCAAGCGGTACAACCCCCTGATAGCGTTTGCCCTGCTCCGGAACAATAGTAATCACCAACTGACCACCTTCAAGCAGGTCACAAAACTCCGCCTGTTCAGGCAACTCACCATCAAACCGGGCAATCGCACGCAGATCCCGCTGATGATTGCACTCGGCCATCAGTACTTTTAGCTGATTGTCACTCTGAGCCTGCAGGATCAAACGACCATCAAACTTCAGGGTAGCGCTGAGCAGACTCACCGCCGCCATCATCTCACCCAGCAAGATATTAATCAGCCTAGGATAGTGATGTTTTGACAGTGCCTGTTGATAACTCTGCTCGAGGCCGACCAATACACTGCGAATGTCTGCCTGTTCAAACATGACCCGTTGAAGCTGATCAGAACTGCTCATTTTATTCTCTGAAACCCACATTTATATCTATAACTTACCTGAGCGCAGCTGAAAAAACCGCCCGGTAAAAAAGTCTGATATTACCATATTCACAGTAAATCTAGCGATCTTTAAACTGGATAATCTTGCGCCGCTCTTTTTTGTTTGGCCGATGATCCGGCGCACCATTACCGCGCATAATTTTACGCACCGCTGCGCCTTCTTCCCGGCTTTTAATACTCTCTTCGGTTTCCTGATAGAGCAGCTGTGCTTCAGGTGCGCCACGGCGCTGATCGGAGATCGCTACAATAATAACGGTTTTTTCATCTAACCCCTGACGAATCACCAGCTTTGCGCCCACTTCAACCGTGCGACTGCATTTACCGCGCTGGCCCTGATAGTGGACTTTACCACCCTCTACCGCTTCTTTTGCCGCTGCACGTGTTTTAAAAAACCGGGCGGCCCAGAGCCATTTATCCAGCCTGACTTTCTGTTCCTGAAGGCAGTGTTGATGGCCCCCCTGATTACTCATCTGTTTAGTCATTTACGCTTCATTAACTCATTAAAATGATCAATTGCACTGAAATCAGCAATCTCACGTCCGGGTTGCTGACTATCCGGCTGAATAATACTCAACAGATAGCCAATACCATGCTCCCGTGCAGACGCCAGCACCGACAGACTATCATCCACCAGCAATGTTCGCTCAGGGTCGAAGGGTTCATCCTTCTGCAACTGCTGCCAGAACCCCTGCTGCTCTTTCGGAATCTGATAGTCATGGGAGCAGATAATCCGGTCTACCAACTGATCCAGCCCGGTTTCCTCAAGTTTGAGTGACAAGCTGTCCTGGTGAGCATTGGTGACAATCACCCGACGAACGCCCTGTTCCTTCAGATGTTCGAGAAAATCATGCACATGGGGGCGAAACGCAATCCGCTCACGGATCTCCCGTTTCAGCGCCTTGATATCGACGCTGAGTTCCTTTGACCAATAATCGAGGCAGTACCAGTTCAGCGTGCCCTGCTCCTGCATAATCCGTTGATGCAGCCACTGTTGTGCTTCGCGAAAATCAACCCGGTGCAGCTCGGCATAGCGAACAGGAAGATGCTCTAGCCAGAAATAGGTATCAAAATGCAGGTCAAGCAGGGTGCCATCCATATCAAGAAGCACCGTATCAATATTCGTCCAATCCATATAAAAAGTCAGAGCTGCAGGTTATATTAGTTTTGTATTTGGTCACTGAATGACGAGGAACGATCCAGTATGCCTGTAAAACCAGATATTTTGAAGGTAACCGCCACCGCTAAAAGCCGTCTGTTTCAGGTTGAAGAGATAGAGCTGCGCTTTTCTAATGGTGTTGAACGCACCTACGAGCGACTGGCCAACCGTGGGCGGGGCGCGGTTATGATTGCAGCGCTGGATGAACAACAGAATGTGCTGCTGATTAAAGAGTATGCCGTAGGACTGGAAGATTACCTACTGACACTGCCGAAAGGGCTGATCGACCCCGGTGAGGATGCACTTCTGGCAGCAAACCGTGAACTCAAAGAGGAAGCCGGATTTGGTGCTGAACAGTTACGGGTGATTAAACAGATGACGTCAGCGCCTAACTATATGGGCCACAAAATCACCGTGGTACTGGCAGAAGGCTTATTCCCCTGCCGTCTGCAAGGGGATGAACCGGAAGAGATGGAGGTGATTCGCTGGCCGCTGGCACGCCTGGATGAGCTGGTCAGCCGGGAGGATTTCTCCGAGGGCCGCGCTATTGCCGCACTCTATATGATACGAGAGCAACTGCAGCAGGTTTAAATCAAAAGAGCTGAGTCTCAGGGCTGTTGCGGCAACCAGCCCTTATCCGACCAAAAGCCCTGGTATGTTTAAGGATTCTGACACTCCCTTGAACCAACCCGGACAATACCCTCTACTTTCTGCTTCATAGCCGGATCAGTGATCGTGCCTTTCATGATACGCTCGACGTCATTATCACTGAACTGCTTATGCACATAGCTCGACAAACAGCTGCACTGTTCCTCAGTTGCGGTACCACCTGCCATACAGCCCTGCTTAAAAGGTTCCCAGGTTTTCGATGTCAGATACTGGGTTTTCACAGTAAAAACCACCAGTAATACCGCTGCTATTGAGAGAAACACTTTACCCATAACCCGTTATCGTCCGTATTGTGAAAGAAAGTTGTAATAAGAAGTCGTAAAAGAAAGTTGTAATGATAAGTTATAAACGAAAGTTGTAATAATAAGCTGTTATCGTTTTAAAGAGATCCGATTCTAACAGTTCCATAACATCTGTCAGCTAACTTTAGTCTGATACGGACTGTGATTGCGGCATCACCCTGATTTTCGCAGGGTTTTAGAAGCAATGAAAAGCGCAAACAAGGGTGCTATGATTTGCGATCAAAGGATCAACAGCGCTTGAATTCTTCTACTAAAGACCCTATATAAATACCCTGGTTTATATAACAGTTTCACTATCTATGCTGAACCTGACACTAAAAGGTAATTAATTATGAGCTTTGAACTACCAGCACTGCCATTCGCCAAAGATGCACTGGAACCCCACATCTCTGCGGAAACTCTGGACTTTCACCACGGCAAACACCACAACACCTATGTTGTTAAGCTGAACGGTCTGGTACCAGGCACTGAATACGAAGGAAAATCTCTGGAAGAGATCATCATGTCAGCACCTGCTGGCGGCGTATTCAACAACGCAGCTCAGATCTGGAACCACACTTTCTACTGGAACTGCCTGTCTCCAAACGGCGGCGGCGAGCCAACCGGTGCAATTGCCGATGCTATCAACGCTAAATGGGGCTCTTTTGCCGCATTCCAGGAAGAACTGAACGACAAAGCGGTTAACAACTTCGGTTCAAGCTGGACCTGGCTGGTTAAAAACGCTGACGGTTCTCTGGAAATCGTTAACACCAGCAACGCTGGCACGCCAATGACCAATGGTCAGACTGCACTGCTGACCGTTGACCTGTGGGAGCACGCTTACTACATCGATTACCGCAACGTACGTCCTGACTACCTGAAAGGTTTCTGGGCGCTGGTAAACTGGGACTTCGCTAACCAGAACCTTGCGGCTTAATTGACGCTGTCTGGAAACGTCTGATACGACAAAAAAGCTCTGGCAGTTCTGCCAAAGCTTTTTTTTGCTTAATATACAGCGGTCAACTATTCAGCTGAGTTTTCCAGATCTGAATGATCGCCTCACGGCACGCCTCTAACTCATTCGGACTGACCACACTGGAACGGTTCTGTAACACCTGCCGATGCCCCACTGAGCGGTAGTTTTTATACACCTCTCTGAGGATCTCAGCATCTGCCGCCGGGATCACCCCGGTTTGCTCCATCGCATCCAGAATGCGGATATTGTCAGTGTATTCAATCAGTTCGGGATATTGGTGCGCATGCGCCAGCGCGCTGTATTGCACGATAAACTCGATATCGACTATACCGCCACGATCCTGCTTCAAATCAAACAATTCATCCGCCTCTTTTGCTGACGTTCCCAGGTGGTCGCGCATTTTTTCCCGCATGTTAACCACCTCAGCAGCCAGCGCCTGCGGCTCCCGGGGTTGGGTCAGAATAGCGGCCCGCACCTGTTCAAACTTATGCTTCAGAGACTCGGAACCCGCAATAACCCGCGCCCGCACCAGCGCCTGATGTTCCCAGGTCCAGGCCTCTTTCTCCTGATATTCAGAAAAGGCTTTGAGAGAGCTGACCAGCAAACCGGAATTACCTGAGGGCCTTAAGCGCATATCCACCTCGTAGAGGTGCCCCCCGGTGGTAAAGGTATTGAGAATGTGGATTATTTTCTGACCCAGGCGGGTAAAGAACACCGAGTTAGCAATCGGCTTTTTACCCTCGGTATATAAACTGGCATCGGCATCATGGACAAAGACCAGATCCAGATCGGAGCCATAGGAAAGCTCAATGCCGCCCATCTTACCGTAGCCGACAACAATAAAATCCGGATCACAAGGTACACCGGCGGCTTTCAGTGGCACGCCATGTTTTTCCGACAGTTGCCGCCAGGCGATCTCCAGCACAACCTCCAGAATCACCTCGGCCAGCCAGGTAAGATAGTCACTCACCTTCATCAGTGGCAGGGCGCCGGTAATATCAGACGCGGCTACGATCAGTACATGGGCACTCTTAAAATAGCGCAGCGTGTCCATCAGCTGCTCTTCATCTTCCTCAGGAATCCGCAGCAACAGCTGTCGCAGGTCCGACTGCAACGCCTCTTTAGAGGGCGGCGAATACAGAGTTCGCTGGTCGATCAGCTCGTCCAGCAACACCGGTTGTTTTGCCAGGGTTTCACTGAACCAGGCACTGGCTGAACATAACCTCACCAGTTGCTTCATCGCCCCGGGGTTTTCCGCCAGCAATACCAGATAGGAGGAGCGCCGGATAACCGCCTGAATCAGTAACAACACCCGCTCCAGTGTTTCCGCGGAGTTATCGACGGTTGCGACCTCGGCCATCAGTTTCGGCAGTACCAGCTGCAAGCGTTCATGCCCAACCGCCTGCATTACCTGAACAGAGCGATTGGACTTCAGATGACTGAACGCCTTCCAGGCCTGCGGTGGATTATCCAGGCCATGCCGGGCAAAAAACGCTTCGCCCTCTGCATCGTCAACATCACTGGCCCATAGTTGCAGCCATTCACTGCTCTGATCTGTGCTGACCGGGGCTTCACCTGCCGGTGCAATGACATCGGCAAAATGTTCGCTGACCCGGTCACGCTGGCGATCCAGCTCAGCCATAAAACTATCCCAGTTTTCAAAGTCCATGCTGTAAGCCATCCGCGCCTGTCCCACCGCATCGATGGGCAGCTCCTGGGTTTGCCGGTCGGCAACCGCCTGAATCACATGCTCAGCATTACGCAGAAAGGTATAGGCTTGTTTAAGCTCAGTGGCAGCCTGCTCAGGCATCCCCACCGTTTCCGGTAGCAGCGGTAAAATATTCAGCAACTCCCTCTGCTGCAGACGGGGGTCACGGCCACCACGAATTAATTGAAACGCCTGAGCGATAAACTCCACCTCACGGATACCGCCGGAGCCCAGTTTCACATTGCCCTGCAAGCCTTTACGCCGCACCTCTTTATTGATCATATCCTTCATCGAACGCAGCGAGTCAAACGCACTGAAGTCGATATATTTTCGATAGACAAAAGGCCGCAACATCTCCAGCAGTTCAGCACCCGCAAGCTGATCGCCACCCACCACCCGCGCTTTGATCATGGCATAACGTTCCCAGTCCCGGCCCTGACTCTGATAGTAATCCTCCATCGCCGGGAAACTGCACACCAGAGGACCACTGGCCCCGTAGGGGCGCAGGCGCATATCAGTACGGAAGACAAAGCCATCGGCGGTAATGCTATCCAGCGCCTGAATCAGCTTCTGTCCCAGACGGCTGAAAAAGTCCTGATTGGCCAGCACCCGACGACCACCTTCAGTCATCCCTTTTTCCGGATAGGCAAAGATTAGATCGATATCCGATGACAGGTTCAGCTCATTCGCGCCAAGCTTGCCCATCCCTAACACCACCAGTTGTTGAGGCTGCGCCGGAGAGTTCTCAGTGGCCTGAGAGTGTGGTGTGCCCCAATTGCTGCAACAGTCTTTATAGAGCCACTCAAGCGCCTGCCCGATACAGGCGTCGGCAAGGGCCGACAGGTCTGCCGTGGTGCCACGCATATCCGCGCTGCGGGTCAGATCACGCCAGATAATCCGCACCATCTCTCGCTGGCGGAATTTACGCAGTACGCTATGCAGTAACGCTTCAGTCTCCACCAGTGCGAGGCTTTGCGCCAATCGCTGGCGGTACTCATTCACAGCATAGGCACGATAAAGATCATCACTGACTATCAGTTCCTCAAGCAGTTGAGGTTTTCGACTGAACTGCTCGGCAACATAATCGCTGCCTGCCAGAACACGAATAAGGTCCGCGTCAAAACCTTCAACCGAAGCGGATAGGTTGCTAAGTGACTCTGCCGACTTTTCTAAATTTAACGTTACACAGGACTGAACCAGAGGCGGCAAATTTTTTATTCTTTGGCTGAGCATATAGCAGGGTACCTGTGGATGACCGATTTAGTCTTTCAGCTTAACAAAAAGCACTTTTACGTACGACCGGTTTATCCGCAACCAGACCGTCATAAAAATTTAACATTTAAATATTAAGAGGAGATAAAAACCGAAAAATCAGCGTGTTACATCTCTGTAAATCATGACTTACTAGACTATACTGATGGGGACGATGTCACTTTGATTACACTAATGTTTCATTTTGACTACAAATAGATCAGCAGCCAACGTATACTCGCGCCAAATTTGCACGAATACCGGTGATTTTATGGTTACAAATAACCCGATTATGCAGATGTTTGCACGATCTCCATTTCAGCCAATGCAAGAACATATTGCTAAGGCTCACTCCTGCGCTATTCAGTTAATACCCTTTTTTGATGCTGTCATGGCGGAAGACTGGGACAAAGCTGCAGAGATTCAACACAGTATTGCTGTGCTTGAAGGAGAAGCAGACACGATGAAAAAAGAGATTCGCATGAATCTCCCTAACAGTCTGTTTCTGCCTGTCCCTCGTACTGATCTTCTTGAATTGCTGCGCATGCAAGACAAGATCGCTAACCGGGCAAAGGATATTGCCGGACTGATGCTTGGCCGTAAGATGTTAATTCCTGAATCGATTCAATCCTCTATTAGCGAATACATCCGAGCTTCGCTTAAAACATCCGGCCAGGCGCTGATGGCGCTGAATGAGCTTGATGAACTGATCACGGCGGGCTTTCGTGGCCATGAAGTCAATGTCGTCGAAAATATGCTGCACGATCTCGATGATTTCGAACACGATGCCGATGAGATGGAACGCGAAGTGCGCTCATCTCTGTTCGATGTCGAGAAAGAGCTACACCCTATCGACGCCATGTTCCTCTATCAGATTATTAGCTGGATCGGCGACCTCGCTGATAAAGCGCAACAGGTGGGCAGTCGCCTGCAGTTGCTGCTGGCTAAGTAAATCTTGCGAACAAACTTTCTCTGAATCTTAAAAATTAGGTAGTTATCATGAGCATCATTGCAGACTATGGCTCTATCCTGGTCATCATGGCATGTGTGTTTGGATTTTTTATGGCCTGGGGAGTGGGCGCAAACGATGTCGCCAATGCGATGGGAACCTCTGTGGGTTCCAAGGCATTAACGCTTAAACAGGCGATTCTGATCGCCATCATATTCGAATTTGCTGGCGCCTATCTTGCCGGTGGAGCAGTCACCGCGACTATCCGTAAAGGAATTATTGACCCTGCGATGCTCTCCGGTACGCCGGAACTATTGGTGTACGGGATGCTCTCGGCATTGCTCGCCGCCGGTATCTGGCTGCTGATAGCCACCATGATGGGCTGGCCGGTATCAACCACGCACTCTATCGTGGGTGCAATTGTCGGCTTTGCCGCTGTGGGCGTCTCCGTCGATGCTGTTCATTGGGATAAAGTGGGCAAAATCGTTGCCAGCTGGGTGGTCTCACCGGTGACTGCCGGGATAATGTCTTTCTTCCTCTATCGCAGTGTGCAGGTACTGATTCTCGATACCAAACACCCGTTCAAAAATGCCAAGAAATATGTGCCGATGTATATTTTCGTGGTCGGCTTCATGATCTCCATGGTGACCTTTACTAAAGGCCTCAAACATGTGGGTCTGAATCCTGGATTTGGCAGCAGCGCAATAATCTCCGTCGGCGTAGCCCTTGTCACCATGATTTTAGGCATGCTGATGCTGCGCAAGATACACGCGCGCGCAGAAGATAATGTCGACTACCACTTTGCCAGCGTCGAAAAAGTGTTTGGTGTGCTGATGATGTTCACCGCCTGCGCGATGGCATTCGCTCATGGGTCAAACGATGTTGCCAACGCCGTTGGCCCACTGGCCGCAGTGGTGGGTGTTGTCGCCTCTGGCGGCGAGGTAGCACAAAAATCAGCGATGCCGGTGTGGATTCTGTTGCTGGGCGGCAGCGGCATTGTTGCCGGTCTGGTGATGTATGGTCATAAAGTTATTGCCACCGTCGGTAACAACATTACCGAGCTGACCCCCAGCCGGGGCTTCGCAGCCACGCTGGCAGCTGCCTCAACCGTGGTATTTGCGTCAGGCACTGGCCTGCCCATCTCCACCACTCATACACTGGTAGGTGCGGTTCTGGGTGTGGGTATGGCACGGGGACTGTCTGCACTCAACCTGCAGGTGGTCGGTACGATCTTTGTTTCCTGGCTGGTCACTCTGCCCGCCGGAGCCCTGCTGTCGATCATCATCTTCTTCACCCTGAAAGGAATTTTTGGTTAAAGCAGATAGCCAGGAAAAAGGCGGCCATGCACTGGCCGCCTTTTTTATTTCTGTCGAAAGCGGCACAATGTGAGGATAACTAAATAATAAGCGGACACTTCTATGCAGCCCTCCACTCCTGACCTGCTGACCATGCTCACAGAACTGATTGCGACCCCCTCGGTAAGCTGTACAGCAGCCCATTGGGACCAGAGTAATCTGGGCGTGATCGAGAAGCTTGAAACATGGTTATCCGCTTTAGGCTTTAACACTGAGGTGATGGCGATACCGGGACACCCGGAAAAAGCCAATCTGATCGCCACACTGGGCAGCGGCCCCGGAGGGCTGGTTTTATCGGGTCATACCGATACCGTGCCATTTAACGCAGAGCTGTGGAACAGTGATCCGTTTAAACTGACAGAAAAGAATGGTCGTTTCTATGGTCTGGGCACCTGCGATATGAAAGGCTTCTTTCCTATCGCTATTGAGGCCGCACGGAAGTTTGCGGATAAAACCCTGAAACAACCCCTGATTATTCTCGCGACCGCCGATGAGGAAAGCTCGATGAGCGGCGCCCGGGCACTCGCTGACGCGGGCCGCCCGAAAGCGCGCTATGCGGTAATAGGAGAGCCAACCAGTCTGCGCCCCATCTATATGCATAAAGGGGTCATGATGGAGCAAGTGAGAATTAAAGGCCGTGCAGGTCACTCCTCTGACCCTAGTCTGGGAGCCAGTGCACTGGATGCCATGCACTCGGTACTGGGCGAACTGATCAATTTTCGCAAAGAGTTGCAGCGAGATTATCAGAACAGTGATTTCGCGGTGTCAGTGCCTACCCTGAATCTCGGCTGCATCCACGGTGGCGATAACCCCAACCGCATTTGTGGCTCCTGTGAGTTGGAATACGATCTGCGGCCACTGCCTGGGATGTCAGCAGAAAACCTGCGGGAAGCCGTTAGCAAGCGCTTACAACCTCTGGAATCAATGTTTGGCGTTGAGATTATAACGGAATCACTGTTTCCCGGCCTGCCAGCATTTCACAACGACAAGCACTCTGAACTGGTGAGCATGGCGGAAAAACTCACCGGCTATCAGGCAGAAGTGGTCGCCTTTGGCACCGAAGCGCCGTTTCTTCAGGGTCTGGGGATGGATACCATTGTCATGGGGCCGGGCTCCATTGATCAGGCCCACCAGCCCGATGAGTATTTGGCTTTTGATCAGATAAAGCCTACAGTAGCGGTATTGGAACAACTGATTGCAAGGTACTGTTTTTAATCGTGAATACTGATAGCAGCCAATATGTAAACTGGTTTCGTCACAGCTCTCCCTATATCAACGCACACCGGGGGAAAACCTTCGTCCTGATGCTGGGAGGGGAGGCGCTTGCCGACGCGAATTTTGCCAACATCATTCACGATATCGCCCTGCTCAACAGTCTTGGGGTAAAGCTGGTGCTGGTGCACGGCTCACGCCCACAGATCGAAGCCAAACTCGAAGAGCAGAATATCGAAGACCGGGTTCACCACCACCTGCGGGTAACTGACGCCGACACCCTGCGTTGCGTCATCGAGTCAGCAGCCAGCCTGCGGATCGAAATTGAGGCAAAGCTCTCCATGGGGCTAGCCAACTCACCGATGCATGGCGCCAAAATCCGTGTCTGTAGTGGTAACTTTGTCACCGCACGGCCCGTTGGTGTCTATAACGGCGTAGATCTTTGTCATACCGGTGAGGTTCGCAGAGTCGACCGGGAAGCGATTCGGCAGCAACTGAGCATCAATAATATCGTACTGTTGTCACACCTAGGGTATTCACCCACCGGAGAGGTGTTCAATCTCGCCGTCGAGGATGTCGCCACACAGGTCGCGATCAGCCTTGATGCCGATAAACTGATCATGTTTGGTGAGGATGGTGGTGTTCGCGACAGCACCGAAGCACTGCGCTCCGAACTGCTGGCCGATACCGCTGAACGGTTGGTGAATCAGTATATGGCAAAGCATGGGGCTCCTGACCAGGTTCCCTCTGAGCTGTGTCGCCACCTACAGGCCGCGGTAAAAGCATCCAGGCATGGTGTCGCCCGCAGTCACCTGATCAGCTATCGGGAAGACGGCGCGCTGCTGTCTGAGCTGTTTAGCCGTAATGGTATCGGCACCATGGTGATTGAGCATTCCTACGAACAGGTAAGGCCCGCTACGATTGAAGATGTTGGCGGCATTCTCGAGCTTATCCGACCGATGGAGGAAGCCGGAATTCTGGTGCGCCGCTCCCGCGAACTCCTGGAAGCTGAGATCAATCAATTTACCGTGGTGGCCCTTGATGGCGCTATTGTTGGTTGTGCGGCTCTCTATCCCTTTCAGGAAGAGCAGGTAGGAGAGTTAGCCTGTGTGGCTATCTCGCCGGAATACCGTGGCGGTGAGCGGGGCGAAAAACTGCTGGATGCCATTGAGGATGCCGCACGGGAGCAGCAACTTAACCGGCTATTCGTTTTGACCACTCGCACCGCCCACTGGTTTATCGAGCGGGGATTCGAGCCAACAGAGATCAGTAGTCTGCCAAACAAAAAGCGCGAGATGTATAACTATCAGCGTAACTCCAAGGCGTTTGCCAAGCTGCTGGACTAGTACCCTAAGTACTACTTATGCACATAAGTACAGCGGCTTTTACTGCCCTACTCTAAACCGACGTCGTTAATTCAGCGGCATCCGGATAGAGAACAGCGCTCCCCCCAGCGCCGCTTCGCCGATCTCCAGTTCGCCGTCGTAACTACTGAGAATATCGACCGCAACCGACAGACCGATCCCCTGACCCGGCGATGAAGTATCTGCCCGTTCACCGCGTTTAAGAATGGTTTGCCGCAGTTCCGGTGAGATGCCATCGCCATCGTCCGAGATATCGATCTGTAACATCCCCCCGCCATTACTGAAACAGACGGCCACCTGAGTGTTGCCATACTTAAAGGCATTTTCGAGAATATTCCCCAACAGCTCCATCAGGTCCCGTTCATCTGCCGGCAGCTGATATTCGCCATCCAGCGAAAGCGTCACCTCAATATTCTTATCGCGATAAACCTTATTCAGTGCAGCCACCATACGCTCAATGATCGGCGCGACCGGGGTTTTCTTCGCCAGGGTTCGCCCCTGACTTTTGACCGCACGAGACAACTGGTACTGCACGATCTGATCCATACGCGCGGCCTGATCGGTGACCAGGGTCTGGTATTCAGCAAAACTGAGTCGTTCCTGCCGCGCACCACGGATCACCGCCAGTGGGGTTTTAAGACTATGTGCCAAGTCACCCAGGGTGTTGCGATAACGCTCCCGCTGCAGGCGCTCGTTGGTAATCAACAGGTTGAGGTTATCGGTGACCGCCTGAACCTCGGTGGGATATTCGCCGGTCAGTATATCGCTCTGCCCCAGTTCAATGCGCTTCAGGTCGCCGGCCAGATGAGTTAACGGTTTCAAGCCCCAGCGAATCAGCGCGGTTTCCACCAGCAGAAAAAGGAAAATAGCGGCCCCCAGCCAGCCCCACAACTGTGCATTAAAGGCTTTCTGTTCGGTTTTGACCTGATTATCAGACTCCAGGACAGTAAACACATAGTTATGCTCCCGCCCGGCAATTTCCCACAACAGCGCGAACTGGTAAACAAATACATTGTGCTCGGGCAAGTGATAAAATCGAGAGTCGCCGGTATTGAGACCTTCTACCTGCAGCTGATCGACCAGCGCATCGGTCAGCAGCTTGGCCGATTCTGAATACCACACCAGCATATCTCTCCTGTCATGGAGAAAACCATACAGACCGGACTCAACCTGGGCATAGCGGGGTTCCTGCAGGGTGTCAGGGATCATAATCCGATCCCCTTTAAGCTCAGCCGCCCCGAGGATCAGATACACCTGCAGCTTCAGGCGTTCCTCTTCTGCCGCCTCCAGGCTATGGTGAAACGCCTGCTGCAGCGCAAAGCCGGTCAGACCAAAAAAGACCGGTAACAACAGTAACGAAGCGAGCAGCAGACGCGCGCGAAGAGCACGGGGCATCATGCGTTGTTGACAGCCCCTGCAGGCAGTTCAAAGCGGTAACCAAGACCACGCACCGTAGCGATGGGTTGCAGTGACTGATCCGGATCAAGCTTCTGTCGCAGACGGCGGATAAACACCTCTAAGACGTTACTATCGCGGTCAAAGTCCTGATGGTAGAGATGTTCGGTCAGCTCACTCTTGGAGATCACCTTACCGGCATTCAACATCAGATATTCGAGGGTGCGATATTCATAGCTGGTGAGTTTCACGGAAGTCTCATTAAGATAAACATTCCGGCCACTGCTATCCAGCTTCAGCGGCCCAAATTCGAGCATCGGTTTGGCATGCCCCGCAGCTCTGCGCAGCAGGGCATTCAACCGGGCCATCAGCTCTTCGATGTGAAAGGGCTTAACCAGATAGTCATCGGCACCGGCTTCTAACCCCTCGACTTTATCCTGCCAGTCGCCCCGGGCGGTGAGGATAATCACCGGGAAGTTGATATCATTTTTGCGCCAGCCACGGATAACTTCAACACCGGACAGTTTCGGCAAACCGATATCAACCACCGCCAGGTCGTAAGGAAACTCATTACCAAGATAGAGCCCTTCTTCCCCATCTTCCGCTTCCTCAACGGCGTAGCCGCTATCATTCAGTGCCGTCACCAGCTGACGGCGCAGATCCATATCATCTTCAATTACCAGCAGTTTCATTCTCTAACTCCATTCCTGTGGATCGCGGACGCCACCTTAAGGGGATATTAAGGGGATAGCTCCTGACCCGTCTCAGCATCGATCAGTACTGTTTTTACCCGACCATTATTGACCAGTCGGATATGGTGGACTAAACGACCTCCGCGGTTCTGGGTTTCCGCCTTTACCACCTTACCTCCATGATTTTGCTTAGCGGTGGCCGCAGCCTGCTGCAGCGACACCGCATTAGCCGCATAACTCATGGGATCAATTCTGAATTCAGGTTTGAGCTTACCCGCTCCTGCCTCCGCCGTGGTAGCAGTCATAACCACCACGAGCAGCGCAGGAAGTAAATATGAGAAAGCTCTGAACATTATTATCACCAATTATTTACAACTAACTCAGGAAACCGGGCTGACACTCACACGTACCTGAATCCGGTCACCCGGATCACGGTCCATACGGGTCTGATAGGTTTGACCATTATAACGGTAAGTCACTTTATAGCCGGTTACCCGTTCATAATACTCAATATCATGCTGTACATTACAGCGGGTTTCGGTGCGATACTCAACGTTGTTCCCACGATGGGCACTGTTACGGCTGATATCATTGCCAATAGAGGCACCTAAAACCGCGCCTACCACTGCGCCCACCTTTTTATTATCCTGGCCTGCACCCAGTTCGTTACCGATGGCTCCGCCGATAATACCGCCAAGTATAGGCCCGGTGTAAGACTTTCGCTGGTGACGCGGAGTTTCATAACGAACATCCTCTTCCCAACACTCCCGACGAGGAACGCGGCGCTCAGTCTGGATCACAATGGGCTCTACATGTGTTACCCGGGCGTATTCCCGATGATGTTTATTCTCTTTAAAGCGTGAGTCCGCCTGGGCCATTCCGGAAACTAGCCCCAGTGCTATCAGGCTGCCTGCAATTATCTTTTTCATGACTACTCTCCCGTCTCTATTCTTTAGAGTATGTAGCCTATTGTCGTGCCACAGGACTGAACCAATCCTGAACTGGAAATTGTCCGCGTTTGCTTTACCTATCTTTACACTAAACCGTTAACATCAGAGTATTGCGCGGCTATAGAAACGAAAAAACCGGCCTCAGGGGCCGGTTCTTAATCAACAGTCTGTGCTTTCAGTGCATCAGCAAGGCGATCACTTAGCCGCGCATTTTTTACAGGTACTCACACCCAGCACCCGGTACAGCGGGCACCAGCCAAACAGCGCGATGGCAATCACCGGTACACCGATCCATCCCCACACAGTCTGCGGGCCGACAAACACCAGTGCAACCAGCAGCAGACCAACTAAAACGCGCACAGCCTTATCAACAGATCCAATATTCTTTTCCATTTTCCCATCCTCAGAATTCTTTAGCGTTGAACTAAGTATGAGCCCGGAAATACATTAAGTCTGTGACAAAGTCACACAACAGATAAATTAATTCTCGGTGGAGATGCGTTTCAGCGCCTCTTTATTGAGGAACAACACCTGATTGCGACTCAGGGCAACCCACTCTTGCTGCTCAAACACTTTCAACTGGCGGCTGACCACTTCCCGCGCGGTACCCAGCTCATCCGCGATCTCCTGATGAGATGCCAGTAAGATAAAGCCCGGACCGACATGTTCGATCAGATAGCGGGCCAGGCGTTTCTCAATGCGTTCAAAAGCGATCTCCTGCACCAGCCCGATCAGCTTTGCCAGGCGTTCGCCATAGGAATCAAATATAAACCGCCGCAGCCCCTCGGACTCTGTAATCCCGCGTTGAAACTCTGCCAGTGGAATCAGAAACGCAGTAACCTCGGTTTCGGTGATCCCTTCCGCCGGATAGTCCTCGGCGCCCAGCAGACAGGAAGTGGTCAGCACACAGGAGCCCTGGTTTTCAATCCGGTATAGCACCAGTTCACGGCCATTGGCATTGCGCCCCAGCACCTTTACGACACCGGCAACCACAATAATATAATGAGTGCAGGCGTCTCCCTGGTGAAACACCACCTGACCCGCAGGCAGCTCAACTTTATGTGACCGACTGAGGATCCCGAGGCCGGTTTCATCCAGCTGTTGCAGCAGTGGAAATTGTTCAGTCAACAGACCTATATCATTCATCGCCTGCCGACTTATCTGCCGCCTGCCGCCGGGCACGTACCGCCAGCATAATGTAACGAATGTTGTAACTAAAGCCGACCAACAGCGCGATCGGCATCGTCACTAGAAAGACACTGCCCAACGCCGGGGATGCCAGCAACTGCCCCAGCCAGAGACAGAGAATACTAACGATAGCCACCGGCACACCGGTACGCATCATCATTTTCAGCCAGCGATCAGAACGTATCTGTTTTTTATCTAATACCATTACCACCTCCACAGATCTTAATCCGCTAGAATACGATTTTATAACGCGAAACAATAGTCTGCCTTAGTCCCCATAGAGCGCTGAGTGAATAACCATAGGCCAAACAGATATGCTTATTCGCAGGATTGTTAGGTATTCCCGCTTAGACTTTTGCTATAATCCGCGGTCTTATATAAAAATCCACTACAGCCGCAGAGGATCTGTGCATGCCACAATATCGCTCCAAGACCTCCACCGCAGGTCGAAATATGGCCGGTGCCCGCGCACTTTGGCGCGCCACGGGGATGAAGGATGACGATTTTCAAAAGCCGATCATCGCTATCGCCAACTCCTTCACCCAGTTTGTCCCCGGTCACGTTCACCTGAAAGATATGGGTCAACTGGTCGCCCGTGAGATTGAAAAAGCCGGCGGCGTAGCCAAAGAGTTCAATACCATTGCCATCGATG
Source organism: uncultured Amphritea sp. (assembly GCF_937127095.1). Lineage (GTDB taxonomy): Bacteria > Pseudomonadota > Gammaproteobacteria > Pseudomonadales > Balneatricaceae > Amphritea. The sequence goes on from NZ_CAKZLP010000024.1 coordinate 32,608, forward strand.
ACGGTATCGCCATGGGCCACGATGGCATGCTCTACTCCCTGCCATCACGAGACATTATCGCGGACTCTGTCGAATATATGGTGAATGCCCACTGTGCCGACGCGCTGGTGTGTATCTCCAACTGTGACAAGATCACCCCGGGGATGCTGATGGCGGCTATGCGCCTCAATATCCCGGTGATCTTCGTTTCCGGCGGCCCGATGGAGGCCGGTAAAACCAAGCTATCTGAGCACAAGCTCGATCTGGTTGATGCGATGGTCATGGCCGTTGATCCGAATGCCTCCGACGAGATGGTTGATGCTGTCGAGCGCTCCGCATGCCCTACCTGCGGTTCCTGTTCCGGCATGTTCACCGCGAACTCCATGAACTGCCTGGCGGAAGCGCTGGGACTGGCCCTGCCAGGCAACGGCACAGTACTGGCGACGCACGCAGACCGCAAAGAGCTATTCCTGCAGGCTGGCCGCAGCATTGTCGAGATGGCTAAGCGTTACTATGAACAGGATGATGAATCCCTGTTGCCACGTTCCATGGGCTTCAAAGCCTTCGAGAATGCGATGACGCTGGATATCGCCATGGGCGGTTCAACCAATACCATCCTGCATCTGCTGGCCATCGCTCAGGAAGCCGAAATCGACTTCACCATGACCGATATTGACCGCCTGTCACGTACGGTGCCTCAGCTGTGTAAAGTGGCGCCCAACACACCGAAATACCATATCGAAGATGTGCATCGGGCCGGCGGCATCATGGCTATTCTGGGCGAACTGGACCGGGCAGGCAAACTGCACACCGATACCCCCACAGTGCACGCACCGACGATGAAAGACGCGCTGGACAAGTGGGATATTATGCGTAACCCATCACCCGAGGTGATGGAGTTCTTCAAAGCAGGTCCTGCCGGCATTCCGACCCAGGTCGCCTTTAGTCAGGCAACCCGCTGGCCCACCCTGGATGGTGACCGTGCCAACGGCTGTATCCGTTCGCTGGAACACGCCTTCTCGCTGGAAGGCGGACTGGCCGTGCTGCGCGGTAATATTGCGCTGGATGGCTGTGTGGTAAAAACCGCCGGTGTCGATGACTCCATTCTGGTATTCGAAGGCCCGGCCCATATCACTGAATCTCAGGATGAAGCGGTTGCCAATATCCTCGATGATAAAGTCAAAGCCGGTGACGTCGTTATCGTCCGTTACGAAGGCCCTAAAGGCGGCCCCGGTATGCAGGAGATGCTCTACCCAACCTCGTACATCAAATCAAAAGGTTTGGGTAAAGAGTGTGCACTGCTCACCGATGGCCGTTTCTCTGGCGGCACATCCGGCCTCTCTATCGGCCACGTTTCTCCGGAAGCAGGCGCTGGCGGTGCCATCGGTCTGGTACGCAACGGTGACCGTATCCGCATCGACATTCCTAACCGCACTATCGATGTACTGCTGTCCGATGAAGAGCTGGCTCAGCGCCGTACTGAACAGGACGCCATTGGCTGGAAACCTGTTGAGCAGCGTCCACGTAAAGTATCCGCTGCGCTGAAAGCCTACGCGCTGCTGGCAACCTCTGCCGACAAAGGTGCCGTTCGGGATCTGTCCAAACTGGAAGATTAATTCTCCGGGCAGATCAGCTTCCACAAAAAAGCAGCCATTTCGGCTGCTTTTTTATGCTTTAAATTTAATCTGATTAGCCGCTAAACACCTGCCAGATAAGCCGTAGCGCCAGCGCCGTTACCAGCAAACGGAAGATCAGCTGAAATCGTTCAGCCGGGACTTTTTTCAGAATATGCAGACCGATCCAGGTGCCAACAAACCCTCCGGCAACCATCAGCACAATCAGCGCCAGCCAGTCGGTGAACGCAAACCCTATCAAGCCAAACACCACCATTTTCAGCAGATGCTGGACGGTCATACAGGCCGCAAAGGTGGCGACGGTGCGGTATTTTTCATAACCCAGTCGATGTACAAAGGCCGCTACCAATGGCCCGGTCGCACCCACAAACATCGTCACCAGGGTAGTGCCGGCACCTGCCAGAATCAGACCTGCCGGCGGCATCTCTTTTTTCCCCAGTTTTGGTCCCCAGACCAGAAACAGAATAAATCCGGCCACACTCAGCTGAATCACCTCAACCGGCAGTTGCACCACCACAAAATAGGCGATCACTGCGCCGATCACCGCTCCTGCGAGGAACAAGCGCAGTAGCGACCAGTCGATATATTCCCGGGTGAGTAACGCCCGGTTACCATTAGATCCCAGCTGGACCAGTCCATGCACGGGGATGAGCGCTACGGGTGGCACGGTAGTCGCCATCACCGCCAACAGCAATACTCCACCACCAATACCCATCGCGGCGGTTAACATCGAGGTAAGTGTACTGGTGATGATGAGCAGCAGCGCTGTATCAACACCGATCAGGTCAGGCAGCCAGTTCACAATTACTCCTGTTCAGCCGGTGAAGAAAACATTAAACAACGATTAAGAAAGTTCTGACAGAAATAAAAACGCAGAGCCTGTGCCCTGCGTGTCTTAGAGAGTGAGGATATTATTCCTGCAACGATGCCAGCACCTGATCCGCCCAGCTTAAGCTATGGCGATAGGCCACTTCATAAAACGGTTTGTCTAACAGATTACGCATTTCTGACCATTCTCCGCGCTCATAGTGCTGTACTTCAGTGAGAATTTCGCCCATCTGATTAACCCGGGTAAGAATTGCATTTTTAATCGTATCGTCAAGCGGGATCTGATCCAGCAACACCTGCATCTCAGTGTCCATCATCGCATCAAGCTGAGACAGCAGCCCCACCATGAAGAAGTTGATCGGCAGTGGATAGCCAAGCATCTCGGCCAGCAATTCACACATCCGCCCGCGAATCAGCATCACCCGGGTCAGCTCTACCGGTTTACCCGACTGCCCACTGAGCAAAAACAGGGTTGCCCATTTCTTCACCTGATCCATACCGATCAGAGATATCGCATGGGATATTGATGCGATCTGTTTCGGCGTGCTGAAAGCGGCGGAGTTAACCAGACGCAGAATTTTATAAGTCATCGCCGGATCATTGATAACGATCTGCTCAACTGACTCGGCGGTCGCGGCCGGGTTGTTCAGTTCTGCCAGCAGCTCCAGAATCAACACCTTCGCGCTGCCGAAGCTCTTACCTTTTATGGATACCGGACGGCAGAGAAAATATCCCTGAAACAGATTAAAACCAAATCCTATCGCGCGCCTGAAATCATCCTGACTTTCAACTTTATCTGCCAGCAGATGCACCCGATATGGCTTACAGAAAGTGACCAGTTGTTTAAGTTCGGCATCGTCGTGACGCTGGATATCGATCTTAACCACATGCATAAGATCCAACAGCGGGGTTTGCGCTTTATCACCCGTATAGTGGGTTAAGGCAAACCGATAGCCTTCCTCTTTACGCTGCCGCAGCACCGACAATAGCTCTTTAGAGATACCATCTTCCCGCAGCAGTTCAAAAATAACACTTTCACGCGGCAGATTAGGCAACATGTCTGAAAGCAACATGCTTTGGGTCAGTTTAACAAAAAGCGGCAGATGTTTGGTTTTACCATCGCAGGATGCTACCGCATAATTATTCAGAATCACTGAAGCAGTCGCCTGCTCATCGGAGAACTCCGTCGGCAAGCAGCCATTATCAGAGCGATACAGCAGACTGTAAGCCTGTACATCCTGACTCTTATTAAATACCGGCTGTCTGGCCAACAAAACTGAACTATCTGTCAGCACATCGTCACTTATCGCAATACTCACAACTTATCCCCTGGCAGCATATTAACCCAGTATAACCCAACCTGACTCAGCGTAAGAGATCGCTGAGAAAAAAAACAATGATCTGTTTATATCATCTGTGTCATTAATAATGATGATTTTAAGCCCCCAGTTTAGGTAGTTAGATATTGACCCTACAGTTATTGGGCAATACTCTGACTCTCGCCCGTACAATGGACTTTGGAGCTTTAACCAAAAGCAGAATAGGACAGGGATCGCTAATCATTCTTTTTATTGACTCAAATACTCTATGACCGCGTTGCGCTTTTTTGTTACCTGTCTGGTCCTGCTGAGTTCAGCCCTGCCCCAGTCACTCTGTGCGGCCGAGCGACTCGAGGTAGAGATCCGCTCAACTATCCTGAATATCAGGGAGTTCAGGTCGACTGATAGCCCGGTGGTCGGAGTCGTCAGCGAGGGTGACCGGCTCACGGTTACCACCACCGATCAGCGTGACTGGGTGCGCCTTGACGATGGCCGGGGGTTCATCTCTATCCATTATGTTAACGTCCTGTCACGCACTCCGGTGCTGCTTGCACCGCCAGAGGAAGCAAAAGTACAGACCAAAACAAACGCACAAGCATTAACAACGGTAAGACTAGAGGGGGCTGACGTAACAGATAACACCTCATATCTAACCACCGCGATTGAAACTGAGCTTGAGCCAGCGGAGGAGCCTGTTCCTGATCAAGCCAGCACTGCCGACGAGAGCCCGGCGCTCAAGAGTGTCGATCACAGCGTTGATATTGAATCGGTGAGTAAGACCTGCCGCAAGAACCTGCACACCTTAGAATATGAATTCTGCCAGCTACTTTTCAAACTCAAACTGCCTGACAATCCGGATGCTAACCTGAATGCTGATCCTGGTGCTGACCAGCAGCTTAAAATCACCTGTTCAGCTCAGGCACTGGCAACTGACAAGGACAAGATTCAAACACTGTATGAGCTGAGCAATACCCGCTCAGTAAGTCGTTCGGTGTCTAATACGTCCGTTATCGTCGAATGGTCCCCGGCTACTAAATCGGCTGAAACACTCCATATGGCGCTTAAAGCGGGCCAGTGCCGGGTTGACTTAGCCACCCGCTAAACCTAATTCCCACTCAGATACTCGCGCCGATATAAACGCCATAATTAAACAATTTGCACCTCAAAGGGTACCAATTACGGAATGATATCTTTATAGTAATTAAAACAACTGTTTTAATTACTATAAAGGTTATGCGTTGATGGAACAACGAAGACTTTGCAGTGAGTGTTTTTTACTGGTGCAAAACAAACTCACCGCCACTCATGAAAATCTGCGAGAGCGAAACCATATCTACAACGATACGGTGTATGAATGTAGCAATTGCCGCCATTTACTCCGCTTAACCAATGTCCCCCATGAGTGGAGTATTCTTAGCTATCCTGAGGATGAGACCGACCTTCAAACCCGATCCGCCTGATTTTCCGACTAATACCGCAGCCTTTTAAACGCAGCTATCCCGGTTAACAGTCGGAAGGAGAGAGTAATCCTTATAGTTTTCCTTCACTTCAGTTAATCTGTCAGCCAAAAGATAGCCTGAACAATGGAAAACTCAATATGACATCACCCCATAAAATTCTTTTTGTGTGCCGACACAATGCGATTCGCTCACAGATTGCCGAAGCATTAGCCAATAAAATGGGGCATGGCAAAGTCATGGCCAAAAGCGCCGGGCCTGAGCCACAACCCATTCCTGAACAGATCTCGGTGTGGGTGACTGATCTGAATGGTAGTGAGACCAAGCCGGAAAGCAAAAGCCTTGAGACTATGGCCATGGAGCAGTTTGATACCATCATCACTCTGTGTGACAAAAGCCACGATGCGCTGCCTGAGCTGGCTACCGATCAGCAGCATATCCGCTGGGACTTTAAACATACCGAAGACCCTGAAGCATTACGCCATATGGAGATGGAAATATCTGAGCGTCTGCGTCTGATGCTGCAGGTAAAAGGACTGCTGTAATCATCTGCTTCAGCAAGGAACAATAGCGGACATTTCTTTGCCTGGGGGGGTCTGTTAAACTTACCTCCCCAAAGAGAACACCGGCCTATCGCCGGACTTATAACCTGCCAGTCCGGAACTATAGAATGTCTGCTGTACCACCCGATTCAACCACGCTGTTCACCGCACACCCTTTCCGATGGTTTCTGGCCCTTATCGTTGCACTGTTTTTTTACCGGGAATGGGTTGTCCTGAGTACACCAATCACCCTGTTTTATGATGAAGCATACTATCTCGGCTGGGCGCAGACACCTGACTGGGGTTATTACTCAAAGCCCCCCATGGTAGGCTGGCTGATCGCACTGACCACAGCGCTTTTTGGCAACGCTGAGTGGGCCGTCAAACTGGCAGCCCCACTGTTATACAGTGCTGCGGCAATCATAATTTACCTGACAGCCGAACGCTTTTCGAACGAGAATGCTGTATCACCTAAAGCGGCATTCTTCAGCGGCTCCATCTTTCTGCTCATGCCTCTGATAGGCTTTAACAGCCTGTTTATCACCACTGATGCCCCGCTGATCTTTTTCTGGTGTCTCTGTTTTTATGCTTTTATGCGGGCAAAGGAGAGCAACCATGGATTCTGGTGGCTACTGGCCGGGGTCGCCGCTGGTCTGGGTTTACTGTCTAAATATACCTTCATCATACTGCCAACAACCTTTCTGTTATACGCCGCCATCAGCCCCGCCGGGCGTCAGCTGCTGCTCAATCCGCGCTTCTGGCTAACCTGCCTGCTGGCTCTCAGTTTCCTGCTGCCGAATCTCTACTGGAACTATCAGCACGACTTTATCAGCTTCCAGCATACCGCTGAGATCTCCCACCAGAGCAGCAGCTCACTGAGTGTTAGCCGGTTATTTGAGTTCTGGAGTGGCCAGCTGTTTGTATTTGGTCCGGTTTTCCTGATCTATATGGTTATCCGGGGAATGAAACGCCAGCCCCGCAGCGATATTGAAAAACTGCTCTGGAGCCTCTTCTGGCCAACCTTCGCGGTACTGTCAATTCAGGCTTTTATGGCACGTGCTAACGTCAACTGGGCCGGACCAGCCTACGTCGGCGCAGCCCTGTTGACAGGTTATTACCTGAGTCAGGTAAAAGGCTATCGTTTACTGCTGGCGGGGCTGATGCTTAACCTGCTGTTTTCAGTCGGATTCTATCACTATGGCACGCTGACTAACGCCCTGGGGATAGAGCGTAAATGGGGCACTGACCCCTACAAACGGATACTGGGGTGGCCTGAGTTTGTGCATCAGTTTCAGCCCTGGTTTGATCAGTACCCGGACTACAAACTGTCCAGTGACTCCCGTAAGCTGCTGGCTTACTTTGGTTATTACATCACACCGCAAGACTTTAAAGGGGTAGCCCTCAGTGATGACAGTTATATTGAAGACCACTACGAGCTTCAATACCCCCTTTCCCGAAGCAAGGACACTCAGTTTCTGTTTATCAGTGAACATGACGTAGAAGGCAAACTGAACAGCTATTTCACTCATGTGACGCTGCTGACCGAACAGACTCTGCCTCTCTATAGCAACTTCTCCCGTTCAGCCCGACTGTATAAAGTTAGTGGTTTTAAAGGGATCAAGCAGGTAACGGAACAGTAACACCATGCTGAATACAAGCCGTCAGATACTCATCAATAATCGCTGGGCACTGCTGCTGTTTCTGCTGTGTATGGTTGTGCTTATCAGCGTTCCTCAGATTGATCTGTTTATCGCGGGACTGTTTTATGACCCGCTAACGCAGCAGTTTACCTATAACAGCAATCCTGTAATTCAGTTTATCTATCGCTTATTTGCGATGATCCATATCCCGATCCTGCTCGGGCTGATCTTTGCAGGCCTGATGATCAGGTTTAACAAGCTGAAGCTAAAAAACTATCGTAAGTGGAGCATCACCTTTCTGTTAACCGCGCTCATCTTAGGTCCGGGGTTACTGGTTAATACCGTTCTGAAAGATAACTCTATCGGTCGTGCACGCCCGGTACAGGTGGAAAATTTTGGCGGCGATAAGCAGTTTACACCGGCATTCGTATACTCCGGTGCCTGCAGCAAAAACTGCTCGTTCGTCAGTGGCCACGCGGCAATGGGCTTTTACTTTATGATTCTGGGCTGGTTATTCAGCTCACGGCGGGCGTTCTGGGGCGGCTGCATGGTCGGGGCTGTCCTCGGCCTGACCCGAATCGTACAGGGGGGACACTTCTTCAGCGATGTATTGTTTGCCTTCTGGGCGGTCTACTTTGTTATTTCGCTATCGGGCACGCTGTTTGGCTTCCGGCATCCGCTGCATAAAGAGCCCCGATAGCTGCCCCTGTCTTTTGAGGCAGCGCTAACACCATCGAGGGCCGAGGACAGCCCTTCTTTAAGCAAGACTCACAACGCTATTACCCTAAAGGGATAGGGGTTTGTCAGCTCTCCTCACTGTCACACAGTTGTACACTGACATGCTGCTCGGTTGGAAAGACTGCCGGACCATACTGGTTAAAAATAGCCACATCGGCAGCATCCCGGCCATACCCCAGGGTGACATAACCCCCTTTGCGGGTGGTCTCATTAAAGTCGTACTGGGTGGCATCAAAGGTGTACCAACGACCGCCGATGTAAGCTTCAAACCAGGCGTGCAGATCCATCGGATACAACTCATGCAGATAGCCTACAACCATCCGTGAGGGGATACACAGACTGCGGCACAGGGCGATGCCCAGATGTGCCAGATCGCGACAGACGCCTGACGGCTGTTGATTCACTTCCTGAGCGGATAGCAGCAGATCGCTGACGCCCGGCTCATAGCGAAAGCTGTTCCGTAACCAGGCTTCGATAGCCGCCACCTGATCATAACCCGGCAGACAGTCTGCGGTGATCTGCGACGCCATCTGCCCGAAACGATCTGACTCACAGTAGCGGCTGGGCAGAAGGTAGCTAAGTACCGAATCCGGTAGATTCTGCACCTCAACAAACGGGGCTCCGGGTGCCCGATCCAGGGTATCTGCGGTCATCACCCGGGCCGAGGTATGAATCGAAAAACTGCCCTCGGGCGCAACGAGACGCTGGCACAGGTTGCCATAGTTATCGGTAAACTCCATCACCGGCAGGCTCGGAACAATCTTATATTCCTCCCGGGCGATCCACTGCAGTGCGCCACTTCGCGGGCGTAACATCAGTACGAAGGGCGTTGGCATGGAAATATCGAAAAAAAGATCACAGCTCGTTTGTAACCACATCTGAAAATCCTTGCGGTTGATATTAGCGAAATTTCGCAAACCACCATTGGGCCTCAGCTCAATATCTGGGTGAGAACAGAGAATCTTAGTTTTACAGCCTGCTTACATCCACCGACACGCTCAGTTTCTGACTTTTACCGCCATCAAAAAACACGCCTTTCAAGGGTGAAACATCACCATAATCCCGCCCCCAAGCGGTAGTGATGTGGTGTTCTGCAGGCATATTATTATTGGTTGGATCAAACTCAAACCACCCCTCTCCCGGTGAGAAAACCGCAAACCAGGCATGGGAAGCATCACTGCCCACCAGCTTTTCCTGTCCCGGTGGTGGCAAGGTTTCCAGATAGCCACTGACATAGCGTGCGGGAAACCCCAGAGAGCGCAGACAGCCGATTGCCAGATGGGCAAAATCCTGACAGACGCCACGCTTATTCAGCAACACCTCGTCTAGCGGCGTCGCGATACTGGTGGACTCCGGGTCATAGGTGAAATCGGTATAGATTCTCTCGGTTAGTTCCCGTACAGCGGATAGCAGGGGTCGATTACTGCCAAAGGAGGCGCGGGCATACTCACGCAGCGATGATGTGGCCTTAATCATTGGGGAGTTAAGAACGAACTCCCGGGCTTCTAATACCGGCAGCTCACGGCTTTCCTGAAGTGCAATCAGTGCCTGGCCACAGGTATTACCGAAATCCAGATCAAGCTCACACTCGCGGGCATACTTGCTTTCATGTACGCGAATTTCAGACGTTACATCGATTTTCAACTCCCGGTGAGGCTGTTCCAACGAGAAAAAATAGGCTTTGTTACCAAAATAATCGATGCGTTGCTGCCCCAGCGTATGGGCCGGAGAGATCTGAATCTGGCTCTCGGTACAGCTCTGATAATCAGTATCCCGAGGTAACAGATAGGCCCGGTTGTAACACAGAGTCACCGGTTTTTCATATTCATAATGGGTGATATGACGAATGCGATAGATCATAGTTCCTCATCCCAATCGGTGCGCACAAGCTGTTGGTGCACCTTGATCTGATCAAAGTATTTAGTGCTAATCTGGTTCGAGGTTTCCTGCAGCAGATATTGCAAGCGGGAGAGCAACTGATCAAGCCCGGCCCGGGTCAGAGTTTTTTCGTCCTCTGCCACCAATGCGTCCAGTGAACTCAGCTGAATCGCAGACGAGGCTTCAAGCATAAAGCGATCCTCTTCCGCCAGACCTGCTCCATGGACCGCAGAAGGCAACACGGCAAGGTGCTGGCGTAACTGATCTATCTGATAAAACACTGAGCGCGGATTGCTGTTGTCATGCAACAGCAGCTCAAGCCCTTGAGACATATCGCTACCGGAATGATCGCGGCGACGGAAGGTTATCAGTACTTCGGAGCTGAGGAGTATGGATTCAAGCACCTGTAACTGCTGATATTCAGGCAGCACAGGCACCAGGGAGGAACGAATCAGTGAGAGCCCCTGCAAGGCTTTTTCCACCCGCAGACCCATATCAATAAAGCGCCAGCCGAGGCCACGCACCATACTTTCCTGCCACAAACCGGAAAGCGCCAGCAGCGTGGTGACCAGAGGGTCAAGCGCTTCTTCCGGCGCCGCCGTCAGGCCCTGCTTAAATGCATCCGCCAGGCCCGCCAGTTCATCCCTCAGGTCGTTGATTACCCGCTGAGTATCCGCCGAGAGCATCTCCCGAACCTGATCGGAACACTCCAGCAGTGCGTTCAGGTTAGCGGTAATACTACCGCTGCGCTTGCCATCCAGAACCACTGCCAGCAACTCAGCTTCCGGCTGCAACGCGGTTGCCGCGTCTGACAAAGTGAATCCCGGATAGGTCATCGTCAGCTGTGTCACGGTTTGCAACAACACCTGCCGGGTTTCTTGCGGCATATGATAGGTACTGTTCAGCTGCACGAAGACAGTCCGGAGTAAGCGCAGTGCAGACTCGGCCCGCACAGCATAACGCCCCATCCAGTAAAGGTTTTCAACAACCCGGCAAGGGAAAGCGTTACGGGGTTGCTTAGACGCATGATTCGCGGCCTGTGGCGGCCGCGCCTCAAGCAGAGAGATCTGTTTCTCAGGCTCTGACGCCAGAATCCAGGTGTCCTTACTGATCGCTCCTCTGAGGTTACTCAGGTTAAGGCTGTCTGCCACATTGCCGACCCGGGTCAGTCCGCCGGGCATAACGTTGTAAGAGGAGTTCGTGGCCACCGAAAAACCCCTTAAAATAGACGGGCGCGGTAACAATTGACTGTTATTCCAGGACGGAGTCGTGGAGGGCCGGATATATTCCTGGGCAACAAAATGCAATGGCTCATGACGGATCTTATTGATCAGTGCCAACCGTGCTTTTTCATCCAGCGATGAACCAAAAACGCTCTGTTCAGTGGGTTTTCTGAAGCAGGTTTTAATTACCAGCTTATCAATATTTTCAATTACATAGGTAAGATCCTGCGGATCACCACACCAGAAGGTTTTCACCGAAGACAGGAGTGGTTCTCGCCCCAGAAAGTGGTTCGCTATCTGCGGCAGATAGCGCAACAACGCCGGGTTTTCTAAGAACCCTGAGCCCATAGGGTTGGCTACAATGACGCGCCCTGCGCGCACCACTTCGAGCAGCCCAGGCACCCCCAGACGGGAATCACTTTTAAGCTCAACCGGATCACAGTAAAAATCATCAACCCGTCGCAACACCACATCAACCCGTTCCAGCCCACCCAGAGACTTCATCCATAGAAACCCCTTACTGACTCGCAGGTCGCTTCCCTGTACCAGCGGAAAACCAAGGTAGTTAGCCAGATAGGTGTGTTCGAAATAGGTTTCGTTGTAGGAGCCAGGCGTCAGAATAACAATACGCGGCTGTTCATCGGTGATGGCACTGGCAAGGCTGCTGAGTTTCAGGCGTAACGACTGGAAAAACAGCGACAGTCGATGCACATGACTATCACGAAATAGCGAGGGCAGCACCCGGGACATAACCGTACGGTTTTCCAGTGCATAACCGGAGCCACTGGGCGCCTGAGTGCGATCACCGATAACCTGCATATTGCCCTGAGAATCACGCACCATATCGGTTGCATGCATCACCAGCTGATGCTCACCCGGCAACGATAGTCCGTCACAGGCACGCAGAAAACCGCCATGACTGTAAATCAGCTCTGGCGGCATGATACCTAGTCGAATCAGGTCACGCGGACCGTACAGATCCTTAAGCACGAGATCGAACAGCTCGGCCCGCTCCTGTAAGCCCGACTCAATACCCGCCCATTCCTCACTGGAGATAAGCGCAGGCACCGGATCAAGCTGCCAGGTAGTACCCGATGGCGAACCACTGTTATAGGTCGCGCCATCATCTCGCAGAATACGCTCAGCTTTTAGCTGGCGCTCATGGATCCCCTGGACCCCCAGGGTTTTCAGGCCATCCAGCAGATACTGCCAATGTCCCTGGATCTGTGACTGGTTGCCATAGACCTCATCGTATCCAGAGCCCGCTGCTGAATACTGCAACCCCTCAAGGTTTTCTGCGGCTCGTTTTTCCATCAGGTATCGGTACCAAAGTTATATCAGGCTGCATAGTATGCCATGACTTTGCTACGTTTCCATCTGTCTGCGCAGATCCAGGGTATGCGGGTACTCATTCGTAGGCATTTCCGCCGGCGGCGCCATCGGCCGTGGCGGCGCATTATTGGCAAAGAACTCCCGAATACCACTGAACTCTGGCATATGAGTGGTTGCCGATGGCGTCGGCGTATGTTCCGTAGTGCCAAAGCGATTGATACGACGAGATTCAGCCTCGAAAGCATTAATCGGGAAGGTCTCATAACTACGTCCGCCCGGATGCACCACATGGTAACTACAGCCACCGATGGTTTGCCCGTTCCAGGTATCGATCAGATCAAAGATCAGTGGCGAATGAACGCCGATCGTCGGATGCAGGGCTGACTGCGGCGCCCAGGCTTTATAGCGGACAGCCGCAACAAACTCGCCATGACGCCCGGTAGAACGCAACGGTATGCGGCGACCATTACAGGCCAGCACATAGCGATCCGGCGTCAGGCCCTCCACTTTCACCTGCAAACGTTCAACCGATGAGTCGACAAAGCGCGCAGTACCAAAACTACCCACCTCTTCACCCAGCACATGCCAGGGTTCGATAGCCCAGCGCAGCTCAATACGGACATCGTCAATATTGACGCTACCATAATGAGGGAAGCGGAACTCCTCAAACGGCGCCAGCCAGGCCTGCTGGAACGGAATACCGTGATCCTGCAGATCTTTAACCACTTCGCGGATGTCAGACCAGACATAGTGCGGCATCATAAAGCGGTCATGCAGCTCTGTGCCCCAGCGAACCAGCGGTTTTTTATACGGATCCTGCCAGAAACGCGCCATCAGACAGCGGATCAGCAACGCCTGCACCAGCGCCATTTGCGGATGCGGCGGCATCTCAAAGCCACGGAACTCAAGCAGGCCCTGACGTCCGGACGACAGACCCGGGGAATAGAGTTTATCGATACAGAACTCGGAACGATGCGTATTACCGGTGATATCCACCAGCAGGTTACGCATCAGCCGGTCAATCAGCCAGGGCTGATCAACAATACCTTCCGGCATCAGATCAAAGGCGGTTTCCAGCTCATAGAGCATCTCTTCCCGGCCTTCATCGACACGAGGAGCCTGACTGGTCGGGCCGATAAACATACCGGAAAACAGGTAAGACAGCCCTGGATGGTGCTGCCAATAGGTGACAAAACTGCGCAGCAGATCAGGACGACGCAGGAACGGACTGTCCGCAGCGGTCGCAGCACCCAGAGTGATATGGTTGCCCCCGCCGGTGCCGGTGTGGCGACCGTCGAGCATAAACTTCTCTGCGCCCAGACGTGACAGACGCGCCTCTTCATAGAGCAGCTGAGTATTATCAGACAGCTGGCGCCAGTTATCCGAAGGATGAATATTCACTTCGATAACACCCGGATCAGGGGTGACCTTAAAGCAGCTTACCCGCTCATCTTTAGGGGCTTCATAGCCTTCGATCACCACCGGCACATCCAGCTCTGCGGCGGTGTCTTCGATCAGTTCAACCAGCGCAATGTAGTGTTCCAGATGATCCAGCGGCGGCAAAAAGAGATACAGGCACCCTTTACGTGGCTCAATACACAGCGTTGTCCGCACCACTTCCACAGGTGTCGTCGCTTTATCAACCGACTCAGACTGATCGGCACAGGCCAGCGTTGCACTCTGCCCGGCATCCGGCAGCGTATCAACCGGCTCAAACGGATCGCGTGCATGATCCCGATACAGTTCTTCATCGGTCATCAACGGCAACGAGTTCAGCGGCAGACGAAGCCCCACAGGAGAATCACCGGGAATCAGCGTCAGCGTATCACGACGCAGCGGCCACGGGCTTGAGCGCCAGTGTTGCGTGTTATAGTTCCAGCCCAACGGCAGACAGTAACCGACCGGTTTTTCCAGCCCCTGGGACAGCAGTTGAGCCAGTTTTTTACGCTCAAGATCATCTTTGAGGTCCGCTTTAAGCGGATCCACATTGTCGGGCAACGTTTGCTCTTTCCAAAGGTAGTAGAGCGTATCTTCGTAAGCTGGCAGCACCCGCTTAGTCGGCAATCCGGCTTTTTCAGCCAGCAGATGGGCAAACTTCTTCGCTGTTTTGCGAGTGACGCCATAATCTTTATCAACCCGCGCGAGCAACTTAGAATCGCGCCATAAAGGTTGCCCATCGGTACGCCAGAAACAACCCAATGCCCAGCGGGGTACTTCCTCACCGGGATACCATTTACCCTGGCCATAATGCAGCAGGCCACCCGGAGCAAATTTATCCCTTAAGCGGAACAACAGATCTTTCGCCAGCCGAAGCTTATCGTCACCCAGGGCTTCAGTATTCCACTGCGCGCCATCCATATCGTCAATCGATACAAAGGTGGGCTCCCCCCCCATGGTCAGCCGCACATCCTGCTCGAGCAATGTCTGATCAACAGCCGCGCCGAGCGCTTCAATACACTCCCACTGCTGTTCAGTGTAAGGCTTGGTGACCCGTGGGTCCTCATGGATACGGGTGACTTCATTGCTGAAGGAGAACTCCACTTCACAGGGGTCGATCCCTCCGGCGATGGGCGCAGCAGATCGTGGTGAAGGCGTACAGGCCAGCGGAATATGCCCCTCTCCGGCAAACAGCCCGGAGGTCGGATCGAGTCCGATCCAGCCGGCACCCGGGATAAACACTTCACACCAGGCGTGCAGATCGGTGAAATCAACCTCGGTTCCGGACGGTCCGTCCAGAGCCTTAACATCCGCCACCAGCTGTACCAGATAGCCCGACGCAAAACGCGCCGCCAGCCCCAGGTGACGAAGTATCTGCACCAGCAACCAGGCAGTATCACGACAGGAACCTCGTTTTAGTTCCAACGTTTCTTCGCTGGTCTGAACACCTGGCTCCATGCGAATATTGTAATCAATATCCTGTTCCAGCCGCTGATTCAGATAGACCAGAAAATCATTGGTCGCCATCGGCTCACGGGGGACAGACGCAACCCATTCACGGATTAACGGGCCGTCATCAGCGATCTCCAGATAGGGCTTGAGTTCGGAGAGCAGCTCCTTTTCATATTTGAACGGAATTTTTTCGGCGTACTCTTCGAGGAAGAAGTCGAATGGGTTAATCACTGTCATATCAGAGATCACCTCGACCTCAACACGCAGGTGATCGCTCTTTTCTGGAAATACCAAACGGGCCAGGAAGTTCCCAAATGGATCCTGCTGCCAGTTAATAAAGTGATTTTCCGGACTTATCTTTAGCGAATACGCTTTAATGGGTGTCCGGCTGTGCGCCGCAGGCCGCAGTCTGATGGTGTGCGGGGACATTTTTACCGCTTTATCGAAGCGATACTCAGTAATATGATGGATTGCCGTTCGTATGGTCATTCGGTACCCCGTAGATCGATATAAAACCAATTCTGGATATAGCAAAATTAACTATGACCGGGTTAGCTGCAACTGGTTATTCCATTACCGCTCTGCCACCCAGCGTTTATAATCTGAGTCCCCATCATCGTCGTTCATTGTGACAAGCTATGATGGTTTACATCATAGTGGTTCCGTTCAACATTAACAGTATATGCCAATAATATCTGACACCCTTCCTGCGTTATCAACAAACCATGCACCACTATCGGGCGCAGCCATTTTACCAATGACTGTCAAATGATCAGTTCCTTGCAGCCCTGCACTCAAACAGCGCATTAGCCGCACAGGTTTTAACTCTATATAAGGTAGAGCAATAAACAGGCCAGAGATAGCGATTTAATAGAATAGCTAACGCTGCCATTAACAAAGTAAAGATCCACTTTAAACCGTTTTGAGCAGAGTAGACAGAACGGCAACGATTGCAGAGGTCTGCACCAAAGAATACAAAGCGTTGCTGCGGACAGCGTTAAAAGTTCACTGTATTATCGCAGTCTGCGCCATACCCACCTTAATTAAGCCTCCTGTACGGATTTATGATGGATCAGAAAGCTACACCGACAGCGCCACCAATCACAGTGATAACCGGCTGGATTCTGCTAACGATGCTCTTCCTGTCACTGATAGCCGCCCTGACCCATGCGCTGCCCGGCTATATTGCAGGCATTCCGGTATGGTTTGCAGCCATCCTGCTTATTCGCAGACAAAAACGTAATCAACTGATTCAAAGCGCTATTCTGTTCATTCTCGGCGTCAGCGGCCTGGCGATTGGAATCTACAAAGGAGTGGATAACCGCTACCTGATAAAAGCCCTGGAAGCCAATCAGCTGATCGTTGCCATGCTGATCGGCGTTAGCTTTCTGCGGATCGTCGCAACACGCAGCATTCAAACGGACGAACGACTACCGCCAGGACAGAAAGCGCTACTCAGAACGCTCTTTGGCACCCACCTGATCGGCGCCGTGATCAATATCTCATCCATCATGATTGTCGGTGACAGACTAAGCGCCCAACGACCGCTAAACACTCTGCAGGGATTAACCCTGTTACGTGCATTCAGCATCTGTGCCTGCTGGTCGCCCTTCTTTGCTGCTATGGGTATCGTCCTGATCAGTGCTCCAGGTGCCCAACTCGGCACCCTGATACTCTATGGTTTGCCCACTGCGCTGATCGCACTATTGTTAAGCGCCTGGCAGATCGCCCGTCACCCCGATGCAGCACAGACCAACGGCTATCCGATGCATTTTGGGGCACTATGGATGCCATTTTTACTCGCTGTCCTGGTGATGATCAGCCACCAGTATCTGCCAGAGCTATCGGTGATAACCCTGGTCACACTGGTTGCAATACTCTTTACCCTGACCTATCTGCTACTACTGCAACCCCGGAACTGCTTCAGCCTGCTCAGAACACATATCCACGAAGGACTACCCAAGCTTGGCAGTGAAGTAACTCTATTCCTGGCCGCGGCAGTGCTTGCCTCGGGGGTGGCAGCACTACTGGAGTCGATGCAGATACGCCTGGCGCCAGAGCATTTTACGGCCCCGGAAGCCTGCCTGACCCTGCTGGCCCTGGTCGGCCTGGCGCTGATCGGTATGCATCCGGTCACGTCGGCAGTCCTCGCCGGCAGCATTCTCATGCCCAGCGTCAGCGATCCCAACCTGCTGGGCATCACACTATTACTCAGCTGGTCTATCGGCGTCGGGCTATCGCCGTTTTCCGGCGTACAACTGAGCCTGCAATCACGCTACGGTATCTCTGCGATTGCGCTGATGAAACTCAACCGGTTTTATGGGCCGTTTATGTTGTCTGTGGGCTTTGCGGTGATATGGAGCTATGCAAAAGTGGCGGGAGTGTCTTAGTAAAGTCCATTAAACCACGGACTAATGCGCTGTTTGCGACTGAGGCAACAGTTCGTTTTCATCTATGGGATTTACTCAGAAAAACGAACAGGTGCAGCCAGGCAGAGATGATCAAAAATCATTCAGACCATCTTAATCAGCTGAAGCTAGTTTGCAGATAATCAAGAAAGAAATGGTGCCGGCACCAAGAGTCGAACTCGGGACCTACTGATTACAAGTCAGTTGCTCTACCAACTGAGCTATACCGGCTCAGCTGCGAAGTGGCGCATATATTAATCACGCACCCCCGTGCTTGCAACCCCTTTACATGATTTTTTTTCGATTTTTATGGCAGAATTAAGAAACTGGTCTACCTCTTTGATTTTATTGCCGGTTTCAACTGAACTATCAGTTTCCACCCAGACCTCAAAAAGGCTCTCCTGACTGACAACCTGATACTCATCGGGTTGAAACAAACCAATTAATGCATTTTGCGCCCAGGCCATCTCAGTACGACTACCATAGCGCCCGATAATATAGACCGGCTTAGTATTAACCCGCGCCTCTTCTGCCCTGAGCCCCAGCGCAGCAAGATTATCTATCAGCGCCTGCTGAGCGTCAGGTTGAGCGGGACGATCCAGTGTCAGCTCATAGGCCAGTACCCGCTCAACGTCTACCGGAACCACCACCGAAGTAAGCCCCTGTTGCTCCAGCCGCCCCTGCAACTCCAGAGCAACAGTTTCAACTGCAATACCACTGATCACCTGACACCAGAGTTCAGGCGGGGGAGATAATTGTTCCTCTTGAGACAGACCTTCCGGCGAGGATGCCGGAGATTCAACAATCTCAAGTGACGACTGATCAGCCTCATACTGCTCCGGGCTGCGCGGCAGTAATAGCGACCTATCCTCCTCCTTTAACAATCGCAGACGGGTTACGTTTGCCGGGATGACCTCTGCATGATTGAGCACCGGCTGGCGCATCTGCCAGCCAAAATAAAGCGCATTAGTGAGCAACAACAGGATAAATAGCCAGCGCACCCTACTCTCCGATAGCCAACGACAGCCCATCCATTACCAGATCAGGGCACCATATAGCACCATCCACCAGCGAGCAAAACAGCTCACCATCACCACCGGTGACATAAACCGGCTGCCCCGCCGCTTGACGCATAACCTTTTCCGCTAACGATACCAGCAACAGATTCAACCCGTGCTGCACCGCTTCTGCTGTATTCACACCGGGGGCAGCATTAAAGCCTTCAATAGAGTGATCAACAATAATCTCTGCGGTATTGGTCAGCAGATTACGGCTCATCAACTGTATCCCCGGCATAATATAACCACCCCGGTGTCGCCCACTGCCATCCAGCTGCTCTACCGTTATAGCACTGCCGCAATCAACCACCCAACAGGCACTCTGCGCACGCTGCCAGGCACTCAGAATGGCCAGCCACCGATCCACCCCCATCCGGGAAGGGTCAGCATAACTATTGACCACGCCACAGGCAGACGCGCTGGTGACTGCAAACTCAGGATTCAGTTGCCAGTGCTGCCTGACAAAGTCCCGCAGCGCCTGATTAACCCGATCACCGGCCACCGAAGCGACTCTGACCCGGTCTATTACTGCAGGCCACTCCACACTGTCCAGTTCATTATGACGCACCCGCCCCCTCAGAGCGGTGCCGGCAACCCGCCATTTAACCAGAGTATTTCCCGCGTCCAGATCAAGAATATTCATGCCAGTCGCACACTCACTTCGCCACCATGAAACGCCTGCAGTTTGCCTTCTGCCTCCAGCAACAGCGCACCGGTCCGGTCTACGCCACGACAAATTCCCAGTTGCTGACGCCCCCCCAGATTCAGACTGATTGCCTGATTATGATGAGCATTTGCCACCTGCCATTCCTCCCTGAACGGCCCAAACCCTTCATTAGAAAACTGTTCCAGCACCGGCACCAGCTCATTCATCAGCTCGCCCAGCAAGCGGTTTCGTGATGGCGCTACACCCAGTACCTGCTGCAGATCAACCCAGGGCTGATCGATCACCTCTGCAGCCACTTCCGGCATCTTTACATTGATGCCTACGCCGATAACCACAAAGCAGTCACCTGCCGCATCGCCACTCATCTCCAGCAGCACGCCTGCCAGCTTACGTCCGCGCCACAGCAGGTCATTTGGCCACTTTACCTCGACATCTTTTATACCCAGTCTCGCCAACCCCCGAATCAGGGCAATACCCACCGCCAGACTTAACCCCTCCAACGCGGCGGCACCATTACTAAACTGCCAGGTCAGTGAGAAATAAAGATTACTGGCAAACGGACTGGCCCAACCTCGCCCTCTTCGTCCGCGACCTGCGGTTTGCTGTTCCGCCAGATAGAGTGAACCATGACCATCACGGTAAACCGCTTCCATCGCTTTCGCATTGGTCGAAGGGATTGTCAGGTTAAGATCAATCAACCTGAGCTTGTGGGCCACATCAGCCTCCAGCGCTGCATCAATCAACTCACGGTTCAACAGATCAAGACCGCCAGGAATGCGATAACCCCGACCTTTGACGCTGTAAATTTCCAGACCGGACTCTTCGATACTCTTAATCTGCTTCCAGATAGCACTGCGGCTAACACCCAGCGTTTTACCCAGATCCTGCCCGGAATGAAACTTACCGTCGGCCAGAACAGCTAGCAGCGGCTCAATCATAGCGACATCCTTCAGGAGATCCGTTTAAGCACAATAAAACTGTAATCATAGGGGTTATGTCCTGCAGCAGAAAAATCTTCGCGACCAACCTCCGCCCAATCCCCGGGAGGAAACGCCGGAAACCATGCATCACCGTCAACCTCAGCATGCACTTGGGTCAGGTAAAGCCGGTCCGCCAGCGGCAGCGCCTGCTCGTAGACCTGCGCGCCACCAATTACCATCGCTTCGTCACAACCATCAATAGTGCAGATACTCTCGGCCAGATCACGGGCCGCTTCGAGACTGTTCACTACCTTTACGTGATCAGGCTGATAGGCTGCATCCCGGGTAACCACGATGTTGGTTCGCCCCGGTAGGGGGCGGCCAATCGACTCAAAGGTCTTGCGTCCCATGATAATCGGCTTGCCCATAGTAACCTGCT
Source organism: uncultured Amphritea sp. (assembly GCF_937127095.1). GTDB lineage: Bacteria > Pseudomonadota > Gammaproteobacteria > Pseudomonadales > Balneatricaceae > Amphritea. The sequence goes on from NZ_CAKZLP010000024.1 coordinate 53,559, forward strand.
TGAAATAGCGCAGATCCTCCGGCAGATGCCAGGGCAGATTGTTGTTGATCCCAATTACCCGGTTGTCTGCCTGGGCAACAATGATCGCCAGGTTCATATAATCTCCTTAATACTGGTACCAGCGCCTTGCTGTTTGATAACATTGCTAGCTGAATTTAACCACAGGTGTTAATAACAAACCAATGAGACAATACCTCGATCTTTGCCAAAGGCTAATTAATGAAGGCGTCTGGGTGGAAAATGAGCGCACCGCCAAGCGCTGCCTGACCGTTATTAACGCCGATCTTACCTATGATGTTGCCGCTGGCGAGTTTCCGCTGGTGACCACCCGCAAGAGCTTTTATAAATCCGCTATCGCGGAGATGCTGGGCTATATTCGCGGTTACAATAATGCCGAAGACTTCAGAAAAATTGGCACGAAAACCTGGGATGCTAACGCCAATGACAACGCTGCATGGCTGGCTAATCCCTACCGCCAAGGCACCGATGATTGCGGCTTTATCTATGGCAAAGTCGGTAGAAACTTTCCTAAGCCGGACGGCGGCAGCATCGACCTGCTGCGTAAGATCGTTGATGACCTGAGCAACGGTATTGATGATCGCGGCGAGATCTACACCTTTTATCACCCCGGGGCATTCCACATGGGCTGCCTGCGCCCCTGCATGTACAGCCATCACTTTTCCCTGCTGGGCGACACACTCTATCTCAACAGCACTCAGCGCAGTTGCGATGTGCCGCTGGGGCTGACATTTAATATGGTTCAGGTCTACTTCCTGCTGGCAATTATGGCGCAGATCACCGGCAAGAAACCGGGTAAGGCCTATCACAAGATAGTCAATGCTCACATCTATGAAGACCAGCTTGAACTGATGCGTGATGTACAGCTGACCCGCGAACCCTTGCCACTGCCAACTTTTACAATCAACCCGGACATTAAAACCCTGGAAGATCTGGAGACCTGGGTCAGCACCGACGATTTCGAAGTGGAAGGCTATCAGTATCACGACCCGATTCAGTACCCTTTCTCAGTATAGAGATCACGAGCGCATCAGACCGCTGACGTAAAGCAGACGCCCCTATGTCAAAAATAAAAATTGGTGGATGGCAACAGAAGAACCAGGAGGTCGTATACGACAACCCCTGGATACAGGTGCGCCATGAAGAGGTGATCCGCCCCAACGGTACGGAGGGGATCTATGGCGTAGTGCACTTTAAATCACGGGCCATTGGCATTATTGCGCTTGATGATGACGACACTATCTGCCTGGTCAAACAGAGCCGCTACCCCAACAACGAAACCACTATCGAAATTCCTGAGGGAGGCGGGCCACTTGATGAGCCGCCACTGGAAGCGGCTAAACGGGAACTACTTGAAGAGACTGGTTTAATCGCGCAGCACTGGCAACCCTTCATGGAGTTACGAACATCCAATTCGGTCACCGATGAGATCGCCTTTATCTTTCTGGCAACCCAGCTTAGCCAGGGCAAGCAGCAGTTGGAAGACACCGAAGATATTGAACTACTGAAAGTCAGTGCAACGGAGGCTATCGGGATGGCCATCAATGGTGAAATTACCGACGCCATGTCGGTTGCAGCATTACTGAAACTAGCCCTGATCCGCCAGGGCTAGTCTTGTATTAACCCGACGCTTTTTCAGCGTTGCTCCGATACGCCAGAACCAACAGCACGCCACCCAGCACAATCATCGGCAGCGACAACACCTGCCCCATGGTCATCCAGTCGAGCGCCACAAACCCGAGCTGAACATCCGGCTGACGGAAGAACTCCACACTGGAACGAAAGATGCCGTAGAGCAGCAGAAACATCCCCGACACCGCCATCTTCGGGCGAGGCTTCGCAGAGTAGAACCATAAAACAACAAACAGCACCACGCCTTCAAGGGCAAACTCATATAGCTGCGAAGGGTGCCGCGCGATCATATCGCCGGTCCGGGGAAAGATAACACCCCAGGTCTGATCCGTTGGCCGCCCCCAGAGCTCGCCACCAATAAAATTACCGATCCGTCCGGCGCCCAGACCAATAGGGATAAGCGGTGCGACAAAATCACCGATATCGAAATAACTTTTCTTGTACTTATGAGAGAAGTAGCCGATGGCAGCGATGACACCCAACAAACCGCCATGGAAAGACATCCCGCCCTCCCAGACAGCAAACAGCCATAACGGATCATCCAGAAACTGATCAAAGTTATAAAACACCACATAGCCAAAGCGGCCACCCAGCACAACACCTATCGCACCCCAGAAAATCAGATCAGAAACCTGCTCCTCAGTCCAGCCAGAGCCCGGCCGCCGGGCACGCTTACCACCGAGATACCAGGCTGAGGCAAAGCCAACCAGATACATCAACCCATACCAGTGAATTTTTAACGGCCCTAACGCCACCGCAATCGGATCAATCTCATGAACCCACATCAAAACGCTCTTCCCTTACTCTGAACCTGCCAAGATATAACCATGCCTTAGGCGCATCCTACAATAGATAAATGACAGATTTTGTTTTTAAATGAAGCTGTTATATAACTGACACGTCCATCAGAAAAGAGAGCTGACCGTGTGCCTGATTTTGTTTGCCTATAACTACCACCCGGATTATAGACTGATCCTGACCGCTAACCGGGATGAGTTTTATCATCGGCCTACCCGGCCGATGCAATACTGGCCGGATCAGCCACAGCTACTGGCAGGACAGGATCTGGAGCAGGGCGGCACCTGGCTGGGTATCACCCGCAGCGGTCGTTTCGCGGCCCTGACTAACCACAGAGACGGTTTCAGGCAGCCACAGGGGGTCAGCTCCAGAGGCAACTTGCCGTTGCAGTTTCTGCTCAGTGAGATGAGCAGCCAGACCTTCATCCGCGAAACCAACGCTGACCGATTTGATGGTTTTAATCAACTGATAGATGACGGCCATCAGCTCGGTTATTTGTCAAACCGGGCTGACGCTCTGCTACCTGTTCCTGAGGGTATTCATGGCATCAGCAATGCGGTCTTTGACACCCCCTGGCCAAAACTGGTTGGCGCAAAAGCAGCCCTGAAAAACTGCATCGATAGCGGCCTGTTAACCGCTGACGGGCTGATTCAATTGATGCGGGATCCAACCACCTACAGCGATGAACAACTGCCTGATACCGGCATCAATATAGAGCTCGAACGACTGTTGTCCGCCAGTTTTATTCATAGCGAAAAGTATGGCACCCGGGCAACCACCGTGGTGTTGATCAAACACAGCGGTGAAGCCGAGCTTATCGAACAGAACTATGATGCACAGGGCGCGACCGGGAGAAGCCAATTCAGCTTTCACATAGACAGGAAATGATACGCATCAGACATTAAAGCGACGCTGACGCTCAATCAGGAATAGTCGGTCTTGTAAGCTGCCCCAAACCCAGCTCTTTCAGCGTATTGCGCAACATCATATGGATCTTATCCACATCATCCATCACGATAATCTGCCCCAACAACTCTTTGGAGCGCTCAAAACTGATCCCCCGCAGGGCAAATTTTACTTTAGGCAGGTTTGTGGCATTCATCGAGAGCACATCATAACCCATCGCCATCAACAGAATAGCGCCACCCGGATCAGCTGCCATCTCACCACAGATGCTCACCGAAACATTCTCTTTATGGGCTTCATGGACAATAAACTGCAACGCTTTTAATACGGCCGGATGGTAGGGCACATAGAGGCTCGCCACCCGGGGATTGTTGCGGTCGACCGCCAGCAGATACTGGGTCAGATCGTTGGAGCCAACAGAGATAAAATCCACCCGCCGGGCAAAGCGACGCACCTGATACACCGCCGCAGGTACTTCGATCATCACGCCGATCAGCGGCTGGTTGATAATATGTCCCTCTTCGCGCAACTCCTCTACCGCTTGAGCGATCAGCTTCTTCGATTCATCCACCTCATGCACACTGGTGACCATCGGCAACATGATACGCAGATTATCCAGCCCCTCTGCAGCACGTAACATCGCCCGAATCTGCACCAGAAATATTTCCGGATGATCCAGCGTTACGCGGATACCGCGCCAGCCAAGAAAGGGGTTGTCTTCCTGAATAGGAAAGTATGGCAGTGGTTTATCACCACCAATATCGAGGGTTCGCATAGTCACCGGACGGGGGGCAAACGCTTCCAGCTGTTTACGATAAGTCTCCATCTGATCCTGTTCACTGGGAAAAAAGTCGCGGATCATAAACGGTATTTCTGTACGGTAGAGACCGATACCTTCAGCACCTCGCTCAAGGGAGCGAGCGACATCGGTAATCAGACCGGTATTGACCCACAGCGGCATACGATAGCCGTCAGTGGTCTCAGCCGGAAGATCTTTCAGCCCCTCCAGACCGGCGTTAACTTCATTCTCTTCACGAATAATATCGCGGTAACACTGAGTCAGATCCTCAGAGGGGTTAACAAACACCCGCCCCGAGTATCCATCGAGAATAACCTGCATCCCCTCAATCCGGGTATAGGGCAGAGCAACCACCCCCATGACGGTCGGAATACCCATAGAGCGTGCCAGAATCGCCGCATGAGAGTTACCTGAACCGTTCACTGACAACAGACCAATGAGTTTCTCGGTCGGCACCTCACCGAGCATCGCCGGCGTCAACTCATCCGCCACCAGAATGGTATTTTCCGGAAACTGAATCTCAGACAACGACGGGCCTGACTCCTGCAGACAAGTCAGCATCCGCCGTCCCAGATCGCGGATATCGGAGGCACGTTCGCGCAGATAGGGGTCGTCCATCATCGAAAACTGCTGTACATGCTCGCCGATAACCTGCCTTAACGCGCCCTGCGCCCAGCTGCCCTCTTTAATGCGCGCGATGATCTCGCCAGCAAGAGCATTGTCATCAAGCATACGGATATAAACATCGAACAGTTCCCGCTCTTCCGAACGTAACCGCTTGGCGAGACTTCGCCCGACCCGCTTAATATCACGACGTACCTGCGCCAGAGCGCTCTTAAACTTAGCGATTTCAGTCTTAATGTCGTCGATCCGACGATCCGGCACGCCATCAAGATCCGCCAGGGGCGTCATCACCACCGCCGGGCCAATAGCCACCCCGATACAACCCGAGACGCCTTCAAACTTTCGATCAGATTCGGTCTTGGTGTGATCAGAGATCTGCATGATCGAACCGGTCGCTTCCGCATGGGCAATGACACCCGCCAGCTGCGCCGACATGGTGACCATGAAAGCCTCTTCCGACTCATCAAACTTGCGAATCAGTTTTTGCTGGACAACCAGAACCCCCATCAGGGTTCGATGGTGAATAATGGGCACCCCGAGAAACGCATGAAACTTCTTCTCTCCGGTGCCTTTAAGGTAGGTAAATGCGCTGTGAACGGCAGCATTTTCCAGATTGATCGGCTCAGCACGCTGCCCCACCATACCGACCACACCCTCATCGATACCGAGCGAAACCTGCCTGACTGATTTTTGATTCAGCCCCTGCGTCGCCATCAATACATAACGTTCACGCTGCTGATCAATCAGGTAGATAGAGCATACATCCGTACGCATCGCCCGCTGCACACGCCGAACAATAACATCCAGCACCGATTCAAGATCAGGTGCAGCGTTAACCTCCTGGACAATTTTGCGCAGCGTTTCCAGCATGTAGTGCTTACTCCTTTAAATACCAGCCACCCAGCACCAGTCGCGTTAACTTAGGCGACAGTTCGCGCATCGCTTTGCGGTATACATCCCGCTTGAATGCCACTACCTGTCCCAGAGGATACCAGTAACTGACCCAGCGCCAACCATCAAACTCGGGAGAGTTGGTTGAATCTATCTCTACTGCGCTGTCATCACTTAGCATTCGCAGCAGAAACCATTTTTGTTTTTGTCCTACACAAACCGGATGGGAATGGTGCCTGATCATTCGTTTGGGCAGCCGGTAACGAAGCCAGCCTCGGGTAACAGCGATCACCTCAACATCCTCAGGTGAGAGCCCGATCTCCTCTTTTAATTCCCGATACATCGCCTGTTCCGGCGATTCTGACGCGTTAATCCCCCCTTGAGGGAACTGCCATGCATTTTGCCCTATACGTCTTGCCCAAAGCACCTGACCCATCGAGTTAGCCAGAATGATACCGACATTCGGCCTGAACCCATCTGAATCTATCACGGTGAATTCCTTACAAACTCTTTTACGCTATTGTTCCACAATTTCATGTAGTTCCACAACTTCATGTCGTTGCATAGATGAAGGCATTAACAATTGCCTCCTCACCGGCTAGCCTCTATTCTTAGCGCTTATTTGCAATCATCGATTTCATAGTGCAGGAGAGATTACCTTGAGTCTGGCCATTTTCGATCTGGATAATACTTTGCTCAACGGCGACAGCGATCATGCCTGGGGCGAGTTCCTGTGTGATAAAGGCATTGTAAATGCTGAGCTTTATCGTCAGGCAAATGATTATTTCTACCAGCAATATAAGGCTGGCACCCTGGATATCTATGAATTTCTGGAGTTCGCGTTAAAGCCGTTAACCGAGCATGAGCCCGCTGAACTGGAGCAGTTACATCAGGAGTTTATGCACACCACCGTCGTCCCGATGATGCTGGATAAAGCCGCCACGTTGTTACAGAAGCATCGGGACCAGGGCGACTTTCTGCTGATTATTACCGCCACCAACCGTTTCGTCACCGGCCCTATCGCTGCGGCACTGGGAGTTGATGACACCCTGGCGACCGATCCGGAACAGATTGACGGACGCTATACCGGCAAGGTTGCCGGCACACCTTGTTTCCAGGCAGGCAAAGTCGAGCGGCTGAATGCCTGGCTGGAGCAGACCGGTCACTCAATGGACAACAGCTACTTCTACAGTGATTCAATCAACGACAAACCCCTGCTGGAACGCGTATCCAACCCCGTTGCCGTTGACCCGGATGAACTACTGAGAAAAACTGCAGAAGAGAACGGCTGGCCGATTATCAGCCTGCGTTAACCCTGTTTCAAACCCTACCAGCCCATCCCTCGGATAGCTCTTCAAATAGCCATCGGTTTAATCATTACACAACGCTCCGCCCTGTCAGGCCGGAGCGTTTTTGTCTTCAGCTTAGTTAAGCGCTATCAAACAAATAGCCTGTTCTGATTGGTGAAATCTTGGTTTTACTGCAAAACTGTATCTATCAACACCTCTGTCAAAAAGATATTGAATCAACAAACAGGAGAGCAAGACGATGATTCTAGTCAGAGACATCATGTCTGAAAACATAACTCCGCTGCACGAAGAGATGTCATTACCCCAGGCCGTCGATCACCTGCTAGCCAGCAATATGCTTGGGCTGCCGGTGACCGATAGTCAGAAGCATCTGACCGGCTTCATGTCTGAACATGACTGTATTCCGTTCCTGCTGGGTGACAGCTATCACTGCGACAGTCACGTTCTGGTAAGGGATATGATGCAGCGGGAGCCTCTCACAGTAAAGCCAACTAATACCGCCCTTGAACTGGCGCAGATGATGGCCACCAATAAACCGAAAATCTATCCGGTAGTGGCAAACGGTCTGTTAGTAGGCGTCGTTAAGCGGGGCCAGGTCATGGCTGCTCTGAATCAGCAACTGAAGCGCTGCAGGGTAGCCTGATGATGCAGAACCTTCAGACCAAAAAAATGCGCCAGCGGCGCATTTTTTAGTCATTATCCGTCACATTAAGGACAAGGATTAGAGTATTTAATCCCCAGCCCATCAATCGCTTCATAAAGCTCTTTTGAAAGCTTAAGATCAATCGAAGCAATATTACTCTCTAGCTGCTGCATGGTCGTCGCGCCGATGATATTACTGCCGACAAAGGGCTGATCATTGACAAACGCCAGCGCCATCTGCGCCGGATCAAGACCATGATCACGGGCCAGCTGTACATATTCTGCGGTCGCTTTCAGGCCAGTCTCGGTAAAATAACGGGAAAATCGTGGGAATTGATTAATCCGCGCATCCGGCCCTGCACTGCCATCCAGGTATTTGCCACTCAGTGTACCAAACGCCATTGGCGAATAGGCCAGAAGGTCTACTTTTTCCCGTAATAACACCTCCGTCAGTCCCACCTCATCTTTTCGATTCAACAGGTTGTAAGGGTTTTGCACAGTCACGACCCGAGGTAATCCCAACGCCTCTGCATAACTGAGAAACTTCATCACGCCCCAGGGCACTTCGTTGGACAGCCCAACATAGCGGATCAGCCCCTCATCAACCAACTCCTTCAACGCCTCAAGGGTTTCCAGAATCGGCGTACCATTCTGATCCGGCTGGTGACGGTAATTCAGCTGACCAAAAAAATTGGTCGCCCGATCCGGCCAGTGTAGCTGGTAGAGATCAATATAATCAGTTTGCAACCGCTGCAGACTGGCAGTAACCGCGGCCCGGATATTGGCTTTATCCAGGCACAGGCCGGGACGAATATGCTGGGCCATATCAGCAGGACCGGCCACTTTAGTGGCAAGTATCAGCTGATCACGGTTACCCCGGGCTTTCAACCAGCTACCGATATACTGTTCCGTACGCCCCTGAGTTTCAGCCATAGGAGGAACCGGATACATCTCCGCGGTATCAATAAAATTGATCCCCTGTGCTACGGCATAATCAAGTTGCTGATGCGCTTCGGCTTCGGTGTTCTGCTGCCCAAACGTCATCGTCCCCAAACAGATACGACTGACATTCAGATCGCTGCTACCCAGTAACTTATACTCCATGCCCTTTCCCCCTATTCTCTGCCAGCTCAGGTGACCGGCAACAGTCGTACAAAATATGATTTAAGATAATCTGTTTCAGGAATCGCCGGATGCACCGGATGGTCGCCGCCCTGATGTCCCTGATCAAAAATCTGCGCCTGACGGTCCAGCGTCCGGCTTTCAGAGCGGATGATATCCACCAGCCGCTCACGTTCCAGATGCATCGAACAGGATGCCGACACCAGAATACCGTTCTTGGCAACCAGTCGCATCGCCAGCTGATTAATCCGCTTATAGGCCTGCTCACCATTGCGAATATCTTTGCGCTTCTGAATAAAGGCTGGCGGATCAACGATCACCACATCAAACTTCTCTTCCTCCTCCAGCAGCATCTTACAGCCATCAAAGGCATCGCCCTGAATGGTGGTAAAACGCTCCTCACCGCCATTCAGAACCGCATTTTCCTGGGCGATATCCAAGGCAAACTCAGAGGCGTCCAGACAGGTGACATGCTCCGCACCTGCAGCCAAAGCCTGCACGCCCCAGCCACCGATATAGCTGAACAGATCCAGCACTCGTTTGCCTTCTACATGCTGCTGCATCCGCGCCCGATTCAGACGGTGATCATAGAACCAGCCGGTCTTCTGCCCTTTGTGCACCGGCGCCAGGAAAGACACGCCGTTCTCTTCAAAGGGCACCAGTTCCGGCACCTCACCAAAGGCAACTTCGGTATAACTTTCTAGCCCCTCGGTCTGACGCATCTTGCCATCATTACGGAACAGAATACCCTGCGGCTTGAACACTTTTTCCACTGCCGCAACGATATCCTCTTTGAACAGTTCCATCCCTGCGGTTGAAATCTGTACCACAAAGATATCGAAGAAGCGGTCGATCACCAGACCCGGCAGACCATCACTATCGCCAAACACCAGACGGTAGCACTGCTTGTCAAAGCAGGCCTCGCGCAGAGACAGCGCAATATTCAGGCGGTGCACAATCAGCGAACGATCCAGAGGAATCTTCACACTGCGGCTCACCAGACGACCACAGATCAGCGAATTGGGGTTCACATAGGCTAACCCCAGCGGCTTTCCTGAAGAGCTCTCCACCACCACCTGCTCGCCCGGTGTAAACTGTTTCAACGGTGATAGTTTAGTATTCACTTCATTGCTGTAGATCCAGACATGACCACCGCGAAGACGCTTATCAGCGCCGGGATTCAAACGTAGTTGTTGCAAGGTGAGTTACCTTCAGAATAACAGTTAGTCGGGAGGCATTCGTCAGTCATATCCTGCCAGCCCAGAAAACAGAAAGCCCCGCAGTGGCAGGGCTTAAATTTTATAATCAGAGACCAAATCAGCTTTCAGCTTCGCACAGTTCCGCGTAGCCATCCGCATCCAGCAGGTCGTCGACTTCGCTGGTATCAGATAGACGAATCTGCACAAACCAGCCATCGCCGTACGGGTCGCTGTTAACCAGTTCAGGCGCATCTTCCAGCTCTTCATTGATGGCAATCACTTCACCACTCAACGGCGCGTATACATCGGATGCCGCCTTCACAGACTCAACCACACCCAGATCATCACCGGTAGTAAATTCTGAGCCCACGTCAGGAAGCTCAACAAACACTACATCACCCAGCAGATCCTGGGCATGATCAGTAATACCTATAGTAACCACACCGTCACCTTCGTCACGGATCCATTCATGGCTGGCAACATACTTCAGATCACTTGGGATATCGCTCATTTTCTCTTTCCTACAGTGAGAGTTTATGAAAACACTTTCTCGCCATTGCGCACAAATGACGGTTTAACCACTTTTACTTCTACCAGTTTGCCACGCATATCGACATGACATGTATCAGCAATCTCAGCTGATACCCGGGCCATTGCGATCGAACACCCCAGTGTAGGCGAAAAAGAACCGCTGGTAATTTCACCCGCTTCCTCACCGTTGATCATGACCTTCTGATGACTGCGAAGAACACCTCGGCTCTCAAGCACCAGGCCAACCAGTTTCTGTTTTACACCAGCACTGCGCTGAGTTTCAAGCGCTTTACGACCTACAAACTCCCGCTCAGCCGGTTCCCAGGCAACGGTCCAACCCATATTTGCCGACAACGGAGAGACCTTCTCGTCCATGTCAGAGCCATACAGATTCATACCTGCTTCCAGGCGCAGCGTATCACGCGCGCCCAGACCACAAGGTGCAACACCCGCGTCAGCTAACGCTTGCCAGAAGTCTGCAACATACTCCTCTGGCACCATGACCTCAAGTCCATCTTCACCAGTATAGCCAGTTCTGGCAAAAAACCAGCCCTCGGACTCAAGCCCCTGAAACACCTTCAGAGTCTCAATCAGCTTAACCCGGGATTCACTCACGACAGAGAGAACTTTAGCAATAGCATTGGGTCCCTGAATCGCCACCATAGACAATTCAGGACGCTCAGTCAGAGCAACATTATCAAATCGTGCAGTATGATCGGCCATCCAGCGCAGATCTTTTTCACGGGTGCCGCAGTTAACCACCACCCGGAACCATTCGCCGGTTACATCAGGATCGGTCATCAGATAGACAATCAGGTCATCCACTACGCCGCCGGTTTCATTCAGCATACCGCTGTAGAGCGCTTTACCCTGCTCCTGTAAGCGAATCACATCATTCGCCAGCAGATAACGCAGATACTCTTTGGCATCGGCACCGGTTACATCAACCACGGTCATATGCGAAACATCGAACATACCGGCATCGTTGCGGACTTTATGATGCTCTTCAACCTGAGAACCATAATTAATAGGCATATCCCAGCCGCCAAAATCGACAAGCTTGGCATTCATCTGCAAGTGCTTTTCGTAAAGTGCGGTTTTCTGTCCCATATTCTTAACTCTTTTATCCTGAGCGAATATTTCATCACTCTGTAACTGACACTATTAATTATTATTCAGCGATAAAGCTAAGGGCAATATCTGAAAAGGGCAGACAATGTATATAGAATTATCTGCCAGTGCAAATTTTGCTCCCGGATTCGGGCTGATCTATTGGTCTATGCGTTTCTAATGGTTTGAATTTTCTGTAGGCATAAGAGTTTTATTCAGCCCGGGATTAATCTCTGACGGGTCGGCGAGCCAGGCGAGGCAGACTGCCACTTAACCCCATCGCCTGCTGGACAATATGATTTTTCACCGGCGACAGACTGTTCATCAGACTCATACCGGTATTACGTAATAGCCTCGGCAACGGATTACGGGTGTTAAATAAACGCTTAAAGCCCTCCATGGTTGCGGCCATCTGCAGATTTTCACTCTGCCGGGAACGCTGAAAGCGACGCAGATGATACTCCGAGTGCCAGTTCATGCCTTCAGCCAGACCATCGAGAATCGTTTCCGCCAGGGCAGCAGCATCCATCAGTCCCAGGTTTACCCCCTGGCCTGCCAGTGGATGGATCGTATGGGCCGCATCACCGATTGCGGCAAAGCCGGCTTTAACATACTGTTTTGCATGCCGCTGGCGCAGGGGAAAGACAAACCGCTGATCGGTATGGGTCACCGCGCCCAGACGCCCCTCAAAAGCGCGCTCCAACGCCTGACAAAACGTCTCATCATCCAGCTCCATCAGCGTTTTGGCGTGATCCGGTGAAGTTGACCAGACAATCGAGCTTAGATGGGCATCCGGCAGCGGTAAAAACGCCAGCGGACCATCCTCAGTAAAACGCTGCCAGCAGGTCGCCCGGTTCGGCTGCGCTGTAGTCACGGTAGTGACGATGGCATGATGGCCATAATCCCACTCCCACATACCGATACCGGCCATTTTGCGGGTATTCGATAAGGCACCATCCGCGGCGACCACGCAACGGGCCTTTAGCACTTCACCGTTATTCAGTGTCAGCATGCGATTACCATCGCTATCGGGCTCGGAAAGCTCCGTCAGCTGCACACCGACAGAGAGCTCACAGTTGTCCTGACTGAGAATCTGCTGCAGCAGCGCGGTCTGCGTCACCCGGTTTTCAACAATATGCCCCAGACAGGGTTCATGCAGTTCAGCACAGTCGAAGCGAATCTTGCCGGTGCCTTCACCATCCCAGACATCCATCGCCCGATAGGGCATCGCCCGCATCTCCGTTATCTGTGACCAGACGCCGGCCACCGTTAACACCTGCTGCGAAGCAACCGTGAGGGCACTGACCCGGGGATCATAGCCATTCTCTCGCTGGGACTGCTCCCATTCCCGAGCATTCGCCGGATCGATCTCCCGACTTTCAAGCACGCGGATTCGCAGACCACTCCCGGCCAGTAAAGCGGCCAGCGTCAGGCCTACCATACCGGCACCGACAATAACCAGATCTGTTTCGTTATGTTGTGTCATTCGAGTCCTCTCAGACTACTGATGAAAAACGAGGTGATAGAACGCCCGCTCAGTGCAGATCCGGGGTTGGCTGATCGAGCCCCATGGCACTGCGGGCAAAGACCGTTTTCGCCAGCGGACAGATATCCAGCAACTGCAAACCCGCGCTGCGCCCCAACGCCAGTAACGGATTATTATTAGAAAACAGCTTCATGGTCTTATCGCTGAAGCCGATCGTTTTCCGCTGATCCTGACGTACCTGCTCGGCAAAACGGGTCAGATGGTTGATATCCCCCAGATTGACGCCCGCTTCCCGGGCACGAATCAGCTCAGCAGCCAGCGTCACCACCCCACGCAGCGCCAGATTGTATCCCTGCCCGGCGATAGGATGCAGCGCATGGGCCGCATTGCCGAGCATGATAAGACCCTGGCGCACCTGTTCATCGGCAACACTGAGTTTCAGCGGATAACTATAGCGTTCCCCAACCCGGACAAATACCCCGGCGCGATAGCCGAAACGCTCATGCACCCGCTCGATAAACTCCCGGTCACTCAGTGCCAGCATCTCATCAATCTGATCATCGGGGATCGTCCACACCAGCCCCATCCGATGACGTCCCTCCTGCAGGGGCGATGATGACTCAGCCGCCGACAGTTCGGCCGGGGCCAACGCATCAAGCGACAGGTCTTCCAGCGGTAAAAGCGCCATCGGTCCGGTATCGGTAAAACGCTCATAGGCGATATTGTGATGGGGCGACTCGGGGCTGATATTGGTTACCAGGGCGTGCTGATGATAGCCCTTGTGCCGATAGCCAATCCCCAGTTGTTCACGCAGTTCGGAGCGGCCACCATCGGCCATCACCACCAGCTCTGCGGTCAGCCGGTGTTCCCGGCCCTCAGTCATCAGCGTCACCGCCATCTTGTCTGACAAGGTATTTACCGCAGTGACCTCAGCAGGACAGAGAAGATCAATATGCTGCGCATCAGGCTGAGCTAAGCGGTTCATCAACACCCGACCCAGCCAGTGATTCTCTACGACATAACCCAGCGCCGCGACATTCTCATCCCCGGCATTCAGTCGGGACACCCCAAACCGGCCCTTATCAGACACATGAATGTCGGTAATCGGACAGAGATGCTCACGCAGCTGCTCCCAGATACCGATCTGTTCATAGATCAGTCGGCTGCCATAGGCCAGCGCAGTCGCCCGGGCATCATAGCTGGGCTGATACGCAACACTACCGGCATCAGGCATAGGAAAGGCTTCAACCACGGCGATAGACAGTCCCAGCCGTTTACCGGCCGGGATCAGCGATGCGGCAAGACTGGCTCCCACCATACCGCCACCAATGATTAAAATATCGTAATGCTGCTTCATAATCGCCCGGGTTATTAAAACTGTGTATTGCCTTCAGAAGGCATGAATAAATACTTGAACTAACGTTTAGCAAGCCATTAACTGCTCGATCTCTGCCACACTTTTTGGCACACCGGCACTGAGAATCTCATAACCGCTTTCAGTCACCAGCACATCATCCTCAATACGGATGCCGATGCCACGCCATTTCTCATCCACATGCTCATTCTGTGGTGAAATATAGATACCCGGCTCTACGGTCATCACCATACCCGGCTCCAGTGGTCGCCAGTCGCCATTAATTTTATAGTCACCCACATCATGCACATCCATACCCAGCCAGTGGCCGATACGGTGCATATAAAACACTTTGTAAGCACCGCTCTCAATCAGCCCCTCAAGATCACCCTTGAGTAAGCCAAGATCGATCAGACCCTGGGTTAAAATCTTTACCGACAGGTCATGAATACTGATCCAGGGAGCGCCGGGGCGAATCGCTTCGATACAGGCCAGCTGTGACTTAAGCACCAACTCATAGATCGCTTGCTGTTCCGGGCTGAATTTTCCTGAGACCGGAAAGGTGCGGGTAATATCACCGGCATAGTAATCCAGCTCACAACCGGCATCGATCAGCACCAGGTCACCGCTTTTCAGCGCATCCCGGTTCTCGGTATAGTGCAGTACGCAGGCATTATCACCGCC
Source organism: uncultured Amphritea sp. (assembly GCF_937127095.1). GTDB lineage: Bacteria > Pseudomonadota > Gammaproteobacteria > Pseudomonadales > Balneatricaceae > Amphritea. The sequence goes on from NZ_CAKZLP010000024.1 coordinate 68,665, forward strand.
ACCCACAATCGAGGAGTAAGCTGGCAGACGGCAGCCGTTCATAGCAAAGTGATGGCTGATCTCCGCCTCCAGCTGATACTCAATCAGCCCAGGTTTACAGGCCTGCATCGCCCGCACATGCGCTTCGGCAGAGATACGTCCCGCAGCGCGCATCAGCTCAACCTCTTCTGCTGACTTAAACAGGCGCATCTCGTGCAACAGGTGATCCAGCATCACCATCTCACCGGGCGCAACCGCCCCCAGGCGGGCCTTCTTACGGATGCTGTTCAGCCAGTGACGCACCTGACCGTCGAGGGTTTCGTTAGTGCCCATAGAGTAATACAGACGCGTCTTGCCCTGTAACAGCTCAGCCATCTGCTCATCCAGCTCAGCAATAGGATACGCCTGATCTGCGCCGTACTGCTTGCACACCCCTTCAGGGCCTGCCCGATAACCGTTCCAGATCTCCATCTCCGGATCGCGGTCACGACAAAAGATCACGACCTGGCCTTCGCTACGACCGGGCATCAGCAACAGCAAGGCATCCGGCTCATTAAAACCGGTCAGATAATAAAAATCGCTGTCCTGCCGAAACGGGTATTCCACATCCCGGTTACGCGGCACTTCGCCGGCGGAGGGAATAATAGCAACACTCTCCGGACTCATTTTATCCATCAACTGCTGACGACGGGCGGCAAAACCTGACTGACTGATTTGCATCGGTGAAATGACTCCCTGTTAATGCAGCGTTGCACCCGGTGCAACGTTGTCTTGTGGTGGTGGAGCATTAAACTCACCAAAAATCATCATAGATGAGATACGCACATACTCCTGTAGTTCCATCAGATCAGACTCACTCTCTTCATCTGCCTCAGGCTCCAGCTCTATCTGGGCGATCTGCTCCATATCTGAAAGCGCTTCTTTCAGCTCATCCGATAGCGACTCATTGGTATGTCCGCCCTGCAAACCAAACCCGGTCAGATAACCCTGACACCAGCACCCCAGTGCTTCCGCCCGCTCCGGCATCGACATATCATCATCAGGCAACAGCAGCTGAAAACCAAAATCCCCCTGTTCCAGCTGCGCAATCACACCATCATAAAGATCGGTAAACGCCAGTTTCGACGATTCGTGACGAAATTCTGTAATATCGGTCAGCTCAGCCGCCAGCTTCAACCAGGCTTCATGACTAAACCGGGCACCGGCAGAAAGGTAACCACAGAGCAATCCATGCAGCTCTGCAGCACTACTGGTCATGCTATCTTCAGCGACCAGCACATCACATATTTCATAGTATTCAGGGAGAAATTCTTCAGGGGACTGCGTTTCAGGCATGGCGGTGCTACTCTGTATTGCTTAACATTTCAGGACTCATATCCTAGCACTTCAACTCCGAGGGCACCACGAAACAGCTCTCGATTACCAACCATTTTCCGCTTATTATACAGTCTCTGATAATTGAGTCTTAAACTATGTCTGCGCAAGCGTTCGATAAACTGGAACAACAGATTAATACGCTGATCCGGCACTGCCAGCAACTTGAGCAGTCAAACCGGGATCTGCACCTGCAAATCTCTGCACTGAAAGAGGAGCGTCATCAGCGCCTTCAGATTGCCGGCCAGACCGAGCAGAAAATCGAAGCGATGATCAGCCGCCTTAAAACACTGGAGCAGCAGGCATGAGCAGTTCTCCCCGAAACATCTCCGTCACCCTGCTGGGAAAAGAGTATGTGGTCGCATGTCCGGCAGAGGCGGAAGGCGAGCTACTAAAAGCGGCAGCCTACCTGGACAAAAAGATGCAGGAGATCCGCGCCGGAGGACGCATCTTCGGTACAGAAAAAGTTGCCGTGATGGCAGCCCTGAATATCACCTATGAACTGCAATCAAGCCAGACAGCCGAACGAGAAGCGGCCAATCTCCGTCTGGATCAACTGAGCCAACTGATTGAACAGACCCTGCCAGACAATGCTCGCACCTGAAAAACGCTTTCTTGCGGGTGAATATTTTTCATCTTAAATAAATACACTTATTTTTCATGCGCTTATAAATCTGGCTATTTTTGCAAATAGCACAGTTAAGTTTTAATTCAAGGCTGACTTTCCGTTTCGGAAAGGTATAATGAGATCAGCTCCCTGAGGTTATTGGTAGTCTGATTTAGTCCCTTGAGCCGATAATCACACTTTTGGAAGCTTCCTGGTTAACTGATGTGCATGTCCGCCAGACGGAAAGCCTAATTTTTACCGGAAGCTGCCACCTTGAACCTTCGGGTTCAGGGCCGATCTCAGCGCCGCAACCTTGGGGAGTCTTTTCTTTTTCTTCTGCACCTACACCATGAATAAAGCTCCGGACTTCAAACAGAATCTGCGTCGACAGATGCGCAAATCGCGCCGCAGCTTAACCCCTGCCGAGCAGCGTCAACACGCTCATGGATTACTCGCAACCCTGCGCCGCCTGACTCAGTTCCGTCGTAGCCGGAGCATCGCGTTATACCTTGCCAGCGATGGCGAGATCAGTGCCGAACAGGTTATCCACTACTGCCACAAACTCGGTAAGCAATGCTTTCTGCCGGTACTTCACCCGATTCGCCACAACCGCCTCTGGTTTATTCAATACAATAAAGACACCCGTCTGACCAACAACATCTATGGTATTAAAGAACCCGCACTGGTAAAGGCGCCACGACGCCCTGCCTGGGCATTAGACCTTGTCCTGCTTCCACTGGTGGCATTTGATGATGAGGGCGGTCGACTGGGGATGGGCGGTGGATACTATGATCGCACCTTTGCGTTTAAACAGGGCTGGCGCAAAGACAGGGGAACCCGGCTGATCGGGTTGGCGCATGATCTGCAAAAAGTTGATCAACTGAAAACAGAAAGCTGGGACATACCACTCGAAGGCGTGGCCACCGAGCAACGTTTTTACCGCGCTGCCCGATAACGGGATTTAGTTGTTGAACACCTGACCCACCAACGAAACAAACTCGATATCGGCATGACTGACACCCGTAAAAACGGTTCCCAGTACAAATACAACGATCAACACGGCAACTAGATCTGGTCCTTTTTTCATTTTTTACTGCTCGGAAAGTTTAATTCACTAAGTCAAAAGCGCGCACATTCTTCCACAAAAGAAAAAAAACACAAGCATTTTTACTATGCCTTTTTAAGAAGTTACACGCACTTTATCGACAAATGCTTTAAAAGCTTAAGAAAAGACACCATTTTCATGAAATAAGTTCCATTTTTTTCAGAAAATCACAGAAAAAACGGAAAAATCGACAAAATAACCGGCATCATCACCATTGAGAGCAGTGTTTGTCCGGTAATGATCGCGGACATCAGCACCGCATCCCCACCCAATTGTCGTGCAAGAATATAGGCTGAGGGAGCTGTTGGCAGCGCACTGAACAGCACCAGCACCTGAGTCACCTCAGGAGAGATTGCCAGCAAACGACATATCAGCACCATCAGACAGGGAAACAGCAGCAGTTTGATTGCACTGCTGTAGATCACCGCGCCACCCGCCTGACGTAATGCCGTAAGGTTCAGTCCCGCACCCACGGCCAGCAGAGCCAGAGGCAGCGCGATACCGCTCAGCAGTCCGGCCACCGATGCCACCATCCACGGCAAGCCCAGCCCACTAAGGTTGAGGAATATGCCCACAAAACAGGCAATAATCAGCGGATTTTTGACCACCGCCAGCAAGGCACTCATATAGCCCGCATCTTCACGGGTGTAGAGACTAAAAATAAGCACGCACAGCAGATTCAGCAACGGCACCATCACCGCAATAATCACCGCAGCAACCGCCACCCCGGTATCACCGAATAAGGCAGCGCTGGACGCTAGTCCGACATAAGTATTAAAGCGCATTCCTCCCTGATATACAGAGGTAAAACGGCTGTTGGTCATTGGTTTTAGCCGCTGAATACTCAACAGTGTCAGCGTCCCGATAGACATTAACAGCACAATCGCCAGCGCAACCTCAGCCACCGGAACGGCTCCGACATCGGCTAAGCTCAGTTTATAGACCAGCAGCGTCGGAAACAGCAGAAAGTAGATCAGTTTTTCGGCAGGCTCCCAAAAGCCATCACCGGGAAACCCGGCCCGACGGACAATATGCCCGACACATAACAGTGCAAAAACAGGCCATAAGGCAGTTAGAATCTCATTCATCTGTGTATATAATCCTTTAGCACTCAGGATAGGTCCCGTGACTGCTTTACCCGCTATGCACCCTACGACTGCAACCGTCTTAGCATAAATTGCGGGATTATGAGGTGATCCGGACTCATTGTCAGCACTTTTAGCACCACTTTTTTGCAGCGGCAGCTATGCTTCTGTCAGTGATCCGGATAATGAGTCAGGACTCATCCCAAGGAGCCAATAACAGGAAATGATCGCCGGCATCATAGGGGACAGCGATTCCGGTCTGGATATACTTTACAGGAGCAAACCACAATGACATCCCTCGTATTGACAATAATAGCCCGGGACAAACCCGGCCTGGTAGAACAACTGTCCCTGACCATCGCCAACAATGGCGGCAACTGGCTGGAAAGCAGCATGTCCCGTCTGGCGGGCAAGTTTGCCGGTATTCTGATTGTTTCCGTTGCCGAAGAACAGGCTGACATCCTACTCGATGCCCTGCGCAAACTGGAATCTCAGGGGCTCAAAGTGGTTGCCGAACGCAGCCAGGAAAGTGAAACCTTAACCGACAGTAACAATATCACTCTGGAACTGATCGGCCATGACAAGCCCGGTATCGTGCGGGAGATCTCTCAGGCACTGAGCCGTTACAATATCAATGTTGAACGACTCTCCACTGAGCTGGTCAGCGGTTCTATGTCGGCTGAGGAGTTGTTTAAAGCGGATGCGGATCTTACGGTGCCAGCGGGGGTTGATCTGGATGATCTGCAGCAGTCTCTGGAAGCGATTGCCAACGATCTGATGGTAGATATCACCCTCAACTGATTCGCCCCTCTGGTGCAAAAAAGCCCGCATCGTGCGGGCTCCTTTGTTTGCCAGAGGATCAGCTAATGGAGAAACGCGCCAACAATGTTTGCTGCTGACGGGCCACATCCAGCAGCGTCTGACTGCTATCCGCAGCACCTTCGGCACCTTTTGAGGTTTCCGCAGCAGCAGTGCTGATGGAGACCAGCGTCTGGCTAACTTCGGCCACAGCATCCCGCTGCTCGTTTGCGGCGGTTTCGATATAGGTGTTCAACTCGCGAATATGCGCTACCGCATCGTTCATCGATTTTAATACCCCGTGTGACCGCCCCGCCTGATCAACACAGTTCTGGGTTTGCGTATAACTCTGATCCATTACTTCGGACACCCGCTGTATGGCGTTCTGCATATTGCCCACCATACTCTGGATATCCTGAACCGAGTCACGGGTGCGCCCGGCAAGCGCCCTTACCTCATCTGCCACTACGGCAAAGCCACGCCCCTGCGAACCGGCACGCGCCGCTTCGATCGCCGCATTCAACGCCAGTAGGTTAGTTTTTTCCGCAATATCCTGAATCGTGGTCAGAATCATCACGATCTGATTGCCAAACGCCGCCATCTCTTTACTCACCCCCATCGCCTGATCAATCCCCTGCGCCTGGGTTTCAATACTACTGACGGTTTCCAGCATCTGCTGGCTGACATCCTGACTCAGTACTTCAAACTCATGCACCGCACTCAGAGTGGTTTTACTGTGCTCAGCCACTTCGGCAACACTGTGTTCCATCTCTACAGCAGCCGAGGAGGTTTGTTCCAACTGCATGCTTTGCATATTCATAGACAGGGTCGTCTGCTCACTGATCATGGCATTCTGATTGGCCACACTGGACAACCGCTCAGCGCCTTCAGCCACCTGTTTGAGGATATCCTTCAGCCCTGCAACAACCTCATTAAGATAACCACTCAGATCGCCAAACTCATCCTGACGGTACACCTCAAAAATAACATTCAGGTCACCCTCACGAAGCGCACCTAACCCAGTGTGAATATGCGATAACGGCCCACGAATCGTTCTCACCAGCACCACCGCGATGATCAGCGCAAACAGTACCGCCCCTGCGGATAAGCCTAATATGCCGATATGACTGAAATTCACCAACTGCTGAGCTTCATCCCGCGCATTACCCGCCAGTTGATTGTTCGCTGCGATAAAGGCGTTCATCGACTCCCGTGCCTGAGCGATCAGCTGATCGGTCTGCTGCAGACTCTGCTCCAGCTTTACTGCGGACGCGGCCTGCTGGCGATAATAGTCAACCAACCCACCTTCCTGATAAAGGTGATTGTTGATCGAAGTGATGGTGCGCTTCAATAGCTGAGCACTCGGCGCCACCGGCTCCACTGCCTGCAAGGCTGCAGTCAGTGAACCAGCGTCGTCCAGCAGTACCTTATTCAGTTTTTCAATATCATTGGTCCGTTGAAAGTCCACCAGCTGAAAGCGGCGCATACGGAACTGTACTATCAGATCTTCCGCTTTTCTCAGCACCTCACCATCCACCCCGTTTTCATAGAGGGATTGAGTCCACAGATTCAGCGTATTGCCCAGCGACTGGAAGTCGATCTCCGCCTGTCGGGTCTGGAACTCGAGAATCAATGCCTGCTTGCGGTCGTTCATCACCGCCTCAGTGATCTTAAAAAACTGCTCACTAGCCAGCTGCACTTCTTCAAGACTGGCTTTAAGCTCTGGGTTACCGGCTACTTTCTCCGTGACCTGCGCCTGTGTTTCATTGAACTGAACGATTCTGGCTTTAACCGCTTTCTTTTTACTATTCAGATCTTTAATCCGGTTCTGAGACAGTGCGGCAAAGAGTTCTGAGTTAACCTCTTCCAGATAGACCAGCTGCTGGAAGCTGCCCGAGAGTGACGGGATGACATTATCAGACACCGTGAAGAAATGGTTTGAGATGGTTCTGCTGCCAAGCAGACCACCCGCCCCGACGACGATGATAAAAATCACCATCAAAACAAAACCAGTGATAAGTTTGTGGGTGATATTCAGTCTCATGTGTGCTCCGGCATCCAGCCTCATAACAAAGCTCGTGTTGATTGTTTTTCTATTGAAGGTATCCGCACCTGAAAGTCAATTTCCCCTGTATCAACGATCTTATTCGCTTTCTACAGCGGGGTAATAAAACTACAGAAAGCCACCAGGGAAACCCAGAGCGGCTATAGCGTCACCATAACACTGTCAGATCGAGAAACTCGCCAGTAACGACTGCTGCTGACGGGCAACATCAAGCAGTGTCTGACTACTCTCAGCAGCACTTTCCGCCCCTTTAGTCGTCTCCGCTGCAGCGTTACTGATTGATACCAGTGTCTGACTGACTTCTGCCACCGCATCAGTCTGCTCACGGGAAGCTGTTTCGATAAAGGCATTAAGATCACGGATATGTGCAACCGCTTCATTCATTGCCTGAAGCACCACCTGCGACCTGCCCGCATGCTCAACACAGGTCTGGGTTTGCGTATAACTCTGATCCATCACCTCAGACACCCGCTGTATGGCGTTCTGCATATTGCCTACCATATCCTGAATATCCTGAACCGAATCTGAGGTGCGCCCGGCAAGCGCCCTTACTTCATCGGCCACTACCGCGAAACCACGCCCCTGAGTACCAGCCCGCGCCGCTTCAATCGCCGCATTCAGCGCCAGTAGATTGGTTTTTTCAGCGATGTCCTTAATCGTTGTCAGAATCATTACGATCTGATTACCAAACGCAGACATCTCCCGGCTGACACCCATCGCCTGATCGATCCCTCGGGCCTGGGTTTCAATACTGACAATGGTCTTCTGCATCTGCTGACTAACATCATTGCTCAGGCCTTCAAACTCATGCACCGCATTCAGTGTCGTTTTACTGTGCCCTGCTACTTCAGATACGCTATGTTCCATCTCAACTGCGGCAGATGAGGTCTGTTCCAGTTGCATACTTTGCATGTTCATAGACTCAGTCGTCTGCTGGCTTATGGTGGCATTATTGTTAGCAACCATCGATAGCCGTTCAGCGCCCTCTGCAATCTGCTGTAATATTGATTTAAGGCTTGCGACAACCTCATTCAGATAACCACTCAGATCACCAAACTCATCCTGGCGGCTGACATCAAATACAACGGTTAGATCACCACCACGCACCGCGCTCAAACGTTCACGGATATGCGCCAGCGGCACACGAATGGTCTGCACCAGCAAAAACGCAACAATCAAAGCAAAGATCACCGCACCTATCGACAGTGCAACGATCCACAACCGCCCGACATACACTTCCTGATCAGCCTGACTCTGCGCCTGATTGAGAATCTGGTTGTTCTTGGTGATAAAATCTTCAACGGCAGCACGGGTCTCTGCTATCAGTTTATAAGTCTGCTGCAAACGAGCCACCTGAGCTTCCTCGGCAGCGCTCATAGTTCGCAGATAGGCAACCAGCCCTTCGTCGCCGTAGAACTGCTGTTCAAAAACATTAATGTCGTCCAGCGATGAACGGAACGGGCCACCTAAGCGAATAATCTCTTCATAACCGGTTCGAATATCGCCCTTTCGGGTTGCCAGAACTTTATCCAGCCGGGCCATCGTTTTTGTCCGGGTGAAGTTCATCAGCCGGGAGCGGAAAATCCCCAGCGTTTTCGCTAATTCCTTGCCCGCCGCGGCAACAGGGGTTCCGCTGTGATCAACCTGCAGCTTGCTTAGGGAGGTTGAAAGGGCATTGTCTACATTGCGCAGTTTGATATCCGCATCAATAATATGCCGCTCGTTATCGAGCATATTTTTCTGCTCCCCCAACACCGTGTCCGCCAGGGTAAAGTACTGATCGACCAGTACCGCCACCTGATTCAATGACTCAGTCAGCGCGGGATCATGGGACACACGGGCGGCTAATGCCTGCTGCTCAGTACTGAATGCTTCAAGCTGCTGTTTGAAAGACTCTCGCTGCAGGTTCAGCTCCCGAACCCGCTTCTGCGATAACGCAGCAAACAGCTCGTTGTTGGCTTCCTCCAGTCGCACCAGCTGCCGTAAGCCATCGGTCAGAGAGGGCACAACATTCTGCGTAACGTTCTGGAACTTTTGTGAAATCAGTTGGATGGCACCGACACCTCCGGCACCCACTACGATGATGAAAACTACCATCAGGACAAATCCAACAATCATTTTATGGGTGATATTCAGTCTCATGTTTGCTCCACCGTTCCGGCTATCTGAGAAAGCTCTTGTAACGTGTGTATGTAATTAGGCATAGAATGTTTAATAGCTGAATCTACCCTGTAGTTCAACTAAGGTGTTATACCAACATCCCAAGCTGGGTAATAAAACTACAGAAAACTGCCAGGGCTGATCCGAAAATCCGTTTTTAGCGGTCGATAGTTATATCTGAACCGATGCCGACAATCCCTATTCAGTACGGATAAAGTCTCCATTAATGAAAGGCATAGAAAGAAAAAAACCGCATTAAGCGGCTTTTTAACTAAAGGTTTGATCATTTCAGCTGATTGCAAATCGCGCCAGTAACGCTTGCTGCTGCTGCGCCACACCCAGTAATTCCTGGCTGCTTGCTGATGCACTGGCAGCCCCTTGCGAGGTTTCAGCTGCAGCGGTATTGATCGATACCAAAGTCTGACTGACCTCTGCCACTGCTTGCGCCTGCTCATTAGCAGCGGTCTCAATGAAGGCATTCAGGTCACGGATATGGAACACCGCATCATTCATCGACCGAAGCAATTCCTGTGACCGGCCAGCCTGCTCGACACAGTTCTGGGTTTGCTCAAAACTCTGATTCATCACCTCTGAGACCCGGGTAATCGCGTTTTGCATATTACCGACCATATCCTGAATATCCTGCACCGAGTCACGGGTACGACCTGCCAGGCTTCGCACTTCATCCGCCACCACAGCAAACCCCCGACCCTGCTCTCCCGCCCGGGCAGCCTCTATCGCTGCATTCAACGCCAATAGATTGGTTTTTTCTGCTATATCCTGAATCGTCGTCAGAATCATAACGATCTGATTACCAAACGCCGACATCTCATTACTCACCCCCATCGCCTGATCGATACCTTTTGCCTGGGTTTCAATGCTGTCAATCGTATCAAGCATCTGCTGGCTGACGTTCTGGCTTAACGTCTCAAACTCATGCACTGCCTGTAAAGTGGTTTTACTATGACGGGCAACCTCAGCAACACTGTGCTCCATCTCTACCGCAGCAGACGAGGTTTGCTCAAGTTTCATACCCTGTGAACTCATCGCGTCGGTGGTTTGCTGACTGATCGCTGCATTATTGTTGGCCACGCTGGATAACCGGTTTGCACCGATAGCGACTTGCTGAAGAATATCGCGAAGCCCTGCAACAACAGTATTCAGATAACGGCTCAGATCTCCGAATTCATCTTGTCGATGCACCTCAAACGTAACATTAAGATCGCCCTCATTCAGACGACTTAACCCTGTGTGTATATGCGCCAGTGGAGTACGAATCGTCTGTACCAAGGCAGCGGCAATCAAAACACCAAAGAAAACCGCGCCTAGAGACAGACCACCTATCCAGATACGCCCCAGAAAAACCTCTTCATCCGTTTTATTATCTGCCTCTGACAACATTGCCCGATTCAGGGATATGAAGTTTTCCATAGCCGCCTGAGTCTGCTCTATCAACCCATAAGTCTGATTCAACTTTTCCGCCTGGTCAGCCTGAGCATTGGTCATCTGTCGCAAAACTGAAATTAACCCATCTTTGCCATACAAGTGATCCTGAATAGCGTTAATCTGGTCCAGTGCGAAGCGAAAGTTGCCACCCTTAGCGATAACCTCATCGTATCTTTCTGTCAGTTTTCCTGTACTGCTTTCGAGAAACTTATCCAGAGACGCCATATCCTGAGTACGTTTAAAATCCATCAGGCGGTAATTATAGGTAGCCATCATCCGGCCAACGGACTTAACAGCCTTAGCTGCCGGGGTGTCACTCTCATCTAACAAAAATTTATTCAATGACCCGTTCAGTGAGCTTTCCAGTCCCCGATACTGAATGTCAGATTCGATGGCTAGCCGTTCAAGCAGAAGAATACGGCTCTGCTGGGTTAATGTCGTGTCCGCAAGAGCAAAATACTTTTCAACCAGATCATCAACGTTGTTCAGCGCGGTCACCAGTTCGTTCTGTCCTTTTACCCGCTCGGCTAAAAGATTCTGATCCGACTTAAAGCTTTCCAGCTGTTCTTTGAACATCGTGCTCTGCTGGTTGAGGTCCTCAACTTTCGTTTGCGACAACGCGGTAAACAGTTGACGACTTGTCGATTCCAGGCGGGTCTGTTGGCGCAGGCTACCGGTCAGTGAAGGCACAACATTATGCGCGACATCCTGAAACTGATTCGATAGCAGATGAATAGCACCCAACCCACCCACTCCGACTACGATGATAAAAACGACCATCAAAGCAAAGCCAACAATCATCTTATGGGTGATATTTAGTCTCATTTGAACTCCGCTATCTAGTTATTATTTTGGCTCTTAACACTGCATTTTTACAATCGAGGGATAGCCTGGGCCTGGATCAGATAATTTACCTCAGCAGTGCTACCAACGACGTAAGTAAATACCCCAATATGAGTAATAAACTTACAAAAAAACCCGCTAAGGCGACAACCATAGCGGGTCCGGTAAAGCATTTAGTTGATCAACTGCGCTGCGCGAGCATCTCTTCAGCACGGTCGCAGGCCTGACGCACCTGATTCGGTGCAGTACCGCCAATATGATCACGGGCACTGACAGAGCCGTCCAGGGTCAGCACTTCAAACACATCACCGCCGATCTGATCGGAGAACTGTTGCAGCTCTTCCAGACTCATCTCACCCAGATCTTTGCTCTGCTGAATGCCGTAGGCAACCGCTTTGCCGACAATTTCATGGGCATCACGGAACGGAATTCCCTTACGTACCACATAGTCGGCCAGATCGGTGGCTGTGGAGAAGCCACGCAGCGCCGCTTCACGCATATTGTCGCGCTTCGCTTCAATCGCCGGCACCATATCAGCAAATGCACGCAGACAGCCTTTAATGGTATCGATCGCATCAAACAGCGGCTCTTTGTCTTCCTGATTATCTTTGTTGTAGGCCAGCGGCTGTGACTTCATCAGCGTTAACAAAGACATCAGGTGACCATAGACGCGGCCACTCTTACCGCGCACCAGTTCCGGTACGTCGGGATTTTTCTTCTGCGGCATAATAGAAGAACCGGTGCAGAAACGATCTGGCAGGTTGATAAAGTTAAACTGCGCAGAGGCCCACATCACCAGTTCTTCAGAGTAGCGGGTCATATGCATCATCATAATGCTGGAGGCGGCACAAAACTCGATAGCGAAGTCACGATCAGAAACAGAGTCCAATGAGTTCTCTGTCGGTGCGCTAAAGCCCAGCAACTCAGTGGTCATATGACGGTCAATCGGATAAGTCGTGCCCGCCAGTGCAGCAGCGCCCAGCGGCAGAATATTCACTCGCTTACGGCAATCCACGAAGCGCTCGTAATCACGGCTAAGCATCTCAAACCAGGCCATCAGGTGATGTCCAAAGGTCACCGGCTGTGCGGTTTGCAGGTGGGTGAAGCCGGGCATCACCGTGTCCGCTTCGAGACGGGCCAGACCCACAATACCCTGTTGCAGACGGGTGATTTCCAACAGAATATTATCGATCTCATCGCGAACATAGAGACGAATATCCGTGGCAACCTGGTCGTTACGGGAGCGGCCGGTATGTAGCTTCTTGCCGGTGATGCCGATCTTCTTGGTCAGCGCCGCTTCGATGTTCATATGCACATCTTCCAGCTCAATCGACCATTCAAAGTTACCGCTTTCGATATCGGTCTGGATCTCTTTCAGACCCTGGAGAATATCGGCACACTCCGCTTCAGTCAGCACACCTACCCTGGTGAGCATCTTCGCATGAGCAACAGAGCCACGGATATCCTGTTCATACATCCGCTGATCAAACTGAACAGACGCAGTAAAGCGGGCAACAAAGGCATCCGTTGGCTCATTAAAACGGCCACCCCATTGCTGGTTAGTTTTTTCTTCACTCATGCTGAAAACCTCAAATCTGTCATCCGCGCCGACGGCTAGCGGATCTTGTCCTGAATCAATGGCGGGCATTATACAGCAACCCGCCCCCTTCCCGCATGTCCGATCAGCTGTTACCCGCCCGCTTATCTGTTAAAATCGGTAATTATTTTGCGTAGCTGACCGGGCAACCGCCCTCCAGGACCCTGTATGACTGATAAAGTAATCCGTATTGCCACCCGTCAAAGCCCCCTCGCCCTGTGGCAGGCGGAATATGTAAAAGCCGAGTTAGAAAAGTTTCATCCCGGCATCAAGGTTGAATTGATGGGCTTTACCACTAAAGGGGACGTGCTGCTGGACTCGCCTCTGTCAAAAATTGGCGGTAAGGGTCTGTTCGTCAAAGAACTGGAAGTCGCGATGCTGGCGAATGAAGCCGATATCGCCGTGCACTCGATGAAAGATGTGCCGATGGAATTTCCCGAAGGCCTTGGCCTGGCAGTGATCTGCCCACGGGAAAAACCTACCGACGCCTTTGTCTCTAACCACTACAAAACAATAGATGAACTGCCCCAGGGCGCGGTCGTTGGTACCTCATCGTTACGCCGGGAAGCGCAGATTCGTGCCAAACGTCCCGATCTGCAGATCAAAACCCTGCGCGGTAACGTTAACACTCGCCTACGGAAACTAGACGAAGGCCAGTACGATGCCATTATTCTGGCAACAGCGGGTCTGATCCGTCTGGAAATGACCGACCGGATCGCCAGTGAAATCACCCCGGAAGAGAGTCTTCCCGCCGGAGGACAAGGTGCCGTGGGCATCGAATGCCGTACCGATGATGCAACCACCATCGCGTTGCTGAAACCGCTGCATGATGAGCAAACCGCTTACCGCGTCACTGCAGAGCGGGCCATGAATCGCCGTTTAGAGGGCGGCTGTCAGGTGCCTATCGCCTGCTATGCCACCCTCAATGATGCCGGTGATGAACTGTATCTGCGCGGCCTGGTGGCGAGTACCGATGGCACACGGATTCTGCGGGATGAGTTACGCAACACCCCGGAGAATGCCGAAGCGATGGGTATCGAACTGGCGGAACGCCTGTTGGATGCCGGTGCAGCTAAAATTCTGGCGGATGTATACCAGCAGAATGCCTAAACCCCGGATACTGGTCACCCGCCCGGCACATCAGGCACCCGGTCAGGCAGCGTTGCTGGCCGAGCTGGGGCTTGACCCGGTGCTGTTGCCGCTGCTGGAGATCACACCTGTAAACGAGTCCGATCCGGCGTTTCCTTTTGTGAAAAGCCGGATTATGGATCTGGACCTCTACCACAGTGTAATTTTCATCAGCGCCAATGCGGTAAGTGCCGGAATGGACCTGATCGATCAGTACTGGCCGCAACTGCCAGTCGGAATAGAGTGGCTGGCAATTGGTGAGCAAACCGCCAGCAAACTCAACGAATTTGGTATCAGCGCAACCAGATCACCCGCTGGTTATGATTCGGAAGCGCTCCTCTCATTGCCCCGCCTGCAACAGATGGATGGTAAAAAGGTGCTGATCATGCGCGGCGCAGGGGGACGGGAAACCCTCGCCGAACAACTGAGCCAGCGTGGCGCCCGGGTTGACTATGCCGATCTCTACCGCCGCAGCCTTCCCCACTATACCTCCGCGCAGATCAGCAGTACTATCAGTGATTCACCCCTTGCAGCGGTACTGGTCACCAGTGGGGAAGCGGTCAGCAACCTCGACCAACTGATCACAGATCACCGTCTCGGGGCACTGAAACATACAACATTGGTGGTACCCAGTGAGCGAGTTGCCCGAATTGCGGACGAGTTAGGCTATACTCGGGTTATTACCGCCAGTGGGCCAGATAATCAGGCGATGGCAGAAACAGTTTTATCGACTATCGATATGGATGACAGAACATGAAAAAAAGCGGGAATAACAATCCAGCCACTTCCGATAAGCCAGAAGAAGTGATTGAGGGAGAGCTGATCGAAAAGGAGAGCACCCCCGCCAATGAGCAAGAGACCCAAAAGAGTGATGCGGATAACGCCGCGGCTAACGAAAGCCCGGTTAATGAACGCTCTGTAGATGAAGGCTCGGCAAATAAGAGCTCTGCAGAAAAACCAGCCCCTCAGAAACCCTCTGAGAAGCCAGTCGATAAGCCCGCAAATAAAACCCAGCAAGAACCACCCAAAACCAAAGCAACAGCGACAGCCGCGCCGGTCAAAGATCAGCCTAAACCAAAAGCCAGCTGGGCAGGCCGAGTCGCACTACTGCTGGCGCTGATTGCCCTGGCAGGTGTCGGTTACCTTTACTGGCTGCAACTCCAGGCGGGCAGCCTGATACAGCAGAGCCAGCAAAGCGCCGCTGCCGAACTCAACGGCACCCTGGAAAAAAACCAGCAACAGCTTAATCAGCAGATCGGTACTCTCAACCAGAAGTTGTCTGCCCTGCAGAGCAAATCCACCCAGGATCAGTCTAATATCAACGAACTGCAGAACCGTCTGACCCGCAGCATTCAGCAAGTCACCGCGGCCCAGAAAAATGACCGGGCAGACTGGCTGCTGGCCGAAGTAGAGTATCTGCTGCGACTCGCCAACCAGCGTGTACTGATGGAGCAAACACCGAACGGCGCACTGCAGCTGCTGCGCTCCGCCGATAAGATTCTCAGCGAAACCGACGATGTCACCATCTACGATATCCGCAAAGCGGTTGCTGCAGACATCGCAGCACTGGAAGCGGTGCCAAAACTGGATACCGAAGGCGTCTTCCTGCGACTGGGCGCTCTCAGCGCACAGGTGGATCAGCTGCAGGTGATCCCGCTAACTGAACAACACAAACTGCCAGAACTGCTGGACCAGGTGAATAGCGAAGAGTTTGCCGCCAGCTGGAGCGCCGATATCAAACAGGCCTGGGCGACACTGTCAGACAAAGCCAGCAAACTAATCGTTATTCAGGATCGTAGCGAGCCGGTCGAGCCGCTGCTGTCACCCCAGCAAAGTTACTATCTGCAACAAAACCTGCACCTGATGCTGGAGCAGGCGCAACTTTCGCTGCTGCAACGCAAGCCGAAAAGCTACCTCAACAGCCTGACGAAGGCTCAGCAGTGGGTGGGGACTTACTTCGAACAAAACCACAGCAACACCCAGGCCCTGCTGAAAGCACTGAAAGATCTTGAGCAGGTTGAAGTTGCCCCCGAGATGCCGGATATCTCTGGTTCACTGGCCACCCTGAAAAGCTACCTGCAAGCGATGCGTAAGCTGAAAGAGGGAGCTGCCTGATGAAACGCATATTTATCCTGCTGCTGGCATTCATGTTTGCCGGCACCTGGATCGGTCAGAAGATGATCCAGGACTCCGGCTATACCCTGTTCGCCTACGGCCAGACCACTATAGAGATGAGCCTGTGGGTCTTTCTGGTGCTGATAGTTGCGCTGTTTTTTGCGCTGCACTGGGGCATCAACCTGTTCAAACGCTCCCTCAAGTCAGGTTCACATCTGCGCCTCTGGAGCGGCAGCCGTAAAAGCCGCATCGCCCATGACAAAACACTTAAGGGCCTGATCGCCCTGTCTGAAGGAAACTGGTGGAAAGCCCAGCGCCTGTTATCCATGTCTGCAGATAACGCCGACCTGCCGTTGATCAACTACCTGGCAGCGGCCCATGCAGCACAGGAGCAAGGGGATGAGAAAGCCTGTGATGAACTGCTGCAGAAAGCTAAAGTGTCGACTCCGGAAGCAGAGATCGCTGTCGGTATCAACCAGGCACAGACCCAACTGGCCCGGGGCCAACTGGAACCCAGTCTTGCCACTCTGCTGAGCCTGCGTAAAAAAGCACCAAAAAATACCTATGTGATGAAGCTGCTACGCAAAGTCTATATTCAACTGAATGACTGGCGGGCGGTGCAGCAACTGATTCCTGAACTGCGTAAAAACAAGGCTCTGAAACCGGAGAAACTGCTGCAAACCGAGCAGCTCTGCTACCAGAAGCTGCTGGAACTCAGCATCATTCTGCCGGACAGCGCGTCTTCCGAAGAGAAACGTAAAGCCCTGGCAGAGACCTGGCACAACATGCCCGGCCAGCTGACCCAGGATGATGTGCTGGCACGCCACTACACCCGTCTGCTGGTCAATATCGGCGCAGAAGCCAAAGCGGAACCGGTCATCCGTGACCTGATTAAACGCAACTGGGACAACGAACTGGTCAACCTCTATGGACGTATCGAAGGGGAAAACCTGAAGAAACAGCTGGAGACAGCCCGCGGCTGGCTCAAAGATGACCCCCTCAACCCCGACCTGCTGCTCACCCTGGGACGCCTGTCACAACGCAATCAGCACTGGGGCAAAGCGATCACCTACTTCGAACAAAGCCTGGAACAAAGCCCCAGAGCCGAAACCCTGAGCGAACTGGCCAGACTGCTGAAAAACCTCGGTGAGACGGACAAAATGCGCCAGCTAATGGATAAGCATCTGGGGGTTATCGGCGGTGGGCTGCCTGCACTGCCACTGCCGCAGAAAGGGACGAAGATCGCTCCTTTATAGAGCAGTTGCTAGACGTCGCTTCGCGACTTGCTCGTAGCTAGAAAAAGCGGAAAGAAAAAAGCGTGAACACAAGAGAGCCCCGGGCTCTCTTGTGTTATGTGACACTACGGCAGGCCTACAAGCCACCAACGGGCTTTACACTACAGAGCTGGATAAACCGATTAACATACTCGCGAAGAACCCGCCCTTTTTTCAAGGCGATAGAAGTAATATTCTCGTCAAACAGATGCGCTGTATCGAGCATTTGCAAAGTCTTATCGCGGTTCGGGTCGAACGCCATTGATGCGATAATACCGATACCCAGCCCGAGCTCAACATACGATTTAATCACATCAGCATCCAGGGCTGACATAACGATATCGGGCTCAATACCCTGTTGACTGAACGCTTTTTCCACCTTAGAACGCCCGGTGAAGCCCTCATGATAAGTAATGATCGGATAGCTTGCGATCTGCTTCAGATCCGGTTTTTCAAGCAGGGTTAACGGATGTTCCCGGGGGACGATGACTGAGTGATGCCAGCTATAGAGAGGAAATACCGTCAGTTCCTGCTCCTGATCCAGTGCTTCAGTGGCAATGCCGATATCCACTTTTCCACTACGCAGTAACTGTACGATTTCGTCAGGTCCCGACTGATAGAGTTTCAGGTGAACACGAGGGTACAATTTACGAAACTCTGAAATAATCGTCGGTAAAGTATAACGCGCCTGAGTATGTGTCGTGGCGATAGCCAGTTCACCCGTATCCTGTCCGTTATATTCATCAGCCAGCGTTTTCAGATTAGCGGTTTCCTGCAAAATACGCTCGACAATCACAGCCATCTCCTTACCTGGCTCGGTCAGGCCTAGCAGACGCTTACCCTTGCGTACATAAAGGTCCAGCCCAAGCTCATCCTCCAGATCTTTAAGATGTTTAGAAACGCCCGACTGCGAGGTAAAGAGCGCATTAGCGACGTTGGTCAGGTTAAAGTTTTGCCGAACCGTTTCGCGCACTATACGCAATTGCTGAAAGTTCATATTTCTCCCTATGCCTGCTCTATAAGCTGCTTTCACGGACACAAACTACCTCAGCCTCGACAACAGCAGTGGTATTAGTTGCAATAGCGGGTCATTTCCAATCCCGGGCGAGTGTTTGCAAGGCACAGCCCTGTAAACCACCCATTGCTTAGCATAAATTATAATATATAAATCTTATTTTAATATTATTTAGTTATTAGCCTGATTGATAAACTTGCTCTCTTATCAATTTATTTAAGGTATACAGGGATGGAATGGCAGGGCTGGTTATCACTCACTTTAATGGCGGCCTCATTACTGGCTCTAATGCTAACCCCTATCAAACCCTATCTGGTCATGATGGGGGTGCTGACGGTTTTAAGCCTGTGTGGCGTACTGGGAAGTGCGGATGCGTTAGCGGGATTCAGCAACTCGGGGCTGATTACTGTTGCAGCAATGTTCGTCGTTGCCTCAGGTATGCACGCCTCAGGCGCTGCTGACATGCTCGTCAATAAGGCGCTAGGATCTCCCCGAAAAGAACGTTCGGCACTGCTGCGCATCTTTGCCCCGGTCACCCTGCTAAGCGCATTTCTCAATAATACGCCGGTGGTAGCGACCATGATTCCGGCGATGCATACCTGGTCACGCAAAATAGGCATCGCGCCATCAAAACTGATGATTCCCCTGAGCTACTGCGCCATACTGGGCGGAACCCTGACGCTAATTGGCACCAGTACTAACCTGATTGTCAACGCGCAGTATCAAACACTAACAGGCAACGAGGGCTTTAGCCTGTTCGCCCTGACATCCATCAGCCTGCCGGTCGCCATCATCGGTCTCACTTTCATCTGGGTGTTTTTCCCTCGCTGGCTACCTGATCGCCAAAGCCAGTCAGCCTTTGCCGATCTGCGCGAATTTACGCTTGAAGTCACCGTTGCACCGGACGGACCGTTGGTTGGCAAAAGTATTGATGCAGCAGGGCTTAGGCGTCTGGAGAAGATCTATCTGGTAGAGATCGAGCGGGATAAAAGCGTTCTGGCGGCGGTCTCTTCTGAAGAGCTGTTGCGGGGCAACGATCGTCTGGTTTTTGCCGGTAATACTGAGTCAATATCCGACCTGCTTCGCATTCAGGGCATTGTGCCTTCAGCGGAGAACGGTCATTCACAGACACTGATGACCCAGCGGCCCGAGCGCTGCCTGGTTGAAGCCGTTGTCTCGCCGCACTGCGCTGCAGTTGGCCTGGCCATTCGTGACGCTCGCTTCCGCGATCGTTATGGCGCCGTCGTACTCGCCGTGGCGCGCAACGGCGAGCGTATCCGGGGCAACCTGAGCACTATCAAACTCGAAGCGGGTGACACCCTGCTATTGGAAGCACGGCCAGCCTTTATCAGTCGTCAACGCTATAACAAAGACTTCCTGCTGGTCAGCGACCTGAATACCGAAACACCACGGCACGGCCGTGCTATCCTGGCGTGGGCCATTCTGATCGGAGTGATTTCACTGGCAAGTTTTGGTGTCATCAGCATGCTCAACGCCTCACTGATAGGCGCTGCCCTCATGCTCGCCACCGGTTGCTGTTCAGTCAACCAGGCTGAACGTAGTCTGGATCTGGGGGTAATTCTGACCATTGCTGCTTCATTTGCGTTGGGCTCTGCATTGGAGAAGACCGGTGTCGCGGGATACCTGGCATCCAATATTATCGACCTCAGCGGTGGCCAGGGGTGGTTGCTGTTGATTCTGACTTACATCACCGTGTCACTACTGACCGAAGTGATAACCAACAACGCAGCAGCCATACTCATGCTGCCAATCGTGTTGCAGTTAACCGAGCAATCAGGATTAAACAGCGAGCCCTTCGTCTTCGCCATCATGATGGCCGCCTCAGCCAGCTTTGCAACGCCACTGGGCTATCAAACCAACCTGATGGTTTACGGCCCCGGCGGCTATCGCTTCATGGACTTCGTTCGTGTGGGTCTGCCCATGAATATAGTGGTAGGAGCTGCGACACTGACAATAATACTTCTGGGATCGCCTTTTTGAAGGCAGTAGCCAGACGTCGCTGCGCGACTTGTTAGTCGTTAGTAGCTAGAGAAAGCGGAAAGAAAAAAACATCAAGAGAAGAGAGCGGTGCGACTCCCACAATAGCAAAGATAAAACCAATGAGTCTCTTTGCTTTATGCTTTTTCGAGCAAGGGCGCAGCCCGTCTAGCCAGTCGCGAAGCGACGTTCTAGCAAGCAACGTGCTCTTCGTTGCGGTCTGATCGCGAGTGCAACGAGCGAATCTCCTTACGGGCAGACAGCATAATATTGCGTGGAGTGACTGTGCGGTCGCAGAAGGTGCCCAGTTCAACACGGTAGTCGTGAGCTTCCAGGTCGGCGACGAGATCCAGCACCAGCCAGAGCTCGATGGCACGACGAAAGCAGTTACGCAGCAACGATAAGCGCATCACTTCACCATAGCGTTGCCAGCCCAGTGCTTCCGCTTCTGCCCACTGGGTTTGCACTGGCAGTTGCAGCTGTTCGCGTTCAGCCAGTGTGTGACAAAATTCGCTATAACTGAGCTGCAGCCACGCTTTTTGCACCGGTTTCATGGTGCGATACTGGTCGCTACCCAGCACCCGGTTGCGCAGTTCAACAAAGCCCAGTTTCCAGGCCATCTCCCGGTCGCGACTGATCACTTCCCGCTGTCCGGCAGTGACCGTTTCGGTGACCGCCAGACGCAGGTCATCCCGACTGAGTTGCAGTGATAACCCTGCCGTTCTGGGTTGATAGTCATATTCAACGCCAAAGGCGTAACAGCAGGGCACGATATCCAGTGCTGCCAGATTCTGATCAATAGCGACCCGCTGCAAAGTACGATGCAGTTCACCGCAGGCATGCAGGGCGATGGCGTGATGTCCGCTCGCATCGAGTTGCAGCCCCGGCTGTAACAGATCGATCGCTTTAAATGATTGAAAAATACCGAAACGCTGGGCCTGCTGCGCCCCCATATAGCAGAGATCACTGTTCCACTCTAAGGTGGTCACCGGTTGCTGCCAGCTTAGCCCTAACAGTCGACCCAGATGCCCTTTGCCACCGCACCACTCTAACAGTGGCGACCGCACCGGCCCGATGCCCCGGGCAAAGGCTTCGATCTGGGTGCGCTTGCGTCCCGGCATGCCATCAAAAAAGCGGTTATCCGGCGGCAGGTATTCAGCGGGGGTGCGCTCAGGTAAACGGCATAACAGATCCAGAGATGAGAGCTGCGGCAGGTAACGACCGATCCAGTCCAGCAGCACAATCGGATCATTGTTGAGAAACTGCAGTTGCTGATCATCCAGCGTCAGCAGCGCTTCGGTGAGTTCAGGATAATCCCCACACCATTCCGGGCGGCCCTGTTTAAACGGCTGCGGCCGCCACAGAGATGCCGTGGCAACAAGCTGCTGATCAAGCTGCTGTAATCGCTGGCGCCAGTATGTGGGTGATGTTGTCATGGCGCTATTCTAATCGCCTGCGCTGTTCCGACATAGATCTTTCGAAGGGTTTATCCACAGCCTACTGTCACCATCTGTTCATCTTTTTTAAAGGCCACTGTCATTTTCAGCCGCCATACTGCCCCTAAACTGATTGATGGACAGTGATATGCAGAATATCCACACCATGTTTATCTCAGATGTGCATCTGGGAACCCCGGATTGCCAGGCAAAGCTCCTGAGCGAGGCCCTGACCCAACTCGCGCCGAAAAAGCTTTATCTGGTGGGCGATATTATCGATCTGGCGGCGATGCGCAAAAAAGCGGTGCTGCCGCAGGATCAGCAACTGCTTATCGGCCAGTTCTGGCAGATGGCAAAAGATGGCTGTGAGATTATCTATATCCCCGGCAATCATGATGCGCCGATGCGTAAGATCTGTGGTTTAAAGCTGGGCAAACTGCAGATTCGGCGTAAGGCGATTCACAAAACTCGCGATGGTCGCCGCTTTTTAGTATCCCATGGTGATGAGTTCGATAGCCATGTACGCATCCACCCACTGATGCTGCTATTGGGCGACCAGGGGCATCAGTTGCTACTCTGGCTGAATCGCAGCTATAACAAACTGCGCCTGTGGCTGAATATGCCCTACCGTTCGCTGGCGGGCATGATCAAACAACGCTTCAGTACCGCACAGCGCTATATCGAACATTTTCAGCAGGCCGCCTGCACGGAAGCCAGCCGACAATCACTGGATGGCTATATCGGCGGTCATATTCATCAGGCGGGGTTTACTCATCTGAAAGGTGCGCTCTACTGCAACGACGGAGACTGGGTTGAGCACTGCACCGCTCTGGTGGAAACCGACAGCGGAAAACTGCAGCTTCTGGAATGGCCCACGATGAAGGTGGTTACCGAGCCATCTCCGCCGCTGCGACTCTCAGGTGAACGGGTGCACACATAATTCGCTGTTTATAGTTATTCGATAAACAGATGAAAATATTCGGAAAAGTTGTATTCCAGGTCTCTGATCCGATCAATGGTGCGCTGATCAAGCACCTCGCCATGCCCCAATAATAAAACGCCGTCGTGGCTGATCAGATCCCGGGTCAGCGTCATACCCGGTTTCAGATCCATACTCGAAACCCGCTTATCTTTGTAGAGGTCGGTGATCGGTTTAAGATCATTCATCACCGCTTCCAGCGCATTCACGACATCCTGATTATAACGTTCCGGCGCTCTGTCCCGCATAAAAACCAGTGTTTCTGCAGCACTCAGCTGACGATGATCGTAACGCCCGGAGGTTAGTTCGGTGTAGTCATTCAATACGGTCAGTATCTGCGCGGCGGGCTCAATCTGGGCCCCTTTCAGCCCCAGAGGATAACCACTGCCATCGAGATACTCTTTATGTTGCCGCACCAGTGTCGCGGCCCGGTCCAGAGGACGAACGATAGTCATGGCAGTGTAGGCATTATCCGGGTGACGCTGAAACTCACGCTGATCTTCCGGGCGTAAATTCAGATAGGGGGTTGCAAGCAGATGATCACTGAAGCTCAGCTTACCCACATTTCTCAGCATCCAGGCCATTGTCAGGTGTTTACGATCGGCTTCATCCAAACCACACTTTTCCCCCAACAGACTCACCATCTGGTTTAGCCGCTGGTTTAACCCACTGACTTTTTGTCCCATTCGCCGCAGTGTCAGGTTGGAAAACATGCGTACTATCTGCCGATAGCCATCGGCCAGTTGCTGGTTGGCTTCGTCTAACTGCTTGCGGGACTGACTAATTTTTTCCCCATCGGCCTGCACCCGCTCGACCAGTTTCTTTTGCCGTAAGATAAACTGCTGGCGTTGCGCATCAAAATCCTGATGCAGGTCCCGGCGAAGATCCTGCAACTCCTGTTTTAACCGGGCAACCCGCAACGCCTGGCGCATCCGGTAGCCGAGGATCTGCGGATCCGAGGGAAACTGAATATAGTGATGTACCAGACCATCGGCAGCCACCTGCCCCGCCGGTTCATACTGGCAATCCACAGTGAGTAAAAAGCCTTCCAGCTGCGGATTCAGCTCCATTAACTGCTGTAACCGGCTGTGAGCCAGCGGCTCATCAGCACGCTGATCCAGCACCACTATATGAACCGTCTGCGACTCAATCAAAGCCTTGGCCTGATCCATGCCTTCCGCAAGCAACAGGGTGGTCGGAACACTATCCATGGCATTATCCAGAACCCCTTCAAGCAGTTTCACGTCATCGTTATCCAATGCGATAAACAGAATTACTGTCGCATCTGTACCCATCAGGCATCCTCAGTTTCTAGTTCGGTCAGCTTTGGTAAAAACGATGGTGCATGTTTGGCGTGCTCTTACGCTAAGCTGTTAGTTCAAGTTGTTAGTTCAAGCTATTACGTTAAACTGACTCATGCAGACCAACACTATATTTCATCTGCAACGCTGCTGTTAACGCCCTGCTATGGTTATTGTAGTCACTTCAGAAACTAAAAGGATAATCAGAATGGGTACTCCTACTCCCCGGGCCGGTTTTGACGCTGCTGATACCTGGGTCTGTGCCTGTAGACATATCCGCCGGCAGGCGTTTATTGAGACTGTCAAACAACAGCAGCTCACCACTATCGATGCGGTGAGGCAAGTGACTGCGATCAACACCTCCTGCGGCATCTGTTATGAAACGGTGCAATCCCTGCTGGATGAGATAAATGGCAGTTGAGTTAAAAGTAGTTGAGTTAATGGCTAATCAAAATCCAACATGCCCTGGCGCCTGTGCTATGCTCAGCGGATGAGCGAATATATCCCTATCCTGTGTGCCCTGCATGACAGCTACGAGTTGGCCTGCCTGCGCAATCTTGTTGACCTGGTTATCTGGCAGGACGGTGACGGTCATATCCTGCGGAAAAAACTCCGTTATCTCACCATCGATATCCGCAGCGGTGAAGAGTTTCTGCTGGCCGCCGATGAAAACGGCACACAACTGCGCATCCGCCTGGATATGATTCAATCCACACCGCCGGGTTGCTAACCTGCTTTAAGCGCGCCGCGCCAACTGTCCCGGGCAGCAAACACCGTAAACAGCTGTACCATCTCCTGATCCGAATGTTCCCGCCAGACACAGGCCACAGTACGTGTCAGACCAAAATCAGAGATCGGTATACTGACCGTTCCCGGTTCGGTCACGGTTTCCGCCAGAATCGCCGCCGCCAGATTATTACGCACCATGGTCAGCGCCCATGAGTCATTGTCGGTGCGGCAGGTGATCCGCGGTTGCGCCTGTTCGGCGAGAAAAACTCGCTTGCCTTCATGCAACACTTCACAGTTTTTGCGCAGCACCATCGGCAAGCCATGCAGATCAGAGAGACGGACGCTGGCGCGATTAGCCAGATCATGCTGCCGGGACACCATCAGCTGAAAGCGCTCCTGATAAAGCGGTAACTGGGTTTGCGAAAAGTCATCGCCACCCATCGACGTCAGCAGCATATCCACCTTGCCCTGCCCCAGCTTATTTGCCAGTTCTACTTTGCTACCGGTCTGCAGATGCAGTTCCGTTTCCGGATAGGTGGTATGAAACTCATACAACAGTGCGTTGATCGGCGGTGTATTCAGCGTATCCAGCATCCCTATTCTTAACTGCCGGGGCCGGGGTGCACTCATCAGCTCACTTTTAGCCGCGCTGCATTCCGCCAGAATCGAGAAGGCCCGATCTCTGAAACGCGACCCCGCTGGCGTCAGGGTGACCTGCTTATGGCTTCGGTGCAACAGTTCAACGCCCAGCTCCTCCTCCAGGGTTTTTATCGCCGCGGACAACGCAGGCTGGGTAACAAACATCTTCTCCGCCGCCTTGGTGAAGCTGCCGGTTTCCTGAACCGCGAGAAAGTAACGAATCTGGCGAATCTCCATTTATTGTTTGCTCCTATAAGTAAATCTTAAAGCAGATTTTCAATTCAGCTTAACCCGGTTGATCGTCGTTGAGAAATCATAACGTTTCATCAGAAATATAACTTAAATTTATAGACTACATAATAATTAAAGATTTTACTTATCCAGCAGATTAAATCTAAATAGACCTGCAGCGGTAGTGTTAGCGCAACAAATTGATCATAACTCCGTGACAACGCCGGAGTGACAGACAGGCATAAATAAGATGAGTAGTGAGATTCTGCAACGCTTCCCAATAAAGATGGAGATCCCGATCGCCTGGGGCGATATGGATGCCTTCCAACATGTCAATAATCTGGTATATCTGCGCTGGTTTGAAAGCGCCCGAATCGCATATTTTCGTAGCTGTGACTTTACCAAGGTGATGCAGGAAACTGATGTCGGGCCGATTCTGCGTGACAGCCGCATTCGCTATCGAATTCCGCTGACATTTCCCGGCAGCATCATATCAGCCTGTCGGGTGACCCGCCTGGAACATGACCGCTTTACCATGGAACATCTGATCTGGAGCCCGGAGCATAACGCGGTTGCCGCAGAGGGCGAAGGCACTATCGTCTGCGTTAATTACAGCAAGAATAGTAAGGCAGAGGTCCCTCTGCTCTATCGCCAGCGGATTATAGAGCTGGAACCCATCACCCCTGAGATTTTTGACTAACGGCCAGCTGCAACCGTTAGACCGTTCAGCCCATGAAGCAACGCCTGCTGTTGCTTCATCACTTTCGCTGGCCCTCTCGGGGGCCAGATTTTTTTATCTTACTGCGACTCATTGTACGGACGGCTGGAGTTGCTGTGCTGTGCTTTGTGCCAGCCTTACAATCCGGTCTGAACCTACATCCGGGTGGTGCCGGGCGGCGGACTGTAACACGATCTCCACTGTGGGCAGATCAGGCAGACCAAAGCTCGCGGGCACCCGATACAGATCTGCAGGTACGCAACAGGATGACAGCGTGGTAACCGCCTCTCCCCGTCTCACCAGTTCAATCAGCAGAGCACAGTTGCCACTGATACAGCTCACCTCAAAGGGGCGTCCCTGTTTAATCAGGCCATCCACCGCCGTGCTGTGAAACTTACAGTCAGGCTCGACCAGTGCCAACCGGATAGTCCGGTCAGAACTGACAAAATCAGCCGCCGGGGCAACCCATACCCCTTTGTCCTGCAGTAGCAGATAGCCCTCTTCCCGGTCCGGGCGACGGGTGAGAATCGACAGATCCAGCTCGCCCTTATCGATTAGTTCGCGCAGCTGCGCCGATGAACCGGTTCGCACCTGTACCTGCAGGCCCGGCAACTGAGCTTGAATCTCAGACAACAACTGCGGTAACACCCCGGTGACATAATCATCAGGACAGCCCAGCAACAGCGGACGGGATTCACCTTCGGCCCCCAGCACCCCCAGCGCTTCATCGTGTAGCTTCATTATCCGGCGGGCATAGCTCACCAGCTTCAGCCCTTCATCGGTCAGTTGCAGCTCTCGCCCCTCTTTCAGGAACAGCCGTTTATTGAGCTGCTCCTCCAGACGTTTCATCTGCATACTCACCGCCGACTGGGTACGAAACACCTGTGCCGCCGCCCGGGTGAAGCTACCGGTATCCACGGCCGCAATAAAAGTACGGAGCAATTCATGATCAAGCATCAGCAGTATTCATACCTGTTATCAGATTTATTCGTTTGAGCGAGCCTCTATTTAGCGCCAGACTCAGGCCTAAATCAATCGGATGTTAAACATCTTAAATCAACCCATCAGACTCACGTAATAAAAGGATTTTGCTATGCAACTGGTTATTGGTAATCACAACTATTCAAGCTGGTCTCTACGGGCCTGGCTGCTGCTGCGACAGTTCGAGCTGGAATTTGACACTGTTCGCGTCGCCCTCTTCACCCCCGGCTCAGCAGAAGTGATCAAGGGTTATAACCCGGCGGGGAAAGTCCCGGTGCTGCTGGATAACGGACTGACCGTCTGGGACTCCCTCTCTATCTGTGAATATATCAGCGAGCAGCACCTTGATGACAAAGGCTGGCCTGCAGAATTACGCCTCAGGGCTCACGCCCGCAGCAGCTGTGCCGAGATGCACACCGGTTTTATGGCGCTGCGTCACGCCCTGCCGATGAACTGCCGTCGCAGCATAGAAAACTTTATAATCTCAGCCGAAGTACAACAGGATATCGACCGGATCATCCAGCTGTGGAGCGGCGCGCTGAATCTGAGTGCATCCGAAAAATTCCTCTATGGGGAGTTCTCCATCGCCGATGCCTTCTATGCCCCGGTGGTGTACCGTCTGACCGGCTACGGCGTCAGCCTGCCTGAGCAACTACAAGCCTACTGCGACCGGGTACTGGCACTGCCCGCCTGTCAGGAATGGCTGAAGCTGGCACAGGAAGAGAGTGAGGTCATTGAGGAGGAAGAGGTTTGAACGACGTATCTGAAATCTACAGCTAGTTGTTAGACGCGCTCCGCTCTTGCGAGTAGCCAGAAAAAAACCGCCAATTGGCGGTTTTATATTTTTCTGGCAAGTCGCAAAGCGACGTCTAGCCGCTAGCGACCCGACTATAAAACGCTATCAGCGGTTTATAGTCCGTATGTATCTGCCATGCCTTCCAGTGAGATCGGCACAATCTTATCTGCATGACCGGCGGTGCCGAACGCTTCGTAGCGGGCAACACAGATCTCGCTCATCGCATCCATGGTCACCTTGAGGAATTTACGCGGGTCAAACTCAGATGGGTTCTGCGCCATGAAGCGGCGTACCGCGCCGGTGGATGCCAGACGCAGGTCAGTGTCGATGTTGACCTTACGCACACCGTGCTTAATACCCTCAACGATCTGCTCAACCGGCACACCGTAGGTCTCAGGGATCGCTCCACCGAACTCGTTGATGATCGCCAGCCACTCCTGTGGAACGGAAGAGGAGCCATGCATTACCAGGTGGGTGTTCGGGATACGCTCGTGGATCGCTTTAATCCGATCGATCGCCAGAATGTCACCGGTTGGCGGACGGGTAAACTTGTAAGCCCCGTGGGAGGTACCGCAGGCAATTGCCAGCGCATCAACACCGGTTTTAGCCACAAAGTCAGACGCTTCTTCAGGATCGGTCAACATCTGGTCGTGGGACAGAGTCCCCTCAGCGCCAACACCATCCTCTTCACCTGCCTGTCCGGTTTCCAGAGACCCCAGACAGCCCAGTTCACCCTCAACAGAAACACCGCACGCATGCGCCATCTCTACGGTACGACGGGTAACATCGACGTTGTACTCATAGTCAGAGGGTGTTTTGCCATCAGCCAACAGAGAACCATCCATCATCACGGAGGAGAAACCCATGGCGATAGAACGCTGACAGATCGCCGGCGAAGTGCCGTGATCCTGGTGCATACAGACAGGGATATGCGGAAACTCGGCAATCGCGGCCAGAATCATGTGACGCAGGAAGTTAGAACCCGCATATTTACGGGCACCGGCAGATGCCTGAACAATTACCGGCGAGTTGGTCTTGTCAGCCGCTTCCATGATGGCGCGCATCTGTTCCAGGTTGTTGACGTTAAATGCCGGGATACCGTAGTTATACTCTGCGGCATGATCCAGCAGCTGACGCATACTGATAAGAGCCATATCTTCACCTTTTAAAAAATTAAGCCGGATAGCGGCTGTAAATTCTAACGTAAGCAGCCGAATAGGTCAGCTGCTCTACTCTATATATATAAGCTTAAAGCGTTATGAGCGCAGAAAGTGCGCGGCAAAAGCTGACGAGAAAGCGGAGTTTACAGTTGTAAATGAGCATTTCTCGGTAACTTTTAACAAAGCAGTTTCAAGCGCAATAGCTTTAATTATGCCCGGGATTCAAGCATCGCTACAGCAGGCAACACCTTCCCTTCGACAAACTCCAGGAACGCGCCGCCGCCGGTAGAGATATACGAAACCTGTTCAGCGATACCGTACTTATCCACAGCGGCCAGAGTGTCACCACCGCCGGCGATAGAGAAACCTTTGTTTTCTGCAATCGCCAGAGAGAGTGTCTTAGTGCCTTCACCAAACTGATCAAACTCAAACACACCGACCGGGCCGTTCCAGATAATGGTGCCCGCTTCCTTCAGCAGTTCTGCCAGGTTGGCGGCAGACTGTGGACCGATATCCAGAATCATATCGTCCTCAGCAACATCATCCACCAGCTTAACCGTTGCAGTGGCTGTTTCGGCAAACTCAGTGGCCACAACAACATCCACCGGCAGCGGGATATTCACTTTTTCCATCAGCGCTTTTGCCGTTGGAATCAGATCATGTTCACACAGGGACTTACCCACCGGTTTGCCCGCCGCTGCGAGGAATGTATTGGCAATACCGCCACCCACAATCAGCTGATCAACTTTATCGGACAACGATTCCAGTACTGTCAGTTTAGTCGATACTTTTGAACCGCCAACAATCGCCGCCATAGGCCGGGCGGGATTACCCAGCGCCTTGGCCAGAGCATCCAGTTCGCCAGCCAGTAGCGGGCCAGCACAGGCAACCGGAGCAAACTTAGCCACACCGTGGGTTGAAGCCTGGGCGCGGTGAGCGGTACCAAACGCATCCATCACATAGATGTCGCACAGGGAAGCCATCTGCTTAGACAACGCTTCGTCATCTTTCTTCTCACCGACATTGAAGCGGACGTTTTCCAGTAACACAACATCGCCTTCAGCCACCTCGAAGCCGCCTGCCAGCCACTCTTTAAGCAGCGGCACTTCGCGACCGAGAAGCGTGCCCAGATGCTTAGCAACCGGCGCCAGAGAGCTGGCTTCATCATATTCGCCCTCAGTCGGACGGCCCAGATGAGACATCAACATCACCCGGGCACCGGCTTCCAGTGCAAATTTAATGGTGGGCAGCGATGCGCGGATACGGGCATCACTGGTGACCTTGCCATCCTTGACGGGCACATTGAGGTCTTCACGGATCAGGACGCGCTTGCCCTTCAGATCCAGTTCGGTCATTTTCAATACGCTCATAATGTTTCCTGCTCTTTAATATCTAAAATTAAAGATACCGCCTATATCAGGCCATACCTTTGGATTACGTTGCATGTGTTAGGTTCACTTACTTGCAGTTAAGCCACCCCTGCGCCACATCCAGCATGCGGTTGGCAAAGCCCCACTCATTATCAAACCAGCACATTAGCTTAATCATATTACCGCCACTGACGCGGGTCTGTGTGCCATCCACAACCCCGGAGCGGGAATCGCGGTTGAAGTCTACCGATGCATGCGCCTCTTCGGTATAGCCCAGTAGTCCCCTCAGCGGACCATCGGCCGCCGCACGCATTATCTGATTAACCTGTGCCGCGGTGGTCTCTTTGCTGACACTTAGCGAGATATCCAGCAGCGAGACATTGATCGTCGGCACCCGCACATGCAGGGATTCAAAACGCCCCGCCAGTTCAGGCAACAAACGATCAATACCGCGATTCAGTCCGGTATTCACCGGAATAATCGATTGCATAGCACTCCGCGTCAGTCGCAGGTCGGTCTGATGATAGCTGTCGATCACCGGCTGGTCATTCATCGCCGAGTGAATCGTAGTGGTTAAACCACTGATAATGCCCAGCTCCCGGTGTAATAGATCCAGAATTGGCACGATACAGTTGGTCGAACAGGAGCCTGCGGCAACGATGCTGTGCTCTGCCGCTAATAGCTGCTGGTTAAAGCCGTAGATAATCGTCGCATCGACATCACTGCCCGCGGGCTGAGAGAAGAGTAACTTTCTTGCGCCACTGTCCAGGTGTTGCTGGGCGGTCTGGCGATCACTAAATGAACCGGAACACTCCAGCACCAGATCAACGTCCATCGCCTGCCACGGCATCGCCGCAGACTCGGCTTCGTTAAGCACCCGGATAGCATCGCCATTAATCAGCAGCTCGCTGCCGTTATGCGACACCGGCATGGGAAAGCGCCCGTGCGTTGTATCGTACCGGGTCAGATAGGTGACCGTGTCGATATCAGACAGTTCGTTGATCGCGACAACCTGCAGCTGATCACGATAGCCACACTCATAGATCGCCCGCAGAACACTTTGTCCGATCCGGCCATAACCATTTATTGCAACCCGGTATGCCATACCACCTCGTTAAACAAAAAAGCCAACTGAATCAGCTGGCCTTTTTTATGCGCCTGACCTTAGAGAACAGACTTCACTTTTTCGACAACGTTTTCAACGGTAAAGCCGAACAGCTTAAACAACTCGCCCGCCGGAGCCGACTCACCAAAGGTGGTCATTCCGACAATCGCGCCGTTCAGTCCTACATACTTGTACCAGAAATCCGCCTGCGCTGCTTCAATAGCAACCCGGGCAGTGATCGTTGCAGGCAGCACAGCTTCACGGTAGGCCGCATCCTGCTTATCAAACAGATCAGTCGATGGCATAGAGACGACACGTACCTGTTTGCCTTCGGCTTCAAGGGCTGCGGCAGAGTCCATCGCCAGACCGACTTCAGAACCGGTAGCGATCAGGATCGCATCCGGAGTGCCAGCCGTATCACGCAGAATGTAACCACCGCGGGCGATATTCGCCAGTTGTTCTTCGGTACGTGGCTGATGCGGCAGGTTCTGACGGGAGAAGATCATCGCGGTCGGGCCATCGGCACGTTCCAGTGCAGACTTCCATGCTACGGCAGATTCGACCGCATCCGCAGGACGCCAGCAGCTCATATTCGGCGTGTGACGCAGGTTAGAGATCTGTTCAATCGGCTGATGGGTCGGGCCATCTTCACCCAGACCGATAGAGTCATGGGTATAAACATGGATTGCACGCAGTTTCATCAGCGCTGCCATCCGCAGTGCGTTACGGGCGTATTCCATAAACACCAGGAAGGTCGCACCGTAAGGGATAAAACCACCGTGCAATGAGATACCGTTCATGATGGCGGACATACCGAATTCACGCACACCGTAGAACAGGTAGTTGCCAGACGCGTCATCTTTAGTGACACCCTTACAACCCGACCAGAGTGTCAGGTTAGAACCGGCCAGGTCAGCAGAGCCGCCCATCAGTTCAGGCAGCAGCGGGCCGTAGGCATTCAGGGCATTCTGAGAGGCTTTACGGGAAGCGATGGTTTCGCCTTTATCCTGCAGCTCTTTGATATAGGCATCGGCTTTTTCAGAGAAATCAGCGGGCAGCTCACCGGTATAGCGACGGATCAGTTCGCGGGCTTCAGTCGGGTACGCTTTGCTGTACTCAGCAAAACGCTCTTCCCAGTCATTTTCCAGTACTGCGCCGCTTTCGAGGCCATTCCACTGGGCTGCGATATCTTCAGGGATAACAAAAGCTTCATGTTCCCAACCCAGCTGTTTACGGGCCAGAGCAATCTCTTCTTCACCCAGAGGCGCGCCGTGGCAATCCTCTTTACCCTGCTTGTTAGGCGAGCCAAAACCGATAATGGTTTTACAGCAGATCAGCGTTGGCTGATCTTCATTATCCTGTGCAGCTTCGATGGCAGCTTTAATCTGCTCAGCATCATGGCCATCAACCGCCGGGATTACCTGCCAGCCGTACGCTTCAAAGCGCTTAGGCGTATCATCGGTAAACCAGCCCTCAACTTCACCATCGATTGAGATACCGTTGTCATCGTAAAACGCGATCAGTTTGCCCAGACCCAGGGTGCCCGCCAGAGAACAGGCTTCGTGGGAGATACCTTCCATCAGGCAGCCATCACCCAGGAAGACATAGGTGTGGTGATCGATGATCTCATGACCTTCACGGTTAAACTGCGCTGCCAGAGATTTCTCAGCAATGGCAAAACCCACCGCATTGGTGATCCCCTGACCCAGTGGGCCGGTGGTGGTTTCAACACCCGGTGCATAACCGTATTCCGGGTGACCCGCTGTTTTGGAGTGCAGCTGACGGAAGTTTTTCAGATCATCAATTGAAAGATCATAACCGGTCAGGTGCAGCAGGCTGTAGATCAGCATTGAACCATGGCCGTTCGACAGCACAAAACGGTCGCGATCAAGCCAATGTGGATTCGCCGGATTATGTTTCAGGAAATCATTCCATAATACTTCAGCGATATCCGCCATCCCCATTGGTGCACCAGGGTGACCGGATTTAGCCTTTTGGACAGCATCCATACTGAGGGCACGAATTGCATTGGCAAGTTCTCTACGCGAGGACATTCATTCACTCCAGGGCCGAACAAGCCCAAGTTGAGATTAAAAAGTGTTTGCGGCTACCCGGTCATCTCTTTTGAAGATCACTCAGGCGGTGCACCGATAAAAATAGGCGGCTATTTTCTCGTAACCGTCCGCCAGCTTCAAACCTATTTCAGACAAATTTAATGAAAATGAGTCGTTTTCATCTAAAAAATTGAAAAATTCATCTAAAACAGGGATACCGCCCATGCAATCGAAGCGCAAGACGATTAAAATAGCTGACATTCTTATACCCGGGCCAACGGTCCGATGCCATCTATAATTCCCTAAAGCTAGGATTGAAGACGCGTAATGAGCGAATACAGCCTGTTTACTTCGGAGTCTGTCTCCGAAGGTCATCCTGATAAGATCGCCGATCAGATCTCTGATGCGGTTCTTGACGCAATTATTGCTGAAGACAAATATGCCCGTGTGGCCTGCGAAACCATGGTGAAAACCGGTGTTGCGATTGTCTCCGGTGAAATTACCACCACGGCATGGGTAGATCTGGAAGCGCTGGTTCGCGGTGTTATCTGTGATATCGGTTATACCTCATCTGATGTCGGTTATGACGGCGCAACCTGTGGTGTACTGAACATCATCGGTAAGCAGTCCCCCGACATCAACCAGGGTGTTGACCGCGCCAAGCCTGAAGATCAGGGCGCCGGTGACCAGGGTCTGATGTTTGGTTATGCCAGCAATGAAACTGATGTGCTGATGCCCGCGCCAATCTGCTACGCCCACCGTCTGGTTGAGCGTCAGGCAGAAGCGCGTAAATCCGGTTTGCTGCCATGGCTGCGCCCGGATGCCAAGAGCCAGGTCACCTTCCGTTACGAAAACGGCCTGCCGGTCGGTATCGATGCCGTTGTTCTATCGACTCAGCACAACCCTGAAGTCTCCATGGCCGACCTGCAGGAAGCGGTAATGGAGCTGATCATCAAGCACACCCTGCCGGCTGAATGGATCGACAAGAGCACCAAGTTCCACATCAACCCCACCGGCAACTTTGTTATCGGCGGGCCTGTAGGTGACTGCGGTCTGACCGGCCGGAAGATTATCGTTGATACCTACGGCGGCATGGCCCGTCACGGTGGCGGCGCGTTTTCCGGAAAAGATCCATCCAAGGTTGACCGTTCTGCCGCCTATGCCGGCCGTTACGTGGCGAAAAACATCGTTGCTGCCGGTCTGGCTGATAAGTGTGAGATCCAGGTGTCCTACGCCATCGGTGTTGCTGAACCGACCTCGGTATCGATCAACACCTTCGGCACTGGCAAGATCTCTGACGCTAAAATCATCGATCTGGTAAACAACCACTTCGATCTGCGTCCACATGCGATCACCCGCATGCTCGACCTGCTGCACCCGATGTACCGCCCGACTGCAGCTTACGGTCACTTCGGTAAAAACCCCTACGAGATGACGGTGGGTAACGATACCTTTACCGCCTTCACCTGGGAAAAAACCGATAAAGCCGACGAACTGCGCGCGGCGGCCGGTCTGTAAACGACCTCCAGACAACGCGAAAGAAAAAAGGGCCGGGTGAAAACCAGGCCCTTTTTTATTGCATCGAATTTTATTGACCGTAAGCATGGGATACCGATAGAGAGCAGTTCCCTCTAACTGATCCATTTATGCCGTGGCATAATAACGACTTCAACAGCAGATCTGATCGATAGCGACAATGAGAATTCCCCGTTTTTACGAACCTCAGCCCCTCACTGAGGATAGCGAAATCAACCTCAGCGACAGCGTGGTTCAGCATGTGTCCCGGGCTTTGAGAATGCGTCCCGGAGACGCTCTTATCCTTTTTAATGGCGACGGTTGCGAGTATCAGGCCGAGCTGACTGAGGTTGCCAAACGTAATGCTTGCGCGCGGATCACCGGGGTGACAACCCCCGCCCGGGTATCGCCGCTAAACGTGACTGTCGGTCAGGCGGTTTCCCGTGGTGAGCGGATGGATTATGCAGTACAGAAAGCCACCGAGCTGGGGATGAATCAGTTGGTGCCACTGTTTACCGAGCGTTGCGAAGTTCGCCTCAACAGTGAGCGTCAGGATAAACGCCGTCAGCACTGGCAGCAGGTTGCCATCAGCGCCTGTGAACAGAGCCTGCGCTGCGATCTGCCCGAGATCAGCGAACCCCAATCACTGAATGACTGGCTGAGTACGGTTGAGGCAGACCTTAAACTGGTACTGCATCACCATACCGAGCAACCGCTGGGCGACTTCGACAAGCCCGCATCGGTTGCCCTGCTGATCGGGCCGGAAGGCGGACTGAGTGAAGCAGAAGTCGAGCTGGCACTGTCAAAGGGATTCAAACCAGTAGCGTTCGGCCCCCGGGTATTTCGCACGGAAACGGCCCCCATAGCAGCACTATCGGTGTTGCAATACCTCTGGGGTGATCTGGGATAAGCCGGTTCACTCACAGAGCAATCACAGTAACACTGGTGATGACCGGTGCAGGCGGGTAGAATCGCTCTAATTTATAGATATCGAATACAGATAAACAAGGCGCTTCAATGACAGTTAAAATCGGCATTGTGATGGACCCGATCGAGGCCATCAGCTTCAAGAAAGACAGTTCACTGGCGATGCTATGGGCGGCTCAACGCAAGGGCTGGGAGATCTGGTACATGGAACAGAAAGATCTCTACCTGCGCGATGGTAAAGTCCTCGCCAAGATGGCGCCGATGACGGTCGATATGAATCCGGAAAAGTGGTTCGAACGCAGTGAATATCAGGTGCAGGAAGTGAGTACGCTTGATGTAGTGCTGATGCGTAAAGATCCGCCTTTCGACAACGAGTTTATCTACACCACCCACCTGTTAGAAATGGCCGCATCCCAGGGCAAAACACTGATGGTGAACCGCCCGCAGGCGCTGCGGGACTATAACGAGAAGATTTTTGCTACTCACTTCCCGCAATGCTGTCCGCCGGTGCTGGTCACCCGCCGCGACGACCTGCTTCGGGAGTTCCATGCCGAGTTTAAAGATGTCATCTTCAAACCACTGGATGGCATGGGCGGCACCTCGATCTTCCGCATTCAGGAGCAGGGCGTAAACCTTGGCGTCATCATTGAAACCCTGACCAAATTTGGCACCGAAACGATTATGGCGCAGAAATACCTGCCGGAGATCGTCGATGGTGATAAACGGATTCTGATGGTGGATGGCGAGCCGGTTCCCTACGGCCTGTCGCGCATCCCGACCAACGGCGAAACCCGTGGTAACCTGGCCGCCGGTGGCCGTGGCGAAGGCCGCCCCCTCACCCAGCGGGAACAGTGGATCGCCGCACAGGTCGGCCCAACACTGAAAGCCCAAGGCATTCTGTTTGCCGGTCTCGATGTGATTGGTGACTACCTCACCGAAGTCAACGTCACCAGCCCCACCTGTATCCGCGAACTGGATAATCAGTTCGGTCTGGATATCGGCATGCAGCTGATGGATGTCATCGAAGCGAAGCTTAATCAGGACTGTGCATAAGAGCGATGTTATTCCCCCCGGTATCAGGAAGACACTATGAGTAAGGCTGTTGCCGCTGTTTCCGCAGCTGATCGGCTCGGTTTCACTCTGTTTCTCGCAGTGGCGGTACATGCCGCCGCCATTCTGGGGATCGGCTTTGCGGTTACACCGAATATCCCCCCGGCACAGACACTTGAGATCACACTGGCGCAGTACCAAAGTGAGAAGCCACCGGAAGAGGCTGACTTTATCGCACAGGCCGATCAGCAGGGCAGCGGCCAACTGGAAGAGAAAGCTCTGCCGGCAACCCGTGAAATTGCCGATTTTCAACATCAGACCATCCAGGAAACGGCGGCACTGCAGCCGCTGACGCCACCTACCGATATCGCAGCGACACCGATACAGACAACGGCTGTCGAGCCAGCCCCTATCGCGGAAACAGTTGATCAACAGACCGTCAACGCCCCCGAGCAAGAGGTTATCATTACCACGGCAAAGCGGGATAAACAGGTCTCCGATGCGCCGCAACAGCATCAGCAGTCGACACCTCCACCACCTGCACCGGGCAGCTCTCAATCGCTGCTGTCGCGCAGTCTGGAAATCGCCAGTCTGGAAGCCCAGCTGGAGTTTCAGCGTCAGGAATATGCCAAGCGGCCACGGGTAAAACGCCTCACCTCTGCATCCACCAAAAGCCACAGCGATGCCGTCTATCTGGCGAACTGGCGGCGCAAGATCGAATCCGTCGGCAACCTCAACTACCCCCAGGAGGCACAGCAGAATCAGCTCTACGGCAGTTTACGGATGATGGTCAGCATATTGCCTGACGGCAGCGTCAAGGAGATCAAAATCCTGCACTCCTCTGGCAACCGGATTCTAGACGATGCCGCAGTCCGTATTGTGCAGCTGGCAGCACCGTTCCAGAAATTCCCCATGGAGATGCGCAAAAACACCGACCAGCTGGAGATTATCCGTACCTGGAAGTTTGAGAAAACCGCGCGGATATACTAAACGTTAGAAGGCTACGCGTTGAAGACGTTATACAGTACAGTATATCCTCTGGCGCGGCTCAAGAGCAGGTATTCACTATGACCTCAGAAACCCCCTCTCTCTACCTGCCCGGCAGCCTTCAGGGTCATTTCCTTATTTCCATGCCCCATATGGACGACCCTAACTTCGCTCAAGCTGTCATCTATATCTGCGAACATAACGCATCTGGTGCCATGGGGATCATCATTAACCGCCCGCTTGAGATCGATCTGAATGAGTTACTGCAACACCTTGATTTTAGTTATCACGGTGATCAGATCGCGCCGGTTTATGCTGGCGGACCGGTGCAGGATGATCGCGGCTTCATCCTACACTGCCGCACGGCGAATGAGTGGGACTCCTGCTACCACATCACCGGTGAGCTTACACTGACCACGTCGATGGATATTCTTCAGGCTATCAGCGAAAACAGGGGTCCCGAACAGTTTCTGGTGGCATTAGGCTATGCCGGCTGGGGGGCCGGACAGCTGGAACAGGAGCTATCTGAAAATGTATGGTTAAGTTGCCTGGCTAATTTAGATATAATGTTCCGCACTCCGGCTGAAGAGCGACTTCAGGCCGCGGCAACGACTCTGGGGGTCAACCTTGACCTGTTAACCTCACAAAGCGGCCACGCCTGACCGGTCACCTCACCACTAACCCACTCAAAGAAGCGGAATGATCACACTATCAGGTCCAGTTATAGGCTTTGATTTCGGCACCACACGGATAGGCATCGCTGCAGGTCAGGCTATTACCGGGACGGCTTCGCCCTTACCTCCGGTCAGCGCCCGCGACGGCATCCCCGACTGGTCCGTGATTGAAAAGTTAATTTCCGAGTGGCAAGCGGTGGCTATCGTTGTGGGCATCCCTCTGAACATGGATGGCAGCATCAGCGATATGTCCCGCAGAGCACGAAAATTTGCCAACCGTCTCAAAGAACGCTGCCAACTCCCCTGCTACCTGATGGATGAGCGTCTTTCCACCCGCGAAGCCAAGAAGATCAGCCTGGCCCGGGGGGGCAGCAGTAATTTTAAAGAAAATTCCGTTGACGGCATCGCCGCACAATTGATTCTGGAAAGCTGGTTTGAATCAGACCAGCTGATATCCAGTGAAACCCGACTGGAGGACCTTTATGGTATCGGGCGTAATTAAAGTGGATCACCTGCTAACCAAAATGGCTGCAGATCTGAAAACGCTGATCACAGCACGACAGATCGACAATCCCATGATGATCGGCATTCATACCGGCGGTGTCTGGCTGGCAGAGCATCTGCATCAGCAGCTGAATATAGAGGATCCATTGGGAACACTGGATATCTCTTTCTATCGCGACGACTTTAGTCGGGTCGGCCTGAACCCTAAAGTTCAGCCGTCGGCACTGCCAAGCGCCACAGAAGACCGGCATGTCATTCTGGTTGATGATGTCATCATGAGCGGACGAACGATACGGGCCGCGATGAACGAGCTGTTTGACTACGGCCGCCCGGCATCCATTACCCTGGTCACCCTGCTGGACCTGAATCGTCGCGAGCTGCCGATTCAGGCAGATGTCACCGGCGATACATTGCATCTCGCTGATGATGAACTGGTAAAACTGACCGGCCCGGTGCCTCTGGCACTGGAGATTCGCAAAAAAGACAACCTCTAACCCACCCTGGAATCTGACATGTTTGAACAACAAGATCCCAACCTGATCCAGCTGAACAGCGCCGGTCAGCTAAAACACTTTCTGACCACCGAAGGGCTGAGCCGGGAGATGCTGACAGAGATCCTCGACACGGCAGATTCATTTGTCGATATGAGCGCGCAGCAGGTGAAAAAGGTGCCGCTGCTACGGGGTAAAACGGTCGTCAACCTGTTCTTCGAGGCCAGCACCCGTACCGCCAGCACCTTTGAACTGGCGGCAAAACGTCTATCTGCCGATGTGCTCAACCTGAACATCAAAACCTCATCAACCTCTAAGGGCGAAACCCTGAAAGACACCCTGATGACGATGGAAGCGATGCACTCAGATATGTTTGTCGTGCGTCACTCTGACAGTGGCGCAGCTCACTATATCGCCAGCAATGTCACGCCTCATGTTGCCGTGATCAATGCCGGCGATGGTCGCCATGCTCACCCAACCCAGGCGATGCTGGATATGCTCACCATCCGCCAGCACAAAGGCGGATTCGAACATCTCACCGTGGCAATTGTTGGCGATATCCTGCACTCCCGCGTAGCCCGGTCACAGATTCATGCGCTGCGCACCCTGGGGGCGAAAGAGATCCGGGTGATTGGTCCCACCACCCTGTTGCCACGACATATAGAAGCGCTGGGCGTTACCGTTTATACCAATATGCTGCAAGGCCTGAAAGATGTCGATGTGGTGATGATGCTGCGACTGCAAAAAGAGCGGATGCAGAGCGCTCTGCTGCCCAGTGAATCCGAGTTCTACACCCTCTACGGTCTCACGGAAGAGAAGTTAAAACTCACCCATCCGGACTCCATCGTTATGCATCCCGGTCCGATCAACCGTGGCGTAGAGATTGAAACCTCGGTTGCCGACGGGCCAAAATCGATGATTCTAAAGCAGGTAACCAACGGTATTGCCGTGCGCATGGCAGTGATGTCGATGGCGATGGGTGGCCAGATGACAGAGCATCAGGCGGAGCGGGAAAGTGAGTAAGGTGAAAACGATGAATATTGCAATCAGAAACGGTCGTGTTATCGACCCCGCCAACAATCTGGACCAGATTACTGACCTGTTCATCAGCGACGGTAAAATCGCCGCCATCGGTCAACCCCCTGCCGAATTTATGGCTGACCAGGAGATCGATGCCAGCAACCTGGTGGTCAGCCCCGGTCTGATCGACCTCTGCGCCAATCTGCGCGAGCCTGGTTACAGCCGCAAAGGCACCATCGCCAGTGAAACCGCTGCGGCTGCGGCCGGAGGGATCACCACCCTGTGTATGCCTCCGATGACCAAACCGATTGCCGACAACACCGCGGTCATCGACCTGATTGAGGACCTGGCAAAACAGGCGGGCAACGCCCGGGTATTGCCGATAGGGGCGCTGACACAGGAGCTGAAAGGGGAACAACTCAGCCCGATGTATGGGCTCAGCAAAGCCGGCTGCATCGGTTTTACCAACGCCCGCGAACCGATCCACAGCTCACTGACACTGTCACGCTGCCTGGAGTACGCCGCAACCCATGATCTGCTGGTTATTTTTCAGCCACAGGATGCTGATCTGGCGGCCGGTGGCACTATGCATGACGATACCACCTGTACCCGCCTGGGTCTGAGCGGCATTCCGGAAAGTGCCGAAACAATCGAGGTTGCCCGGTGCCTGTTATTGATTGAGCAAACTGGTGTCAAAGCACA
Source organism: uncultured Amphritea sp. (assembly GCF_937127095.1). GTDB lineage: Bacteria > Pseudomonadota > Gammaproteobacteria > Pseudomonadales > Balneatricaceae > Amphritea. The sequence goes on from NZ_CAKZLP010000024.1 coordinate 110,623, forward strand.
CTTTGGTCAGCTATCCTGCGAACGCTCAGTGAAAATGGTGATGGATGCCCGGGCCCGCGGACTGCGGGTGACCGCAGATATTGCCATCCAGAATCTGTTGCTGACCGATGAAAATGTCAGCGGTTTCGACCCTAACTTTCATCTGATTCCGCCGCTACGCAGTCAGCTTGATCGCGCAGGATTGCGCCACGCTCTGGTTGCAGATGGCTTCCAGGCGATCTGTTCTGACCACCAGCCCCATGAACTGGCCGCCAAACAAGCCCCTTTTGCCGCCACCGAACCGGGTATGACCGGGCTGGAAACCCTGCTGTCGCTATCACTGATGCTGGTACAACAGGAGCTGATCTCGCTGCCGCAGATGCTGGCTAAACTGACCTCCGGTCCGGCCAGCGTACTCAACCTGGATCTCGGCACCCTGACCCCCGGCAGCACTGCCGATATCTGTATCTTCGATCCGCAGCAGGATTGGGTACTGACAACAGAGAATCGCCGTTCTGCGGGCGCAAACACCCCCTTTATGGGTTTCCCGCTTAAAGGCGTGGTGCGTTACACCCTGCTGGAGGGCAACGTAGTTTTTCAGCAATAGTCAGCGCGAATCTCCCGGAGATAAGCAGATGGCGATCTGCAGAAACAAAAAACGGCGCATCGAATGCGCCGTTTTTTTTAATTTTCAAAGCAACTAAAACGATTACATCCCTTTGACATCCAACTGACCTGCATTATGCAGGAAGTCATCATCATCCTGCAGGAAGAAGCCGGAATCATCGGTGCCGCCATCAAGATCAGGATTCGTATCTGAGTTGAGTTTAATCATCAGACGCAGGTCGTTCGGCGAATCGGCGTGGGCAATGGCAACATCATAGGTGATAGTGCCCTCTTTATACTCATTGTAGAGCGCCTGATCGAAGGTCTGCATCCCCAGATTGGTGGACTTTTTGATCACCTCTTTCAGCTCATGCACCTCACCTTTACGGATCAGGTCCTGCATCAGCGGCGTATTAATCAGTACTTCAATGACTGCTCTACGACCTTTACCATCTTTAGTCGGTAACAGCTGTTGCGCGATAATCGCCTTGAGATTCAACGACAGGTCCATCCAGATCTGCGCATGGTGTTCCGGTGGGAAGAAGCTGATAATCCGGTCCAGCGCCTGGTTGGAGTTGTTCGCATGCAGCGTCGCCATACACAGGTGGCCAGTCTCAGCAAAGGTCAGACCATACCCCATGGTATCCGCACTGCGAATCTCACCCATCAGGATCACATCCGGTGCCTGGCGCAGGGTATTTTTCAGAGCTACTTCAAATGAATCGGTATCCAGGCCCACTTCCCGCTGGGTAATCACACTCTGCTTATGCTCGTGGATATACTCAATCGGGTCCTCAATGGTAATGATATGACCTGCCGTATTGGCGTTGCGGTAATCGATCATCGATGCCAGCGAGGTGGATTTACCGGTGCTGGTACCGCCAACAAACAGTATCAGTCCGCGCTTAGTCATCGCCAGGTCTTTCAGCACCGGCGGCAGGTTAAGCTCTTCCATTGAAGGGATATAGGTATTAATGCGACGCAGCACCATACCGGGCGAGTTACGCTGAAAAAAAGCACTGACACGAAAACGGCCAATCCCCGGCGCACTGATCGCGAAGTTACACTCGCGGGTACCCTCAAACTCGGCCAGCTGTTTGTCATTCATGGTGCTGTAGGTCAGCGAGCGCGCCTGGGCGGGTTTCAATGCCTCTTTGGTTAACGGTTTGATGGTACCGTCCACCTTTATACTGGGACGGGCACCGGCAGTAATAAACAGATCGGATGCTTGTCGGTCAGTCATAACCTTAAGTAGCTGGGTAATATCCAAAATATCCGCTCCGCCTTAAAAATTATTAGGATTCAGCGCTTTCGCACGCGCTGCTTCACGGGTGATCAGGCCCTTTTTCATCAGATCGGTCAGCGACTGATCCAACGTCACCATTCCGTAGGCGGCACCGGTCTGAATCGCCGAGTACATCTGTGCCACTTTATCTTCTCGTATCAGGTTACGAATCGCCGGGGTGCCGGTCATGATCTCATGGGCCGCAACCCGTCCACCTTTCGGCTTTCTCAACAGCGTTTGAGAGATAACGCCCTGCAGGGACTCAGACAACATGGAACGCACCATCGATTTCTCTGCTGCCGGAAACACGTCAATAATACGGTCGATAGTTTTAGCCGCCGATGTGGTGTGCAGGGTGCCAAACACCAGGTGACCGGTTTCGGCCGCGGTCAGTGCCAGCCGGATAGTCTCCAGGTCCCGCATCTCACCTACCAGGATAATATCCGGGTCTTCACGCAGCGCTGAACGCAGGGCTTCCTCGAAACCAAGCGTATCCCGGTGCACCTCACGCTGGTTAACCAGACATTTTTTACTCTGATGAACAAATTCTATCGGATCTTCGATGGTCAGAATATGCTCATTGCGGGTTTCATTGATGTAGTCCACCATCGCCGCCAGAGTGGTACTCTTACCGGAACCGGTGGGGCCGGTCACCAGCACCAGCCCCCGGGGATTATCGGACAGATTACGGAACACCTGACCCATACCCAGGTCATCCATCGTCAGAACCTTACTGGGAATGGTCCGGAATACCGCCGCAGCACCTCGATTCTGGTTAAAGGCGTTGACACGAAAGCGCGCCAGACCCGGCACTTCGAAGGAAAAGTCGGTTTCAAACCGTTCTTCATAGTCCTTACGCTGCTTGTCGTTCATGATGTCATAAATCAGCGTATGAACCTGCTTATGTTCCAGAGAAGGCAGCTTAATTCTGCGGACCTCACCATCCACCCGGATAACCGGCGGCATACCAGCGGTTATATGGAGGTCGGATGCTCCCTGCTGAACGGTAAACGATAAGAGTTCTGTAATATCCATGGCTTCTCAGGTATATAGGGGATCTGCAAGCAGCTCCGTTGATTTTCTGTAAGCGTCAAAACCTTAATTCTGAAGGTTTTGCATACCGCGTCACTGGCCCTTAGTCATAATAAAAGCTGCAACCGGGCATATAAAGTCCTTACGCCTATTTTGGACAGTTTTTACTATGATTTACCATAAAACAGTTCTAAACGATGCCAAAACCTGCCAGATCACCCAAACACAGGGGAAATATTCACAGGTTAATTAATGTTCTCTGGTATTATAGCGGCTTCCCTCGCAAGGGTTGCACTATATCAGTTTTATCAGAATCACCCATCATAGCCAATCTCTAGTTGTTACAATATGACACAGATTACAGATCGCTTAGAAAAGCTACATTCCCAGATCAAGGCGGCGGCAGAAACGGCCAACCGCCAGCCGCAAACAGTTCAATTACTAGCGGTGAGTAAAACCCGTGAAGCCGATGAACTGCGTCAGGCCTGGTCAGCCGGGCAACGGGCGTTTGGTGAAAACTATCTTCAGGAAGCCCTGGACAAGATCGAAGCGCTACAGGATCTGGATATCGGTTGGCACTTTATCGGCCCGATTCAGTCCAATAAAACCCGGCCAATCGCTGAAAACTTCGATTGGGTTCACAGTGTTGACCGTTTTAAGATAGCTCAGCGACTCAGTGATCAGCGGCCTGCGGGAATGGCACCACTGAACATCTGCCTGCAGGTGAATATCAGTGAAGAAACGAGCAAATCCGGGGCTCTGCCAGCAGATCTGCCGGCACTGGCCGCTGAGGTTGCGGCACTGAAAAATATCAGTTTAAGGGGATTAATGGCCATTCCGGCCAGTAACGATGATCCGCAACTGCAGCGACGCCCCTTCGCACAGATGCAAGCGCTGCTGCAGACACTACAACAGCAACTGCCGGATCAGCCATTGGATACACTGTCGATGGGGATGTCCGCTGATATGGAGGCTGCCATTCTCGAGGGCGCCACCATTGTGCGTATAGGCACTGCACTGTTTGGCCCGCGGGACTACAGTAACCATTCCAGTAATCATTAATTTTTAAGATCAGGAAGCAGACGTGAGCACACAACCAACATTAGCATTTATTGGCGCGGGTAATATGGCCCGGGCGATCATCGGCGGACTGGTCAGCAACGGTTATCCGGCGAAGAAAATCTGGGCCTGTGATACCCAACTGGACAAGATGTCTGATCTGCAGCAAAAGGGGCTTAATACCACCACCGATAACAATGAGGCCGTCGCAGAAGCCGATATTGTTATCCTGGCAGTCAAACCGCAGGTGCTTAAAGCGGTCGCAATGGAGATGGCTGCTGCCGTTCAACATCACCAACCACTTATCGTATCGGTAGCCGCAGGTATTCTGTGCAGCAGTCTGGAACAGTGGCTGGGCGGCAATATCGCACTGGTTCGTTGCATGCCAAACACCCCGGCGCTGGTTAAACAGGGCGCCAGCGGTCTCTACGCCAACGCCCGGGTGGATGATGCGCAACGCAGTCAGACTGAGCAGATTATGACCGCAACTGGCATCGCCATGTGGGTTGAAAGCGAAGCGCATCTGGATGCAGTGACAGCGGTGTCCGGCAGTGGCCCGGCGTATTATTTTCTGATGATGGAAGCGATGGTGACCGCAGGAGAAAAGCTGGGGCTGAGCCGCGAAGTCGCACAGCAACTGACCATTCAGACCGCTCTGGGCGCGGCAGAGATGGCCAGCCAGAGCGATGTAGAACCGGCAGAACTGCGCCGCCGTGTGACTTCACCTAAAGGCACGACAGAACGGGCAATACTCACCTTTATTGATCAGGGATTGCCAGAGATTATCGCTAACGGCATGCAGGCCTGCTATGACCGCTCTGCCGCCCTGGGAGAGGAACTGGGCAAATAAGCAAATGATATAAAAAGCCTTTCTTCGGTTCATAGTGACCGGGAAAGGCTCTATACTCTGGTCTTAAAAGCTCGACTTTATAATCGGGTCTGCATTCTGGCGCTATAATTCAGAGTCTGAGCCAGACACAGAACCAACACCAATCAGACATCTGCACAGGAACAGAGACAATGGGACAGGATCCTCTCAGTTCAATCATTCAGCTGTTCGGCCAGCTTTATGTATTTATTATCGTGCTGCGATTTTTGTTACAGATCGCTAAGGCCGATTACTACAATCCGATCTGTCAGGCAGTGGTTAAGATTACCGCAATGCCGCTGGCGCCATTACAACGTATTCTTCCGCGCCCCGCCAATATCGATCTTTCACCGCTGCTGCTGGCATTTCTGGTCAACATAGCGATCTGGGCGTTTATCCTGCTGCTCAAAGGTCAGGGGATTGGTGCAAACCTGACTGCCATACTGGTGCTATCAGGTGTCGGGGTGCTGAATACGATTCTGGATATCTATTTTTATGCGGTGATCGGTTCCGTCATTATCAGCTGGGTTGCCCCCGGCAGTTACCACCCCGGACCACAACTGATTACCCAGCTGACTGAGCCTGTATTTGGCCTGGCACGCAGAGTGATCCCCTCTTTGGGAGGGCTGGACCTGTCACCTATTCTGATATTCTTCGTCATCCAGATCGCACGCTCCCAGCTAGGCAACTTAACCCAATTCCTGCTCTGAGACCGGTGATGGCTGAATTTTATAGCTGGCAAGGCGACAGTCTGATCATCAGCTGTCGTTTGCAACCTAAGGCGAGCAATGACGCGATTGTCGGGCTGCATGATGACAGTGTTAAAATTCGCATTACGGCACCACCAATAGAGGGCAAAGCCAATGCCCATCTGGTAAAATTTCTGGCAAAACAGTTTGGCGTGGCAAAAAGTTCGGTCACTATTCTCAGTGGCGAGCTGGGCCGACAGAAACGGGTCAGGATTGATGACCCGAAAAAAATTCCTGAACCATTAACGATTGAGCATAACTAACGTGATACTGAGATCTCTGCATAATTACCGCCCGGCAGGCTATCTGATTCTTGATAGTCAGTCCTTGCTGTACGAAATGTGAAGCTCGACCGGGTAGATCAGTAGCACCTTATTTCGAGTTATCAGCGTTAAGTGAGAATTATGCCTCAATCATTTCCTCAAGATTCTGTCGGTATCGTCACCCCACAGACAATCTGTTTTGACCAACCACTACCACTAGCCTGTGGCCGTCAGCTCGATAATTACGAGCTGGTGATAGAAACCTATGGCACACTGAATGCCGATGCGTCCAACGCCATTCTGGTATGCCATGCGCTATCCGGCAACCATCATCTTGCCGGCTATCATAGCGAAGCAGAGAGCAAACCTGGCTGGTGGGATTCTGCTATTGGCCCGGGCAAGCCGATCGATACTAATATCTTTTTTGTTATCGGTCTGAATAATCTGGGGGGCTGTCACGGCTCCACCGGCCCTCAGAGTATTAACCCGGAAACCGGCAAGCCCTTTGGCCCGGACTTTCCCATCATGACCGTACCGGACTGGGTTGAAAGTCAGGCCCGCCTGGCAGACCACTTTGGCATCCAGCAATGGGCCGCAGTCGTCGGTGGCAGCCTGGGAGGGATGCAGGCGCTGCAATGGGCGATCAACTATCCGCAACGCATCCGCCACTGTCTGATTATCGCGGCAGCACCGAAACTCAGTGCCCAGAATATTGCCTTTAATGAGGTTGCCCGACAGGCGATCACCCGCGATCCGGACTTTAACAATGGCCACTTCTACGAGAATGGCAACGTGCCCAAAACCGGCCTGATGCTGGCCCGGATGCTCGGCCATATTACCTACCTGTCCGATGATGGCATGCGGGAGAAGTTCGGCCGGGAACTGAAAGAAGGCAAAATCAGTTACGATTTCAACCCGCAGTTTGAGGTTGAGTCCTACCTGCGCTACCAGGGCGAGCGCTTTTCCACCGCCTTCGACGCCAACACCTACCTGCTGATGACCAAAGCGCTGGATTATTTTGACCCGGCAGCTGATTACGGTCATAACCTGGCGGACGCGGTTCGCAATACCCGGTGCAAGTTTATGGTGATCTCCTTTACCTCCGACTGGCGTTTCTCCCCGGAACGCTCCCGGGAGATTGTCGATGCCTTGGTGACCGCTGAAAAGCAGGTCAGTTATGCCGAAGTTGATTCTGACCACGGCCATGATGCGTTCCTGATCCCTAACCCGAGATATATGGATATCTATTCAGCCTATATGAAGCAGGTCGCCAACGACATTCCCGTCACCGGTAAGGAGAACAACTGATGCGAGCGGATCTGGACATTATTCAGGAATGGATAACCCCCGGCAGTAAAGTACTCGATCTTGGCTGCGGTAATGGTGAACTACTGGCTTTTCTGCAACAGCAGAAAAAAATTACCGGTTACGGCGTAGAGCTGGATCATGACAACATCACCGCCTGTATCGGGAAAGGTGTTAACGTCATTGAAAAGAATATCGACGAGGGGCTTGCCAGTATTGATGACAGCAGTTTCGATACCGTAATCATGACTCAGGCGCTACAGGTAATGTACCGTCCGGATCAGATTGTCGATGAGATGCTGCGCATCGGTAAGGAGTGTATCGTCACCTTCCCTAACTTCGGCCACTGGCGTGCCCGGGGCTATCTGGCATTTCGGGGAAAAATGCCGGTATCGAAGTTCCTGCCCTATACTTGGTACAACACACCTAACATCCATTTTTGTACCTTCAAGGATTTTGAGCAGCTCTGCGTCGAGCGCAATATTCATATCCTTGATCGCACCGTCGTGGACAATGAACATAAACATCACTGGTCGATCCGGTTATGGCCCAATATGCTGGGCGAAATCGCAATCTACCGCATCACCCGATAGGGAGAAAAAGTATGAAAATGCCAACCTGGCACACTGGACTTATTAAACAAGCAATGGCAGCGCTGGTGATTATCGCGGGGCTGCTAAGCGCTACCGTCAGTACCTCGGCAAGCGCAGAGCAGATGGTTGCTCATGGCGATTATATGATTCACTACAACGCCTTCAATAGCAGTTTTATCCAGCCGGATGTTGCCGCGTCCTATGGCATCCAGCGGGGAAAAACCAAAGGGCTTATCAATATCTCGGTACTGCAGAAACAGGCCGATGGCAGCACTCAACCGGTCTCGGCGATAGTCTCAGGTGATGTCACCAACCTGATCTCGCAGAAGCAGACTATGAGTTTTCAGAAGATCGAAGAAACCGGAGCGCTTTACTATATTGGCGACTTTGGTTTTACCGATGATCAGGTGCTGCGTTTCAATCTGCAGGTTCAGCCAGATCCGAATCAGCCTGCCTATACCATCACATTTGAGCAGCGTTTTTATATCGACTAATGGGTCAATAACCCTCTGAAGACAAGGTTTCGCTATGACCCGTCAAATCGTGCTGGCCAGTGGCAACAAAGGTAAGCTGAAAGAGTTTAATCAGGTATTGGGAGAGCTGGGGGTAGAGGTCGTGCCCCAATCTCATTTCAGTGTGCCGGATGCGGATGAAACCGGCCTGAGTTTTGTTGAAAATGCGATTCTCAAAGCGCGGCATGCCTGCCAGCTGACCGGTTTACCGGCACTGGCAGACGACTCCGGACTGGAAGTAGACGCACTCAACGGTGCACCTGGTATCTATTCTGCCCGTTTTGCCGGACCGGGTGCCAGCGATGCGGATAACAACCACAAGCTGCTGCAGTTACTCGAAGGCACCTCGCCGGAACAACGCAGTGCCCGGTTTCGCTGTGTACTGGTGTTTATGCGTCATGCAGAAGACCCGACGCCGCTCATCTGCCAGGGCAGCTGGGAGGGGCATATCCTGCCACTGCCTCAGGGTGAAAACGGTTTTGGCTATGACCCTCTGTTTTTAGTGCCCGGGCTTGATATCGCGTCAGCTCAGCTACCGCCAGAGCAGAAAAATAAGATCAGCCACCGGGGACTGGCGGTACAACAACTGATCCAGCAGATCCCGGCCTACCTTTAACATGCTCAGTCTGCCGCCACTATCGCTCTATATCCATATCCCCTGGTGCGTGCGTAAGTGTCCCTACTGCGACTTTAACTCCCATGCCGTCAAAGACGAGATCCCGCAACAGCGTTATATCGATGCCCTGATGCGGGATCTGGAGCAGGAACTACCGGGCGTACAGGGACGGGAGATCGAAACAATCTTTATCGGCGGCGGCACACCCAGTCTGTTTGATGCCCCGGGAATTCAGCAGATACTCAGCGGCATAGCCGCACGCACGCCCCTGGCGGCCAATGCCGAGATCACCATGGAAGCCAACCCCGGCACCTTCGAACAGGTGCGTTTTGCCGGCTTCAGGCAAGCGGGTGTAAACCGTTTATCAATTGGTATACAGAGCTTTGACAGTGCCCGATTACAGCAACTGGGGCGGATTCATAACCGTAATGACGCCCTGCATGCCGCCGGTAAGGCCCGGGAGATCGGCTTCGATAACTTCAATCTCGATCTGATGCACGGATTGCCGCAACAGACACCGGAGATGGCCCTGGCCGATCTGCAGCAGGCCATTGAACTCCAGCCCACTCACCTATCCTGGTATCAGTTGACCATCGAGCCCAACACCGAGTTTTTCAGCAAGCCACCGGAGCTACCAGAAGATGAAGCGTTGTGGGCGATCCAGGAACAGGGCCAGGCACTGTTAGCAAGCCACGGCTACCAGCAGTATGAGATCTCCGCTTATAGTCAGTCCGGCCGCCAGTCGCGACATAATCTTAACTACTGGCAGTTTGGCGATTATATAGGCATTGGTGCCGGTGCCCATGGAAAGATCAGCTGGCCAGAGCAAAACCGGATTACCCGCCGCTGGAAACAGCGTCAGCCGAAAGCCTATATGGACGCCCTCAACCCAATTTCCGGCGAACAGGATCTCAGTCTGCAAGAGCGCCCGTTTGAGTTTATGATGAATGCGCTGCGCCTGAATAATGGCGTCAATGCCGAGCTGTTCAGCCAGCGTACCGGACTGTCACTGGAATCGATCACTCCGATGGTTGAAACCTGCCGCACACGGGGGCTGATGGAAACAGACTCTGAAATTCTCGCTCCTACCGCCCATGGACGGCTGTTTCTCAACGACCTGCTGGAACAGTTTCTCGACGAATAAGTTTTTTAGCCCTGGCCCCCTGAACCATTCAGCGCAACAATCGGGTAGCCCTGACAGAAAAGATCGCCGACACTAAACAGATAGCGTCTACATGGAACAATGTGGCTTAACCGGGGAACCACTTATGTCTGACCAATCCACTCAGCAGTATACAACCGTTGCCGCAGCGATCCGCTACATCCGCAATCACGCCCAAAACCAACCGGAACTGGCTGAGATTGCCGCCGCGGTGCAGCTGAGCGAATACCACCTGCAACGGCTGTTCAGTGCCTGGGCAGGAATATCGCCGAAACGATTCCTCCAGTATCTCACCAAAGAGCATGCCCTTAACGCCCTGAAAGCATCCTCCGATAGTCTGACAGCCGCATACGATGCTGGCCTCTCCGGTGGCGGCCGTCTGCATGATCTGATGATCAGCTGTGAAGCGATGACACCTGGTGAGATCAAAGCCGCAGGCTCCGGGGTAGAGCTGCATTATGGCCTGGCCCCCTCCCCCTTTGGTCTGGTGCTGGCAGGCTGGACCCGCCGCGGCCTCTGCTACCTGGCTTTTCTCGATGAAGACCTGACTGAGCGCAGCGCAGAACTGTTGCAGCAGTGGCCCAATGCAACCGTGATTGCCGATGACGCGGGTGCGTTAGCCCTGTTGGAAAAGATATTCCCAAGCACGCCGCAACCGGGCAAACTACACCTGTTACTGCGGGGTACTAACTTTCAGATTAAGGTATGGGAAGCATTGCTGGATACCCGACCGGGACAGCTGTGCTCATACTCTCAACTCGCGGCGGCCACCGGCTCACCAAAAGCACAGCGGGCCATTGGCAGTGCCGTGGCAGCCAACATCATTGGTTACCTGATCCCCTGTCACCGGGTGATCCGCGAAAGTGGCGAAAGCGGCAACTACCGCTGGTCGCCGGAGAGAAAACTGGCGATTCATAGCTGGGAATATGCACATGCAACTCAACAACCTGACCCTTGATCTGCGCAGCTATAGCGCTGAGACCGATAACCACCAGCATGATTACCATCAGTTGGTCTTACCGGTCAGCGGTCAGTTGGATATCTCTGTGGGTAAGCAGGCCGGGCTGGTCGACTCTCATCAGGCTGCCATCATCAGTGCAGGGCAGGAACATGGTTTTTCAGGCTCTGAGGATAACTGTTTTGTGGTGGCGGATATCCCCTATCAGCTCGCCCCGGAATTTGAACAACTACCCGCCTTTATCCAGCTAAGCCCGGCACTCAATCAGTATGTGCGCTTTCTGCACCAGCAACTACAGCAGTACAACTCAGTCAGTACTCAGCGGCAGATGCTGTTACTGTTAATTCAGTTACTACAGGAGCAGTGCGGTAAAAAGCTAAAACTGGATCGTCGTATCGCCACCGCACAGAATTATCTCGATCATCATTTCAACACAGAGATCAGCATCGGTCAGCTGGCACAGGTTGCCAGTCTGAGTCCCCGCCAGCTGAGTGAGCTGTTTCGTCAACAACTGGGGATGACACCGCTGCAATATCTGATCGAAAAGCGCATGCAGCATGCATGGCAGCTGTTAGAGCAGCAAAACCTCACGGTGCAGCAGGTCGCTGATGCCGTCGGCTATAGCAGCCTGGCCGCGTTTAGCGACCGTTTTCGCAAACATTTCGCGATTCCTCCCAGTTATTTCCGCCGCTGCGGCAAATAGTTTCGCCTGAATGGTGAAGAACCCGATGGCCCGTGGCGCTATGCTGCTGTGACTATTTGCTGAGACTTTTTGCTGAGAGATTTAAAAATGCTAACCGAAACACTCCGGGCCACCCTGATCGGCGCTGTCTCCATACTGCTATGGGGCACGCTTGCCCTGCTGACCCGCCTGACCGAAGGGAGAATTCCGCCGTTTCAGATGATGGCGATGACCTTCGCTCTGGCCTTTCTGCTGATGTCCCTGAACTGGTGGCGCCAGGGAAACCTGGGATTGCGTCACCTGCGGCAACCTAAACTGGCCTGGCTGTTGGGGGTTGGCGGTTATTTTGGTTATCACTTCTGTTATTTCCTGGCGATGACCAAAGCCCCGGCGGTCAGCGTCAGTCTGATCGCCTATCTGTGGCCGTTGCTGATCGTTCTGTTTGCCAGCCTGCTACCCGGCGAAAGCCTGCTAAAGCGTCACCTGTTCGGCGCGCTGATTGCGCTCTATGGTTGTTGGTTGCTGATTGGGCAGGGAAGCGACGGTTTCAACCCGGACTATCTCAGTGGTTATCTGCTGGCGCTGACCTGCGCCTTTATCTGGTCTGGTTATTCAGTGCTGAGTCGACTGGTAAAACAGGTTTCCACCGATGCGGCGGGATGGTTTTGTGGGGCGACGGCGGTACTGGCTTTACTGTGTCACGGGCTGTGGGAAACCACCGTGTGGCCCGACTCCACCGCGCAGTGGATCGGCGTACTGGGTTTAGGCATCGGCCCGGTGGGCATCGCCTTCTTTACCTGGGATTATGGCGTTAAACATGGCAACCTGCAGTTGCTCGGTGTGCTGGCGTATTCAGCGCCGCTGATCTCAGCGCTGCTGCTGGTGATGGCTGGTCTTGCGCCGGCGGATCTCACCCTGCTGCTGGCCTGTCTGGCGATTGTCTCCGGCTCACTGATTGCCGGTTATCGGCGGGCCCAACGACTAACCGAGGGTTAGTCAGTGCGCCTGTATCGGTTTCAGTGGCACACCGGCACTATCTGCCGGTTTATCCTGAATCCATTCAGCCGCCACCATCACCCGCTGCAACATATGCTCAAAGGAGTAGCGTTGCCCCGGCGGCAGTGTCAGGGTCATCCCCTCTCCTTCCGTCGGCAGCATGATAAACCGGACAAGCTTATCGACGGTTTTAATATCAATGCGCTGCACCAGAATACCCTCCTCACCGAGAGGGTAATGGTTAGCATCCGACTGGAACGGGGTGGAGAAATCAGCCTGCTCAACAGCACCATGCTTTTCGATATCCCCCAAACTCTGCAACTGTTCCGGTTGCAGATGGCTGGCACTGTTTTCAGTAGGAAACGTATGCTCGTTGAACAGTTTGTAAACCCGCAGTGCTAATCTGCGGGTCCACCAGGCGCGGTACTCTTTACCCTGTTCATATGCCCGGATAAGAATACGATCCTCGACGGAGTTGTAGCTCAGGTTTATCTGATTCTGCGGTAACGGATTAGGAGGGGTTTGCTCTGCCATTATGATTCCTAAAGGGTTGCCCGATGATCAGCGATCGCAGCAATCTGCGCCACACTTTCGGGAATATCACTCAGACAGGTGACCGAGCGGTCAGCCGGATCGCCCTCTGGCCATACCCGGTTATCCAGATTCACCCAGATAGTCCACAAACCGGCATTCTGCGCGCCAACAATATCGTGGTGGGGGTTATCACCGATATGGATCACCTGTTCCGGCCGCAACCGTTGGCTGTGTAACATCTGTTCAAACATCAGCGGATGCGGTTTCTCTTTACCGACGCCATCGGCGTTGAGGGCAAAATCGAAGATATCACCTAAGCCCACCCGATTCACATCGGCGTTACCATTACTCAGTGCACCAATCAGATAACCGGCCTGCTTCAGCTGTTCCAGCATCGCCCGGGCATGTTCAAACAGCTCGACCTGATTGCGCGCTTCGATAAACACGTCGAACGCCTGTTGCGACAGCGCCACCGCCTGCTCATGGGGATAACCAGCCTCCTCCAGACCGATCTCCAGCTGTTTCAGACGAATCTGGGTCACGCTGTGGCCGATCTCAGGAAAGGTTTGCAACGCGCGCTGTTTCAGGTGTTCAAAATCACTTAACTGAAAACACTGCACAAACAGTTGCGCGTGCTCACTGAGCCAGTGATACAGCGTATTGTTGGCTTCGACAATCACCGGATCAACCGCCCAGAGGGTGTCATCCAGATCGAAGGTTATACATTTAATCATCGTCTTTTTCGGCCTTGTTGTGCGACTGTTTATGGGCGCGGGGATGGGCTTTATCGTAAACATCCATCAGGTGCCTGAAATCAAGATGGGTGTAGATCTGGGTGGTGGAAATATCCGAGTGCCCTAACAGTTCCTGCACCGCGCGCAGATCACCACTGGACTCCAGCATATGGCTGGCAAAGGAGTGACGCAAGCGGTGCGGATACACCTTCCCCTGAGTATGTTGCATCTTTGCCCGACGGTCGACGCGTAACTGCACACTCCGGGAGCTGATACGGGTGCCCCGCTGACTGACAAACAGCGCCATCTCTTCCGGACGCGCCATGCTATCACGGAGATCGAGCCAGTGATCCAGCGCCTGCATCGCCTTGCGACCAATCGGCAACAGGCGCTCTTTGGAGCCTTTACCCACCACCCGCAGGCTGGCTTCCTGCCAGTCGATACTGTGCAGATCCAGACTGACCAGTTCGGATAAACGCAGCCCGGAGGAGTAGATCAGTTCCAGAATCGCCTGATCACGACATTCCAGCGGATCGGTTTCACCCGCATCACTCTCCAGCAACTGGTTAAGCTGATCAACATCGAGGGTCTGGGGTAACCGCCGTGGACTCTTCGGTGCCTGAATACCGAGGGCCGGGTTTTGCTTCACCAGCCCTTCCCGGTGCAGATATTTGTAGAAACTGCGGATCGCGGAGAGTAACCGCTGAATACTTTTGCCCCCCAGGCCTTCGCGGTGCACCCAGGCAACAAAGTTGCGGATATGCTTTGCTTCGATCCGCGCCCAGTCTACTTTGCCATCGGGAAACAGGGTGCTGTGTTGCAGGTAGTCCTGCAGTCGGCCAAGATCGCGCCGGTAGTTACTGAGGGTATGACGGGAATACTGCCGTTCGCTGCTCAGATAGGTATAGAACCCATCCAGAGCAGCGTTGCCAGAGTTCATATTAGAAAAAGCTCATCAATCAGGCCTTGCGATCCTGCAACAGCGGCGACACCACCCGGCTGAGAACCTGACCGATATAATCGAGGAACAGGGTGCCCTGATTGCTCTGAAAGTAACTTGCATCAAAGCTACCAATCGCCAGTAATCCGAGGGTTTCACCTTTTACCAATGGCACCGCAGCAGCGGATTTCACCTTAAACGCCTGATCGCGGAACATGAACTGATTTTGCAGCTCGGTCAGATTACCGCAGCGGGTCTGGGACTGATCCACCAACGCATCGATTGCCGCAGCGTCACCCCGTGGCAGCAGACGCAGATTACTCAGGTCTTCCCGCTGATCACTGAACAGCACCAGCGCAGTGGTATCACTGTTAAAGTCCTGACACAGACTCTCATCAATCGCCACCGCCACATCATCGAGGGTTTCTGCATCCATCAGCGCCAGAACCATCTTCTTGGTTTTGCTGAACTGGATATCATTTTCCCGGGCAACGCCGATCATGTCGCCAAGGTAGTCGTGTAGCTCTCTGTTTTTCTGACGTAACAGGCTGGTCTGACGCTCCACCAGCGACACGGTATCGCCGCGCTGATGGGGGACGTAGAGCTTCTCCAGCAGATACTCATTGCCGCTAAAGAAATCCGGATGCTCTAGCAGATATTCAGCCACCTGCTCGGGGCTGATAGCAGCCTGCAGCATCTCTGTTGACGTGTTATCACTCATATAAAAATCTGCCCTTCATACACAGTGGTTGCCGGTCCGGTCATAATCAGCGGCTCACCTTCGCCGGGCCACTCAATCACGAGAGAGCCACCGGGCAGGTGCACCGTTACTTTATCGTCGAGCAGACCACGCAGACGTCCAGCGACCACCGCAGCACAGGCTCCGGTACCGCACGCCATGGTCTCTCCCGCGCCCCGCTCATAGACACGCAGACGAATCTCCGCGCCGCTGATTACTTCCATAAATCCAATATTCGCTTTCGCCGGGAACTTAGCGTGTGATTCCAATGCGGGCCCCCAGGTTTCAACCGGCGCAGTGTCAACCGCATCAACCACTAACACACCATGGGGGTTGCCCATCGACACCGCGCTAATCTGCACGGTCTGTCCACCAACCTCTATCGGATAGGTAGCGGCCTGGTGATCTGCACTAAACGGAATATGCTGAGGTTCCAGTACGGGCACTCCCATATCCACCACCACCTGCTTATCTTCGGTAATGGTCAGATAGATCGGCCCTTTCTGGGTTTCTACCGCCACGGTTTCTTTAGCGGTCAGCCGCTTATCGCGAACAAATTTAGCAAAACACCGGGCGCCATTGCCGCAATGTTCCACCTCACTGCCATCCGCATTGAAGATCCGGTAACGGAAGTCCATCTCTGGATTAGTGGGCGGTTCGACAATCAACATCTGATCAAAACCCACACCAAAATTACGATCGGCCAGACGCGCCACTATCGCAGAGTTGATCTTCACTTTCTGGGTAACGGTATCCAGCACCAGAAAGTCATTGCCAAGGCCATGCATTTTTGTAAATCGAACTAACATAGTCATCTCTTAAGGCGCACTGTTCGGACAGTGTGTTGCCTTCTCTGTCGGGCTTATTCGCAACGCGTATTCAGCAGATCATATAAATGAATTCACTCACATGATCTTAGCGTCCGCTTTTAGCCCGGTAAAACGGTTTCACCACGCAGCTGGTCAACAATCGTTTCGCGCTTGCGGATCAGGTGCACCTGGTTATCATCCACCATCACTTCCGCTGCCCGGTTACGGGTATTGTAATTAGAACTCATGCCAAACCCATAAGCCCCGGCAGAACAGACAGCCAGCAGATCACCCGCTTCAATGTTCAGCTCCCGGTCTTTACCCAGAAAGTCACTTGATTCGCATACCGGCCCCACCAGATCAAAGCGACGAGCTTCACCCTCTGCACGCATCTCTGCCGGAATAATCTCCATATAAGCACTATATAGCGCCGGGCGGATAAGGTCATTCATCGCGGCATCGATGATGGCGAAGTTTTTATGCTCAGTGCACTTCAGGAACTCCACTTTAGTGATCAGAATTCCCGCATTGGCAGCGATAGAGCGACCCGGTTCAAAGATCAGTTTCAACGGCCGTGCGCCCAACTTTTCAATGACAGCAGCGATATATTCCTGTGGCGTTGGCGGCACCTCATCGGTATAACACACACCCAGACCACCACCCAGATCCAGATGCTTGATGGTGATACCCTGCTCTGCCAGTGTATCAATCAACAGCAACAACCGGTCCAGCGCATCCAGAAACGGCGCAATCTCCGTCAGCTGTGAACCGATATGACAATCCACGCCCTGCACATCAAGATGACTCAGGCTGTGGGCATAGGTATAGATACGCACCGCATCGTCAATGGCAACACCGAACTTATTATCCTTCAGCCCGGTGGAGATATAGGGATGCGTACCGGCATCGACATCGGGATTCACCCGCAGGGAGATCGCCGCAACCTTATCCAGCTCAGACGCCACTTTATTAAGCCGGTCCAGCTCCGCTTCAGACTCAATATTGAAGCAGTGGATTCCCAGCTCCAGCGCGCGACGCATCTCATCTTCACGCTTAGCCACGCCGGAAAAAACCACTTTAGCCGGGTCGCCACCCGCTTTAATCACCCGCTCCAGTTCACCCAGGGAGACAATATCGAAGCCTGCACCCAAACGCGCCAGCACATTGAGTACGCCGATATTGGAGTTCGCTTTCACTGCGTAGCATACGAGTGAATCGCGCCCTTCCAGCGCCTGAGCATAGTCGAGATAGGCTCGCTCCAGGGCATCACGGGAGTAGATATAGGTGGGTGTGCCATAGTCTGCGGCAATCCGGCTGACCGGCACTTCTTCGGCACAAAGACGGCCGTTGAGATATTGAAAATTATCCATTGTCTTCTGTCTGTATTAAATAGGGTGACTGCTCAGGAGTGCTGAGCCTGTTATTTCCGCCGTTTCAAAGCGGCTGGGCAATTGAGACTATTGCTGCGTCTGTTTTGGCGCATCATCAGGCAGGTATAGCTTACCTTTCTGACCACAACCACTGATTAACAGAGCACTGAAAAAAATGGCAATCCAACAGGCTTTCACGGTGTTTATTCCTGACATTAAATTAATCCTCCGATTATACAGCGCCGTTGCCATGATGAGTACCTGAACGAACTGCTATATACTCTGTCCTACTAATAATTTTCCGCCTGTGAGTATGACAATGAACGAATCTGAATTTAACCAGAAGGTTGATGACACCCTGGAACGCGTTGAAGAGGTTTTGGATGAGGCGGAAACCGATCTCGACTTTATGAACAACGGCGGTGTTCTGACGGTGATCTGTGAGAATAAAACCCAGGTAATCTTCACCCGTCAGACACCGGTTAAACAGCTTTGGCTGGCGGCGCGTAGCGGCGGTTTTCACTTTGATTTCAATGGTAAAACCTGGGTGCGAGACAGCGATGGTACTGAGCTGAATGCTGTGCTGAGCGGTATCTTCGCTGAACAGGCTGGCGAACAGTTCAGCTTTGATCTGTAAGGATAAAACGATGTCATTTGAAAACGCACTGCAACGCCATATGCAAACCTTTAACCGTCTGCCAGAAATTCAGGCCGATGTTGAGCAACTGGCAGAGCAGATCTCAACAACTTTTGCTGCCGGTGGCAAGTTGCTGTTTCTCGGTAACGGCGGCAGTGCCGCAGACAGCCAGCATCTGGCCGCTGAGTTTGTCGTGCGTTACAAAGCGGAACGACGCGCCCTGCCAGCCATTGCGCTGACCGTCGACAGCTCAATCCTTACAGCCCATTCCAACGACTATAGTTTTGATTCTGTGTTTACCCGGCAGATTGAAGCACTGTGCCGCCCTGAAGACCTGGTGATTGGCCTCTCGACCTCGGGTAACAGCAACAACGTGATCAACGCCATTGAGGCCGCACAACAGATTGGAGCGACCTGCTGGGCCTGGACCGGGGAGAGTGGCGGCAGGTTAGAGTCGATAGCAGATCACCTGATAAAAGCCCCGAGTACCGAGACCGCAAGGGTTCAGGAAGCGCATATATTTATCGGCCACTGGCTCTGTGAAGAGATGGACCGGCAGCTAAGCTCTTAATAGCCAGGTTCTTAATTGATAAGTTCTGGGATTACTCAAGACCGGCCAGCTGCTTCACCAGTGCCAACTGCTGATTCAGCGCACCACGGTTAGACTCGATACAGGTTCGCCCGCGGATACCCATCGCCCGGGCGTGCTCGGGATGATCCAGCAGCTCGGCGATCACCTGTTGCAACTCTTCAGCGCCAGCGACCACCTGCAACGCCAGCTCCTGCTCCATGGTGCTAACAATCTGATGAAAGTTATACACATACGGCCCCATCAACACCGGCTTACCTAACACGGCGGGCTCCAGTGGGTTATGCCCGCCACGTTCGATCAGACTGCCGCCAACAAAGGCAATATCCGCAGCGCTGTAAAGTGTCATCAGTTCCCCCATAGTATCCCCCAGATAGACTTCACAATCCGCCGCTGGCAGGGGTGACAGACTACGTCGGCAGGTACGAAAACCCGCTTTGACACTCTGATCATAGATCGTAGAGAAGCGCTCCGGATGACGGGGTACCAGAATCAACAACAGCTTGTGATAGCGGGACTTCAGATTGCGATACACCTCAAGCAACTGCAACTCTTCGTTATCGTGGGTGCTGGCACCGATAATCACCGGACGCTCAATACCCCAGGCAACACGCAGCTTAGCAGCCTCTGTGGCAACCCCCTCGGGCGCGGCAATATCAAACTTGATGCTGCCGGTCACCTGCAGTGTATCCAGCGCAAGTCCCAACGAAATAAAACGCTCACCATCCTCCCGGTTTTGCACGGCGATACGGGTAACTTCGCTCAACATCGGCCGGGTCAGCCAGCGAAATCGCTGATAACCGGCGGCCGAACGGGCCGACAGGCGAGCGTTGGTCACCAGCACAGGCACCCCGCGTTTCGCACAGCTGTGGATAAGATTAGGCCAGAGCTCAGTTTCGACGATCACGCAGCTGCGCGGCCGGATACGCCGGTGAAAGCGGGCCAGTGCACAGGGAAGATCATAGGAACAATAGGCATGCCCGACCCGATCACCAAAGTGGGTCTGCACCCGGGCACTGCCGGTAGGAGTCATACTGGTGATAAACACGGGGATCTGCGGATGTTCCGCCAGCAGTTTTTCCACCAGCGGAATGATAGCCATGGTTTCACCAAAGGAAACCGCATGAATCCAGATCGGTCGCTCACCACTTAACCGGCGCACAAAACCAAAGCGCTCGCCCCAGCGAAGCAGATATTCAGGGCTCTGACGTCCGCGCATCCAGAGCTTCAGCAATATCAGCGGTGTCAGACAGTAAAACAGCAGCGAATAGAGCAATCGGGCCATGGGGATAAACGAATTCCATTCAGAAAACATCAGTTTACCATTATCAGCCTGCGATACCGAAGGTATAATAAGCGCAGTTAACCGGCAGGGTGATTCATGCAAACGATAAAGACAGATCTGGTTATTCTTGGAGGCGGTATCGCAGGTCTGTGGCTGCTTAACCGGGCGCTACAACAGGGGTATGACGCCTTACTGCTGGAAACCGGCGATCTCGGCGGTGCGCAATCAGTGCGTTCCCAAGGGATCATCCACGGCGGCACCAAGTATGCGCTGAACGGTGTCCTGACGCAGGCGTCCAGCAGTATTGCGGATATGCCATCGCGCTGGCGTGCCTGTCTTGACGGCACCGGTGAGCTGGACCTGAGCAGCGCAAAGATTCTCTCTGATGCCCACTATATGTGGTCTAAAGCGTCGCTAGGGTCAAAAATGACCAGTTTTTTCGCCAGCAAAGCACTGAAAGGACGGGTTGAAAGTGTCACTGCAGAGCAGCGCCCGAAAGCGTTCAATCATCCACACTTTCGCGGCAATCTTTATAAGCTGAATGAGATTGTGCTGGATGTTCCAACGGTGATTGACGCACTGGCCACCCCCCATCTGCAGCGAATCTGCAAAGTCGACGCCGGTGATATTCAGTTTGTCATCGAAAACGGGCACGTCGCGGCAGTGCAACTCCCTCAGATACGCATCGTAGCGCAGCGCTACATCACCACCGCCGGAGAAGGCTCAGAAGCGCTGTTGCAACAGCTGAATATTCAACAGCCGCAGATGCAGCGCAGACCCCTGCATATGGTGATGGTTCGTCACCGTTCAGACCTGCCAACCTTTGCCCACTGCATCAGCAGCGGCAGTAAGCCAGTGGTCACTATCACCACACACCCTGCCAGCAATGGCGAACATGTCTGGTACTTAGGGGGCGACCTGGCCGAAACAGGCGTCAATCTGAGTTCGGAGCAACAGATCAGCAAAGCTGAAAAGCTGATCGCTGAGCTACTCCCCTGGGTCGAACTGGAAGATGCCCGCTGGGCCAGCTTTCATATTAACCGCGCTGAACCAAAACAATCATCGCTCACCCGCCCGGACTCAGCCTTTGCTCAGGCGGCGGGAAACTGCATTATCAGCTGGCCGACGAAACTGGCGTTGGCACCCGACCTCGCCGATCAGATTCTCGCCCTGCTGAGTGAACAAAATATCACCCCGATGAACATCGCTGATGCGGACCTGACCGCTAATCTGCCCCGTCCGGCAATTGCGGAACCGGTATGGGAGACGATGTTTTGCTAACGCTCAGGCCTATTGCTGGCACGGACCTGATGGTTAGTCCGATAGGGCTTGGCACCGTTAAGCTCGGGCGGGATAAAGGGGTAAAATATCCTGATAGTTTCACTATTCCGGATGATAAGCAGGCAGCCCAGTTGCTCGATCTCAGCCGGGATCTGGGTATCAATCTGCTGGATACCGCGCCTGCTTACGGTAATAGCGAAGCACGACTGGGGCCGCTACTGCACAATCAGCGCAATCACTGGCTGATCTGCAGCAAGGTCGGGGAAGAGTTTGATAGCCAGACAGGGCAATCACATTTTAACTTTACCCCGGAACATGTCCGCATGAGCGTCGAACGCAGTCTGAAACGGCTGAAAACCGATGTTATCGATATTCTGCTGGTGCATTCTGACGGTAATGATCTCGAGGTTATCAATCACTATGGCATTCTGGAGCAGTTGGAACAGCTAAAAGCTGAAGGCAAAATTCGCGCCGGGGGGATGTCGACTAAGACAGTCGAAGGCGGTATCGAAACCCTGAAACGCTCCGACATTGCTATGGTCACCTACAACCTGAGTTATCAGGACGAACTGGCGGTGCTTGATTATGCACTGGCACACCACAAAGGCATTTTGATCAAGAAAGCACTGGCTTCGGGACATATCGCCCAGGGTGTCGATACCGATCCGGTCCGCGCCAGTTTCGATCTGGTACTTGGCCATCACGGGGTCAGCAGTGCCATTATTGGCACTATCAATCCAGACCATCTGCGCGCCAATGTTAAAGCGGTGATAGCAAGCCTGAACCAAAGCCAGTCGAAGCGTTAATTTAAAACTCAGTTACCCTGTATTTTCTCAACGATCGCCGTAGTAGAGCAGTTATCGAGGAAGGATAACACTTTCACTTCGCCACCATAACTTTTGACAAACTCCCCGCCAACCACCTGATCAAGACCGTAATCGCCCCCCTTTACCAGCACCTCGGGACGAATCTGTTCCAATAATCGCTCGGGGGTATCTTCAGCAAAGCTAACCACCCAGTCGACCGCTTCTAACCCGGCCAGCACGGTTTTACGCCGCTCAACCGGATTGATGGGGCGGCCTTCGCCTTTGAGACGACGGACTGAGTCATCATCATTGATCGCCAGCACCAGCCGGTCACCCTGCGCCCGGGCTTGCTCCAGATAGCCCACATGGCCGGCATGCAAAATATCAAAACAACCATTGGTGAAGACGATCTTCTCACCGGCAGCACGGGCATCCTCCAGTGCAATCAGCAGCTGCTCATCGCTAACAACGCCTCGCTCTGATCCTTGCGCCCGGTTAACGGCCCGGCGCAGTTCCGGTCCGCTGATGGCTGCGGTGCCCAGTTTACCCACCACGATACCCGCAGCGATATTAGCAAGGCCGGTGGCGATCTCCAGCGACTCACCCGCCGCCAGCGCCGTCGCCAGGGTAGAGATTACGGTATCTCCTGCACCAGTAACATCAAACACTTCCCGGGCATGGGCAGGGAAATGCACTTCATTCTGACCCGGCTTTATCAGGGTCATTCCCTGCTCGCTGCGGGTTACCAACAGCGCATCAAGCCCAAGCTGGGTAACAAGTAACTGGGCTTTTTCAACCAGTTCCTGTTCCGAGTGACAACGGCCAACGACCGCCTCAAACTCACCCATATTTGGCGTCAGCAGGGTGGCGCCGCGATAGCGCTCGAAATCAGTGCCTTTCGGATCAACTAAAACCGGCACTCCCACTTTACGGGCTGCGCTGATCAGCACCTGAGGGTCACTCAGTGTCCCCTTATCATAATCAGATAAAACCAGAGCACTGACATTTCCCAGAAGCGACTCAACCTGTTGCTGTAAAGCGGAACTGTGTTCAGGGCTGAAGCGCTCTTCAAAATCCAGTCGGATCAGTTGCTGATGACGGCTAATCACCCGCAGCTTGGTGATGGTCGGCTCACCGCTGCTAATACAGAACTGACAGTTCACCCGCGCGGACAGCAACTGTTGCTGCAACGCTTGCCCGGCTTCATCCTGCCCCACTATACCCACCAGAGAGACTCCCCCACCCAGTGCGGTAATATTCAGCGCAACGTTCGCAGCGCCCCCCGGACGGTCCTCCATCTGATCGACCTTGACCACCGGCACCGGCGCTTCGGGAGAGATTCTGGACGTCGGGCCATGCCAGTAGCGATCCAGCATCAGGTCACCAACGACTAACACCTGCGCTTTATCTAATCGGGGCATTACCAGCTTCATAGGTTCTGTTCCTCATCGGAGGTTTTTTCTGTATCGATCACTGCAGCCGCTTCTGAAAACTGCAAACTGTGGAGGTTGGCATACACGCCCCCCAGTTGCAGTAACTGGGCATGGCTGCCCTGTTCAATAATTTTGCCCGCATCCATCACCAGAATCCGATCAGCATTTTCGATGGTCGATAGCCGATGGGCGATAACCAAAGTGGTTCGCCCCTGCATCACATTTTCCAACGCATCCTGAATATGTCGCTCAGACTCGGTATCCAGCGCTGAGGTTGCCTCATCGAGAATCAGAATGGGGGCATCTTTAAGAATCGCCCGGGCGATCGCAATCCGCTGTCGCTGGCCGCCGGATAGCAACACGCCGTTTTCACCCACCAGAGTATCCAACCCATCCGGCAGGTGTTGCACAAACTCAGTAACATGCGCAGCTTCAGCCGCTGTTTCTATCTTCTCCCGGGAACAACCGGCCATCCCACCGTAAGCGATGTTTTCTGCGATGGTACCGTTGAACAGGATCACCTGCTGATTCACCAAAGCGATCTGGCTACGCAGATTAGCGAGTTTATATTCGTTTATATTGTGGCCGTCGAGGAGGATCTCCCCCTGCTGCACATCATAGAAACGGGGTAACAAACCGGCCAGTGTGGATTTACCACTGCCGGACTTACCCACCAGCGCAATGGTTTCACCTGGCTTAATCTCAAGGCTGATATTATTCAGTACCGGTTTCGAATCAGCGTCATAGCTGAAACTCATTTCGTTAAACGTAAGCGCGCCCTTAACACGCTCTGCTTCAAATGAGCCACTGTCCTTTTCCGGCGCAGTATCCACCACCTCAAAAACACTTTCAGATGCAGCAAGACCCGATTGAATCATGCTGCTGATCTCAGTCAGCGAGCGCACTGGCTTCGCCATCAGCGCTGCTGCAGAGATAAAAGCGATAAACTGCCCGGTAGTCATCTCCCTGATCAGATCCGGTTCCATCGCCAGATAGGTCATCAGGGCAATCACTCCGGCCACCATCATCTGCACGAAGGGCGTCGTCACCGACTGAGTCACCACCATCTTCATCACCTGACGACGGTTTTGCTGGCTTACCTTGATAAAACGCTCAGTCTCGATGTCAGTAGCGCCAAAAATCCGCACCACCTGATAGCCCTTAATCGCTTCAGATGCGGACGAAGTAATATCACCGACACTGCGCTGCACATTCCGGCTAATACCACGCATCCGGCGGGCAGCAATACCCACGGCGACGCCAACAACAGGGCCGACAACCAGAAACAGCAAGGTTAGCTTCCAGTTAAGAAAAAGCATATAGCCAAACAAACCAATAACCGTGAACCCCTCACGAATCGCCACTTTCAGCGCATTAGTTGCCGCCCCGGTAACCTGTTCAACGTTATAGGTCAGCTTTGCCAGTAACTCACCACTGGAGTGTTTATGGTAGTAAGAACTGGGAAGAAGCATCAGGTGCTTGAACAGATCGCCCCGCAAGTCGTGAATGACATAGCGCGCCACATAGGAAAGCCCATAGTTTCCCAGAAAGGTGCCGATGCCACGGATAAGAAAGATTCCCAGTATCGCCAAAGCCAGCAGCCCTCGTTTATCCAACTGGCCTGACCCAACAGCATCGACAAACGTCTCCAGCCACTTGGCCGAAGCCGTTTGCGAACCGGCATAAATTGCAAAACCGACAACACTGAGCAAAAAAGCTGACCAATACTGTCTGACATATTGCAACAGGCGCTTATAAACCTGCCAACTACTCTCTTTTTTCACTTATAAAAAGACTCTTTGCAATTTTGGATGCCCCGCAAGCACTGGCTGATTGGCTGAGAACAACGTTAAACGCCCCGGCGATATGCTAGTGTTACAGAGGTTTGAACATTATAATTGCCTGATTTTACAGCATCTGGATGAATTGTGGGGAACAAAGAAGCACGCTGGTCAGATTTTCTTGCACCGAAGTACTGGCTGATATGGATTAGCATCGGGCTCCTGCGCCTGCTTTGCGCCCTGCCATTTCACTGGGGACTCTGGATCGGTAAGCATCTGGGCCTGATACTTCATCGCCTGATGAAAAAGCGCAGGCATGTCACAACCGTCAATATCCAAGTCTGCTTTCCCGAACTCTCCCCTGAAGAGCAACAACAGCGGGTTAAAGAGGTTTTTGAGAACAACGGCATTGGTCTTATAGAAACCGGCTGGGCTTACTGGAAAGATGAAAATTTCTTCCGCAAAATAACAGAGCTTCGTAACTTCGACCTGCTTGACCGGGAACTGAAAAAAGGTAATGGCGTCATCCTGATGGGCTGGCACTTCTCCTGCTTGGATCTGGCGGGACTGCTTTTCTCGTTACATGGCAAGCCCTGCAGCACCCTATACAGAAAACATGATAACCCGATGCTTGAATGGTTTTTTACCAGCGGACGTAGCCGCTTCAGCCACCCTGTCGAGCGCCAGAAAACCCGGCAGATGCTCAGGGCGATGCGCAATAATCACTGTATCTGGTACGCGCCGGATCAGGATTTGGGGCGCAAGGGAACCCTGTTTGTGCCTTTTTTTGGTTATCCTGCCGTCACAACGGTTGCTACCACAAAAATGCACAGCCTGAATGACTCACCTCTAGTTAAACTGGACTGTTGGCGCAAACCCGACAACTCCGGTTACATTCTTGAATGCAGTGAAGTAAAGGGGTTTCCTTCAGGATCAGAGGAGCAGGATGCAGTACTTATTAACGAAGCGATTGAACAGGGCATTCGCAAAGCCCCGTCGCAATATATGTGGGTCCATAAGCGGTTTAAAACTGCGCCATTAGGCGAGAAGAATATCTATCAGTCCACTAAAACCTAAAACTTCAGGGACGCACGTTTACAACGCAGAAAATACCTAATCCGGTTTTTCAGGCTGATATCCATATACTGATACAACCATGAGCGCCGCAAAGCATCATAGGTGCTGTAACCCAGCGCTTTAACATTGGTTTTATAGACCTCATATAAAACATAAGCACTGGCTGCAACAATCTCTTTCTCACTAAACTGTTGCCCTGCCCGGTTTTGCTTTGCAAAGCGTTCAGCAGATTCAACAAAAGCACCGAACTCGGCTCTCCCTTTCAAATAACAGCTATCATTGAACAGTCCGTTAACGTTAACACCATGGTCGCGGAAACTTCTCTGGAACAGCCTGACTCTACTCCGGTGCATATCAACTCTCTTCTTAGAGGAGTTACTAGAATGTTTACGGTAGTAGAGCAATACATCTTCAATATTGGAGATTCGGGTAACCTGGCTCAATCTGTACCATAAATCCCAGTCCTCACACATCGACAAAGACTCATCAAAGTACAAGGCATGCTGCCTTATAATATCTGCACACAGCATCGCGGCTGGGCAGCAAATTACACACTGAAAAAGCAAACGGGCGGCAATATAATCAGGATCAGAAGGCAGCGTC
The DNA here is from genome assembly GCF_937127095.1 of uncultured Amphritea sp. GTDB lineage: Bacteria > Pseudomonadota > Gammaproteobacteria > Pseudomonadales > Balneatricaceae > Amphritea. The sequence goes on from NZ_CAKZLP010000024.1 coordinate 137,906, forward strand.
TTCAGACTTCTTTTACCTGACAGCAGGTTCTCTTCAAACGTTTCATAGGCTGAACTGATCAGGCCATACTCCGAATTCACTTCAAGAAAATTAACCTGCGTCTCAATACGATGGGGAACACTAATATCGTCAGCATCCATAAAGGCGATATATTTACCTTTCGCGGCTCGTATGCCTGTATTCCGTGAGGCACTTACACCGCTATTTATTTGATTTCGTATAAGTTGAATATTATTGGCATCAATTCTCTCGATAAGAGCAACGCTGTTATCCGAAGAGCAATCATCAATAACAATAATTTCAATATTGGGATAAGTCTGTTCTGTAATAGATGCTATTGATTCACACAGATAATTTGCACCGTTAAAAACGGGAATAATAACCGAAACCAGTGGAAGATCAGCCACCTCGTACTCCTAAAGCCTGACCCAGCTATCGGGCACCAGGGATTTACTCAGCCGCTGCATATCAGGGTCAGCATACCACTGCTGCGGAGCTATGACCTCTTTGCGACTATTATCATTCAACCAGGCGCCCCACCAACTAAACGAGCTATTCGCCACAATATTATGATCGCATTGACTCATCAGATAGATATCTTCTCCAGCGAAGCGTTTCTGTTCAGAGGTAATATACTGTGCGCGATTGATTCTCAGATTCTCTTTAACCCAGTCAATATCATCAGAAAACACATAGAAATCGACTTCCGAATAGCGGTCTTGAAAATACTTTATCCCTGAAAAATAGTAATTTAGAGAGCAAACACCATGGGTATTGTAAGCCGACTGATCGCTGACATAATCGCCGCGGCGGATATGTACTGACACACTAACAGGAGAATCGTGTATGTCCGCATATACCCGCTGCGAGTAATCGGATAACTTATGTTTCAGAGACAGAGAGTCCTGTAGCTCCCCTCTGATATTCTCAAAGTATTTCTCACTCTGAAAATAACCCACAAGATAATGATTATCTTCAGGATCCAGCATCCTTTCATCAAACGAAAAATTTGATGCTTTAAGCACCCGTCTGCTTTTTTTACCCTGAAGCTTACGTACCATTTTTTCGAGAGGTCCCGACTTGGTCAGTTGTTCGATCTCGTCCTTTGTTGCAGTCTCAATCCGCTCACCATAATGCCCCAGGCTATACCCTCCATGCAGTGTATAGGTATCGAACTCAGATATATCCAACTTAACCTGATAGCCTTTTCCGACAAGCGATAAAGCATAAGCATATTGAAACAACTGATTACCCAAACCGCCGATTAATCTGACAATAACCACACTAACTCCTGGAAGACTGAGTAATACAACCCTGATCGCCCAATCGGCAAGCAAGGAATAAAGAAATCGTAATCATAAAAAAAGCATAGGAGACATTTGCGTTCAAAGGCGCTTCAAACATCGCAAATACCATATAGACAAACAATGTTATATAGATGCATCCTTTGGAAACAACATCTCTGCTCTTAGCCGCACTTAGAGGCACCAGAAACAACATTAGCAGTAAAGTCACCCCAGGGAGCCCCCTCGTCAGCCAGGCCTGAAGAACTTCATTATGAACATGCACATACCGCTTTGTTGAGATAGCGAGCGTACCACTCTCAATCCGATCTGGGAAAATTTTGCCCAGTCTCCAGGTTCCTTTGCCTAACACAGGACCATCCTGAATACCCGCTATTGCCGCACGGTACATCTGAACTCTCTGGCCGGTAGAACTGACAGTTGACGGTGCCTCCGCCTGCTCTCCCGTATAAATACCTACACTATTAATCATCGCTTCAATACGGCTGAAAGGGTTCATAATCAAACCAAACAGGATCAGAGGCAAAAGCAATATAAGTATATCTTTAATACGACTTCTGTTACGGCGAACGTGAAAAAAAGATAAGCACAAAAACACACAGATCAGCGCCAGTATTGCACTCTTCGAACCGGAAGAAAAAACACCGCCAACAGCAGCGAGAAAACATGCCCGATAATACTGCTTTTTCATACCATCAGATTCAAGCAGACAAAAAAGCATAACCATTCCGGCCGCGCAGGTTATCAACAAAGCATACATATTAATCAGTGGCGTACCAACTGATATCCGCCCCCCACCCTGCATAAACCAGAAGATAATCCCCATGCCTCCGGAAAGCCCCGCGAAAACAGTGACCGCAACTTTAAGGCGAGTAATGGTTAACACATGGCTTTTCCGTGCTACCATAAATACCATAACGACTAAAAGCGATACTCTGAAAAACTCGACAAAAGTTTCAGAATCTATTTGCGATCGATGCAGAAAAAAAGCATATAAGAAACACATTGGATATAATAAAAGGGTGAATACCCAGACGATCTCATCTTTCCTGATTCCATCGGTCAGCACCCTGTGTCTACGTCCAAAAATAAATAACGAAACCAGGCCCGCAATAATCAACAATCCATTAGCGAATTCATTGAATGCAAGATAGATCGCCAGCGCGTATAACACACAATAAACAACAAATCGACCTGCAAGGCCTTCCTTGTAAGACGTAACCATTGCCAACTTCCCTTTATACGTCAAGAAAAACTTTATTTAGTTCGGCAACCCGCTGATGCCTTCTTTTTAAAAGTTCAGCTTTATGCACCTTCAGGCCCATAAACTTTTTTAATCGGTTCTTTAGTGTTTTCATATCGTTTCTGCAGTAGATCTCTCTGCTGGCTTGCAGATGTTCAATAACCGGGCGCTTTACATCCTCATACACCCGATCAAAAATATAGGTGAACGCAGCTGAGAGGCGATATACCTTTAGTTCATCTTCAAATTCCTGAACCGCCTGCTGTAAAGCCTGCTGATCATTTAACAAAGGATTATTCTCACCTACTTCCTTCCAGGCACGAACCAGAGAGAGAACCTTTTCACTGTAAGCGAAGTAAACGGTACCTGATAACAACTCCTCTTCACCGGTTTTCTTTCGCAGATAATTAACCGCGATATCGCAGTCTTTATCTGCAAAATATTGGTCCAGATTTTCATGAACAAACGCATCCACATCTAGGTAGAGAACCGGCTCCTGAAACTGTTCCAGTTGCTCCAGAACTATCTTTGGCTTTAAATCAGTAGCACTTTTCCAGTCTGAGGGAGGAATCGCCTTAAAGCTGTAACGATGTCCTGCACGGATCAGCGATTTTTCAAGCAATTCAAAACAACTTTCATACACTGAATCAGTCGTATAGTAGCCAATAATAATCATTAAAAATCTCTCTCGCTGAAGCACTAAACCCCTGAATACGGGCCATCTAAATTTTTTTTAACAACCCATAACTCTGACTCGTAACACCGACGACTCAAATATATTCATCACCAAAAACTTTCACGGCCAAAGTATCCAGCTGATACTTATCCAGATCTAATGACCCTACCTTTTCCCTGTCATTTTCTTTCCAGCTAGTTGTGATCGGTGTGTAGTGTACGAAATATGCTTTCTCTATAGGGAAAACATCCGATTTTACATGCTTCGACTTCTTCTTCGACATAAGATTACCGATAGAGCGCAACCAAGATTCAACTTTATGAAGATAAAAATATTTGTTTTGAAAAAACTTAACGGCATGGACTCGAAGATATGCAGCATCGCCCTTAACAATATATTTATATGCGCAGTTTCTCGACTTTTTTTCACGATAGATAAAGTGTTTAAACGAGTAATCAGAAGGTGTAGATGCTAAAAGCGAAGAGCCCTGGTAACTATTTATACGAGTATAATATCGACTCAACACTTCCTTTTTAACATCCTGATCTCTGCAAAAAAGAAGCTCATCTATATCAAAATTTAAAATAGTACAGTGATCGCCATACTTATATTTAAAATGATTCAATGCACCTATCTGACAAAATGAATTATCATGTTGATAGTATGGGCCATAAGGAAAACCCCAGGGGATCAGGGTCGCCTTGCCACGCAGAGCTTCGCTCAGCTCAGCATAATTATCACTATTGTTATCATATATAAACACATGATCAACGTTATACTCTCTGCGATAGAAGTCGATCCAATCCTCTATCCATCTAATACTATTATTTTTTTGCAGAGTAACTAAAGCAAGGCCTTCCGCTTTATTGTCTCTAAACTCCAGTTCAATCTTATAATCACCCTGAGGCACGGATAGCTCACAAACAACATTTGAGCTTATCATCGCATCCAGCTTTAATTTATAAACATTGAACTTTCTATCCTTCAGCGCTAAAGAAAAAGCCTTTCGCTCCCCGTCAACCACCAAAAACATAGGCCATAGTTTAGAAGACAGGTTTACCGGTGGCGGCGTTATTACCACAACCGTTTGATTATCCTGTTGCAAGAAAACATCATATATCAAAGTGCGATCATCATACTCGCCCAGCTCGCCTGAGTTGTACTTATCCTGAGCATCCTTAGACAACGCCTTTTTGAAGCTTCGTTTGACTGAGGGATCAGTTAAAATTGTATTCAACATACTTTTTTCTCGTAAACTTCAAAAACAAACCGTTCAGCTCTACCCTGGCTTTTATGTTTATAGCGTCTAAACACATCATCTATTATCTAATCGATATTCCAAGATCACTAAACAGTTGCTCGAACTTGCTGTTTTCGGTCCCATTGCGATACGAGATCGCTTTAATTTCAGGCCTTAACCAACGGGTTAGCAGCAACGTAGAGGAGACATCTCCAATCACGGTAACCTCAGGTTTAAGCAGCGGCAAAATCGCCTCATAACTGACCGAAGAAGGCAGCAGAGCAACACTCATCTGCTGCAGCCCCAGCGCATCTTCGCAGCTATTCCGAGGATGATATTTAACCGCAACCGTCCCCTTGAACTCAGAAATAAGCGCCAGTATCTTCTCTTTATAGCCACTATTTTTTTCAAACAGAGACTCGTGAGGCAACGTTATTAATACATCAAGCTCGCGGACCTGCGCTTCAGTCACGCCATTTACCTTAAGCATCATCTGCGACAGCTGCTTAAGCGAATCTGATTGAAAGCTGGCCGCGGAAAGACAGTGTATAACTTTGGATTTCAGGCGCGAATCGATCAGCTCAGGAAACGCCACATGCACCTCTTTAATCCAGGCGGACGCCCCAACGGTCAACGGGTTTTTCCACCATACGCCGTAAAACAATTTTTTCAGCAGGTTGTCTACCACCACATCACCAATACCACTGGAAGCCTTCCTCCCAACATAGGTGAAAGTGCCCTCATCCATATAGTGTCCGATAGTCGTCTTGCCCTTTAAGCCCGCAATATGCATAGCATATTGAAACTCTATACGACGATCATTGCCGACAAAAATATGCTCCGGCTGAAGTCGCTCAATTAACTCTTTTATCCCCCGAAAAAGCTGACGTCTCTTTTTCAGTTTGCTGAGGCCCCCTTTCAGGCGACCATAAAACAGCTGTTGCTCAGCAAAGGGGGACAACTCCCACTGCTGCACCAGTTCAAATATCTGCGGGACACGGCCTTCCGGCTGGTCGATAAAGACTAAAACTGCTTTCTCATTTTTTCGCTCTCCGGCAATCGCCGTAGCGGTGAACAGATGCAGCAGTGTCGAGACGAAATAAACAGAACAGTGCATGTTTAATCCTCAGCCGTTAAACACTGGGACGTCAGCGTTTGCCAGACAATCTCCGGCGTCAGATTAACAAAAACAGTCGGTGCGACATCGCGACCGCTGTCTATCTGCGTTTTCGCCTCTAAGCAGACCTGACCTTTGCCATAACCACCTACAAGGCCCGGATCAGTGGAGCCAAACAGGATAACATTGGGTCGATCCAGCGCTGCAGCCATATGCGATAAGCCCGTATCAACAGACACGCAACCTGCCGCACCGGCCAGCACCGTCGTCACCTCGGCCAGATTGAGTTTAGGCAACACCTCAACTGCACTATGTCCCTTTGCCAGTCTCTCTGCGCGCGCCTGCTCTTCAGGGTTGCCCCAGGGAAGCTTAATCTTCCAGCCCGCAGCAATCGCTTTATCGATCAGCTCCAGCCAATACTCTTCCGGCCAGTGTTTATCAAAACGGGTGGTACTGTGAAGAAAGACCAGGTAATCAGACGCAGAGGTCTGATCAGAAATGAAGTGTTTGCGAATAGCGAAGTCGCCGCGCCCCTGGAGTTCATAACCCAACGCCTGAGCAAACAACTGACGGGTGCGTTCTACCGCATGCTGATTTTTACTAACGTTGAAACTGCGCTGATAAAAACGGGCAGCCAGGGGCTCACGTGCAGAGGCTTTATCATAGCCGCAACGGATGCCACGACTATAGCGGGTCACCAGCAGCGCACTTTTCAACAGACCCTGAGCATCAATCACCAGGTCATACTCAGTCTCAGCCAGCATCGAACGATAGCGTTTCCACTCGCCACCCGTAAAAGTCTTCCATAGATTTTTACGCCAGCGCCGAATCGCCACCGGAATCACTTTATCAACGGCAAAGTGCCAGCCTGGAATCTCAGCAAAGGCCTCTTCAACAACCCAGTCAAAACGAATTCCCGGGATAGCATTTACCGCATCGGTAAGCGCCGGTAGTGTGTGGATAACATCCCCCATGGATGAGGTTTTCACAATCAGAACTTTCAAGGGGATTCCTGTCTGTTTGGGAGGCGGTTAAGTATGGCCGCAGTATACCATTTCTCATTCACACTTCACCCACCCGGGAGACCTCTATGTTTTCTCAAAGATTAACCCGTAGATGAATACTCTGCTTTCAGGTTAATTTTCTCATCTTTATCCCTTTTTATTATTCTGTAGCCGATTCCCTTTTTATTCATTGCTGATTACAATCATTGGCCTGAAAAAATCTCTGAATCACGCTGCGTGCAACAGATCAATCAACTTAATTATCTTTTCGAGGTAACCAATGGCAGCTTTTGGAACTGTGTTTATGCCGGAAATGGCAATCTCCTGGTTTGACGGCAGCAGCTGGAGCGCAGCTGAAGTCGTCAGCAGCGAGAGCCTGCAGCTGCACCCGGGAGCACATGTATTGCACTATTCCAGCACCTGTTTTGAGGGCCTCAAGGCGTTCCGTCATCAGGATGGCTCAATCAATATCTTCCGCATGGATCGCAATATCGACCGTTTCACCCAAAGCAGCGAGCTGCTGGCGCTGCCAGCCATAGAAAAAGCCGCGACGGGCAAAATGATTATTGATATTGTCCGCCGCTTTAAAGATGAAGTACCTGAGCCACCGGGGTCGATGTATATCCGTCCGACACACATTGGTACTGAACCCGCCATTGGTAAAGCAGCAACGCCATCTGTGACGTCTTGCCAGTATATTCTGCTGTCGCCTGTGGGTGATTATTTTGCCGGAGGTGATACCACTCTCCGCCTGTTGCTGGAAGAGAACGGTGCCCGTTGTGCAGCCCACATGGGAATGATCAAAAGTGGTGGTAACTACGCCAGTGCCCTGCGCCCGATTATGAAGGCCAAACAGGAACAGCGTGCCGACCAGGTTCTGTTCTGCCCCGGTGGCGATGTGCAGGAAACCGGTGCAGCCAACTTCCTGCTGATCGATGGCAATGAAGTTATTACTAAAGCCCTGGATGAAAGCTTTCTGCACGGTGTGACCCGCGACTCAATTCTGACCATCGCCCGAGATCTGGGAATGGATGTTCAGGAACGCCAGCTCACCATCGATGAATTACTGGAACGCGCAGCAAAACCTGGTTGTGAAGCGGCTCTGTCGGGTACTGCAGCAGTACTGACCCCGGTAGGCACGCTGATTCATAACGACAAAGAATACCCGGTAGGTAACGGCGGTATCGGCGCCACCACGTTGAAACTGCGTCAGGCACTGAACGATATTCAATGGGGTAAAGCCGAAGATAAACACGGCTGGCTGACCCGCATCTGACGCTTGCCTTTGTATAAAAAAAAGCGCTTATGCGCTTTTTTTTTTGCTCCGGGAATAAATAGTTTACACTAAGCCGATGATATGGATTTCATAACCTGATCACGGATACTACGACTCCGATGCAAAGAAGCTATTTTCCTTTTATTACCGCAGGCTGGCTGATACTGACCCTGAGCATGGCAGGTTTGAGTCTGTATGCCGATTACAGCCGACTGAAGAAAAGCCTCAGTAACGATGCCCATTTTGTTTACTCATCGGTGTATGAAAAAGCCTACATTAATGAGGTTTTACTACAGAGTTTTACGGTGCTGGTATCATCAACACCAAACGATCAGGAATCAATACGCAGCTTTGCTAACGAGATGCGTAAGCGTTACCCGCATATTGAAAGACTGCAGATACAGCAGCAAAAGAAACCCCTGAGTCCCAGTTATGGTATCGCTGAAAATTACAACGTTGACCCGACCAAAGACGACTTTAAGGCGATATTTCCCGTTACCTTTATTGAGCCACTTAATCCGGATACACGCTACCTGCTAAACACAGATCTTTTATCTGATCCGGTATTTACTGAAACTATACGTTTCGCCAGAAAGTATCATCAACCGGTCACATCGCCGCCCTTCCTGCTGGACAACAACAAAACCGGCTACGGTCTGTTTCTGGCGTTCTTCGAGCGCAATACAGCGCCCTCGCACAACAATCTTTTTATCGCCTCACTCGTAATTAACACTGCGGGCATGCTGCCCAATACAAGCTTCCTGTCTGAACATGCCAGCATCAGTCTGATGGATGAGAAGGGTGAAATTCTTGATCAACACCAATCAGACGCGAGAATCAAGCTTCCCGGATGGCTACCTCAACTGGAGGAGACTCGCACCGTTAACCGTTTTGGCCAGTCATTTACGATAAAAATCGTGCACAACTTCGGACCGAAGAATATCAACCTGGGGATGCTGCTGATACTGCTGTCAGCATCGTTAGCGGTTTATTTCATGCTGATCGCGTATCTGCAACAGAAAGTGCAAGCCGCGGTAGAACAATCATCGATCTATGCCACGCTGAAAAATGAACGTCAGCAGCTTGAGACCCGAATACACACCCGCACCCGTGAACTGCGCGACCAACTGATAGAAAACCGCCGCCTGACTCACCAGGTACTGGCGGTACAAGAGCGGGAGCGACGCAACCTTTCCCGGGAGCTTCATGATGAACTCGGACAATCACTAACAGCAATCCGAACCGATGCGAAAATTCTTAAACGTATTCACCCGGAAGAGAGCAGTGTGGTTAACCAGACCGCCGAGTCCATCGATGCGATCGCGCAGAACATCTACGATGTGACGTACGGCATGATGCGAGCGTTACGACCTTCTGCGCTGGATGACCTGGGGCTTGTTGATGCGATTCAGGAGTGTATTGTCTCCAACCGTTTTGAAGAACACGGCATCACCCTGCATAGCGACTATCGCGGCCCCCTGAACGAGATGTCAGAAGATTACAACATCACCCTGTTTCGCCTGGCACAGGAAGCATTCAGCAATATCATCAAATATGCACAGGCCCACAATGTCTGGCTCGACATCCACAGAACCGCACAAGGGCAACGTAAAGAGATCAGCGGCGACCGGCTGGAAATAGTGATCAGCGATGACGGTTGCGGCTTTGACATTGAAAAGGACGCTTTCAGAAAAGGCTTTGGTCTGATCGGAATGCGAGAACGGGTAAGAGCGTTGGGCGGTTTTTTTCAGATCAGTAAAAATCATGACAAGGGCACCCGCATCATCGCGATTATCCCTATTCCACTTGAGGTTGTAACAGACCTCTCAGTGACAGCCACACCTGATCCAGAAGCGCCGGTTGAGCCTGTGCATTAGGATGTAACCCATCCGCCTGCATCAACTCCGGCTGCAGTACTACCGGAGCCATAAAGAACGGTGCCATCGGCACCTTTTGCTGCTCCGCAACCTTAGCAAACAGCTCAGTAAAACCCTCGCTATAGCGGGGGCCATAGTTAGGGGGAATACGCATTTCCATAAGTAGCACCTGAGCCCCGGCCGCCAGCGACTGGCTGACCAGCTGGTTGAGATTATTCTCAATCACCGGCAATGGAGCTCCCCGCAAACCGTCATTGGCCCCCAGTTCAAGCAACACCAGCTGCGGTTTATACTGATCCAATACCGCTGGCAGACGCGTAATACCACCATGAGTAGTCTCACCGCTGATACTGGCATTAACCACCTCATATTTGAGGTTGTTTTCATCCAGACGTTGTTCAAGCAGTGCAACCCAGCCCTGCTCCTTAGGAATGCCGTAAGCGGCAGAAAGGCTGTCACCCATCACCACAATGGAACCGCCCCATGCTAAGCTGGTCAACAGTAATAACCCGATACCCAATAGAGATGCCATGACGACTCCAGAACCCCTTGCTGTATTGATTGCAACCGCGCTGTCTAAGTCATTTCCAGACCAAAGCGGTGGATTAGATATTTTTAATGATATCAGCATCCACGCCAGAGCGGGTGAAAGTATTGCTATCATTGGCCCATCCGGTGCGGGTAAATCAACGCTGTTAAGTATTCTCGCAGGTCTGGACGAGCCGAGTAAGGGCACCGTTGAGTTGCTGGGCAAACCCCTTTCAGGACTGGATGAGCAATCCCGTGCCGAACTGCGAGCCAGGCATATCAGTTTTGTGTTTCAGTCGTTTCAGTTGTTACCCGAACTCACCGCACTGGATAATGTGCAGTTAGCGCTGGAGATACAGGGGCACCCCAACCCTGAAAAACAAGCGAGCTACTGGCTTGACCGTGTCGGCCTGAAGCAGCGTCATCATCACACCCCGGCCCGGCTTTCCGGCGGGGAACAACAACGGGTCGCCATCGCGCGGGCTTTTGCTACTGAGCCCAGCCTGCTATTTGCCGATGAACCCACCGGCAATCTGGATGAGAAAACCGGCCGGGAGATCGTAGACCAGCTGTTTGAACTGAACCAGCAGCTAAACACCACACTAATCCTGATAACCCATGATGCAGAACTGGCCCAACGCTGTCAGCGACGCCTCTACCTGCATGACGGAAAGTTGCAGGAGCAATAGGATGAAATCAACACAGCTTATACGCCTGGCCCTGAAACAGAGCCGATCCGACCTGTTGACCTTTGAATGGCGAGCACTACTGCTGGCACTGTTTCTCGCCACCTCCCTTTCGGGCTTTCTGACGCTGCTGGGGAATCAGCTGGAAAAAGGGCTCAGCCGACAAAGTGCAACGATGCTGGGGGCCGATCTTAGCCTTAGCGACAGCCAGCCCATTGACGAAGCACTCCACGAAGAGGCCTCCAAGCTTGGCTTGCTGTATACCAATGTCACCCAGTTTTCTACCATGGTCAGCACCGCTGAGCAGATGTTGCTCAGCTCGGTCAGAGCCGTCGAAGCCCCTTATCCTCTGCGTGGAGAGCTGATTACAGAGCCGCCGCAGCCGACACAGATTCCGGTAGCAGGAACCGCCTGGGCTGAACAACAACTCTTAGAACGCATGGGGATTGCCGTCGGGGAAACCATCACCCTGGGCTATTCGCAGTTTAAAATTACCGCTGCGGTGATCAGCTCCCCTGACCGGGGCACAGGCTTTCGCAGCTTCAGCCCGCAGTTACTGATTAACCGGGAAGATCTGGCCGCAACACGGGTGATCCAGCCCGGCAGCCGAATCGGTTATCGCACCCTGTTCAGCGGTACAGAGCAGCAGATCAAAGGTTTCCATGCTCAATTGCGGCAAAGTCTGACACCCCAGCAGCGCCTCTGGTCTGTCTATGCGGATCAGCCGATGGCATCAGGAGCGATGGAAAACGCGTCAGGCTTTTTACGCATGACCTCCCTATTTGGCATCTTACTCTGCGGCCTGCTGATCACCCTCAGCCTGAGACGCTATAGCAGCGCGCAGTATCGACGCAGTGCGCTGCTGCAATCGCTGGGCATGAGACCGCGACAAATACTCCACCTGTATCTACTGAAGCTGCTGTTGGGCTGGACGCTTGCCGCGCTGACCGGCATCATCGCAGGTTTGTTGCTGCTACAACTCACCGGATCGTTGCTACAGACGCTCTTACCGGCAGGCTTGCCCGCGCCGGATTACCGTTTAATCGCGACCGGCCCGCTGCTGAGTCTGGCGCTTTTGTTAGCGATCGGGTTCTCCCCATTACTGCAGATCAGCCGGATTCCGGTGATGGGACTGTTGCGTCGGGATCAGCTTAGCCATCAGGGACTAAGCTGGCCGGCACGGCTGATTATTCTGGCGCTCACGGGGACGGTGATCGCCCTCTATCTCGGATCGGCCATCAATGCGCTTGCGGCAATCCTGCTGAGTGTCGCCACCATACTGCTTGCAGGACTCTGTGCCAGTCTGTTGTTGCCCCCTGCCGGACGTTTGTTAGCCCGGCGCTTTCGCCTGGGACGACTGCTCAGCTATCGCATCCGCCAACAACGTCAGTGGCACCGGGTTCAACTGGGGATTATGTGCTTACTGCTGACACTGTTAAGCAGCCTGTTACTAAGCCAGACCGAACTGGTGAACCGCTGGCGGGCACAACTGCCGGTGAATACACCGAATCAGTTTGTTATCAATATTCAGCCGTGGGAACTCGAGCCACTGAATCAGTTCCTCAGTGATTCCGACATTGAAACCACACTTTACCCGATGATACGCGGCCGGGTTATGCTGATTAACGGGCAGCCTCCGGAGCGGGTTCTGGATCAGAATCAACTGGAAAACAACGCACTGAAACGAGAACTGAACCTTAGTTGGTTAGCCAATGCTCCAAAGCATAATGAGCTGGTTGCAGGGGTCTGGTGGCCGGCTGAAACACAGGAAAACCTGATCTCGATTGAACAGGACCTGGCAGAAGATCTGGGCTTAACGCTGGGCGATAAGATAGGTTTTGAAGTGGGCGGTGCAACGTTTGACGCCACTATCAGCAACATTCGCAAGGTGGAATGGCGCTCATTCCGCCCCAACTTCTATGTCATTCTGAGCCCCCCCGTTTTGCAGAACTATCCGCAAACCTATATCACCAGTTTCCGCTTAACCGATAAACAAGCTGGTTTGAGCCGCGAACTACTGAAGCAGTTCCCCTCGTTAACTCTGATCGATGTTAGCCAGTGGATTGATCAGGCCAGTCAGCTGATTGAACGTCTGATTCAGGCTTCAACACTGATTCTCGGGTTAACCCTGTTTGCCGGATTAGTATTGGTGCAATTATTGGTCTATCAGGAGCTGGAGCAGCGGCGCCGCGAGAATGCGCTGTTGCAAATATTGGGCAGCACACCGGCACAGACCCGCCAGCTCGACATCCTCGAGTTCGCGCTACTGGGGTTTGCCAGTGGCATAATGGCCGCGCTGCTGACCGAGATCATCACCGGGCTGGTCAGCTATCGGTTATTGGAGCTGCCGGTAATACTGCACCCCTGGATCTGGCTGATGCTGCCACTGACCGGGATGCTGCTGTTCACCCTTGCTGCGCTGATCAGCCACCGACCCAGTGGCTACCGGCAACTACAACAGAGTTGATATAAGCACGACTATACGCCCCGACTATAAACCCTACTATCAAGTCTGGAGTTCATGAGTGCGGATATAAAGATTCTTCGCGTGTTATGGGAAGAATTGATATCTTCCCGGTTTAAGTCTGGCTGGTGCGCTCTCCAGCTATGTAAAATCTCTGCAAAGCAATCTATTGTAGGCGGGAAAAGCCCGAGCTACTGACGTTGCAGTGACGCTGAGAAGTATAAGGAGGTGTTTACCATAGAGAGCACAGAGGACACGGAGAAACGCTATTTATAAGATTTTCTCTGTGGTGAGTCTCTGTTAAGCAGTTGTATCGTTCCATTGAATATCAAGTATGCTGGCATCCTTTCCCGATAAAGCGCGCTGAGCCATAAAAAGCCATCCGCACCTTCCAGGCACACTCTCCAGACGCACTCTCCTGGCTTACAATCCAAGCGTAGCTGAAGGCTTAGCCTGAGGGTCATTCAGTGAGGGAACCGGGAAGCAGCTGAACAACCGCTCGCCGGGTATCTTATCCGTCAGCTGCTGTTTAACCCGGTCGGCACGCTGCTGCGCCAGTTCGACCAGCCGCTGCCGCTCCTGCGCTGTAAGTTCCTCGGCAGTGAACGGTTTCTCGCGTTTTTTGTTCGCCGCTTCCACCTCGGCCCTGATTAGCGTCTGATCCTGCTGCACCGCCTGGCCGCAGATATTCAGCCGCATCCCTTTACGCTCAGTCATCATCGACTCTATTTTCGCCAGATAGTCCACGGCATCGTCATTCAGCTCAGCACTACCCGGGGCAAAGACAATCGGATTCAGCGTAATAAAACTACCATCCTTCGCCGCACTGGCGGCCAGGCTGATCAGCGTGCCGTAGGGTTGCAGCGATTTAAGCAGAATACTGAAGGCGGCCTGCTTAAGGCCTTTTCCGGCCAACAGGGTAACAACGCTTTGCAAACCAAAATCCGGGTCTTCCAGTGAGCCACTGATCGGCACATCCAGATCGATATTGTCATCACCGTCCTGAAGAATCGAGACCGCGGTGCCCAGCGGCATCGATAACTTCTTACTGAAGGCCGCCATCTGTTCCTGATCCGCAGGCTCGACCTCAAGACGGTGAATCTTAATCTGGTTTTTACCACTGATCTTCCCGGCACTCAGCTTGCCGCTGCTATTCAGCTGTAGCTGACCATTTTGCAGATAATAGCCGGTATATTCGATGCTATAGGGGCTCAGTCTAGGCAGCTCAAGTTGTTTCAGGTCGCCCTTCCAGCTGGCACTGTCACCACCGCCTGCAAGATCGGTATCACCGCTCAGCGTGAAGGTGGTAAAACTGTTGAGCTTCAATCCCAGATCAAAGGTAGCTGGTTTCTGACTCCCCGTATCCAGCCCCTGCAACTGGACTTTATCGATCAGAATCTCAGAATTGAAAGGGGGAGAGGTGCCGTTGTCGGCAAACATAACCTTACTGTCCCCGGTAATCAGTAACTCGTTCACCCTAACGCGCAGAGCCGGTTCTGCATTGCCTGTAGGAGCAGTGCTGTCGGTAGTGTTACTACCTGCCTCTGACGACGTCAGCGTATTAATCCCCTGCTGCAGCCGGGTTACATTAACCGGTTGTTTGTCAGCGCTAAGCTGTTCATTAAGTTGCAGATTTTGCAGTTCAACCCGATTGATCGTCAGTGCTTTGCCCAGGACAAAGCCAACATCGCTGAGCTTCAGATTTAGCGTTGCCAGGGTAGCCTCGGCCTGCGGTGACAGCGCCAGTCCGGTAGCATCAAGTCCGCCCAGGCTCAGTTTTTCCGGCAGCGCCAAACTGATATCACTGAAGCGGGCTTTATTTAACGTGACCAGTTGCTGATCACCTTGCAGCGCTTTCACTTCAACCCCGTTCAGCGCCAACTGACCGTTTTCACCACTGATCGCCGGGGGTTGCTGCTGTAAAGCCAGGGCGACACCCCCCTGCCAGTCAATCGTATCCACATCAGCCTGCAGGCGTTCAGCCATCTGATAAAGCAGTTTGCCGGTTTTTAACTGCCCTTTAACATCAACCTTATCAGCTCCGGCCGGGTTAAAATTCAGCCCCGTCGTTCCCTGCCAGTCAGCGCTGTCCAGTTGCAGCTTCAAGCCATCATCACCCTCAAGATTGAGCGCAGCCATATTCACCTGCCCATCCACTCCGACCGTCTCAATACCAGCTGTACCGAAGTTAACACGGGTATCACCCTGCCAACCGCCACCCTGCAGCGTCAGGTTGATCGCATCGCTATCGAAACCAAGGTCGGTCATATCCAGCTGACCTTTTACACCCACCTGTTGAATACCGGCTTCACCGAAACTCAGATCCGTGCGACCCCGCCAGCGGCTCTCGCTAAGCTGAAGTTTCATCGCATCCGCAATCAACCCGAGCGCAGACATCTTCAGTTCACCGTCAACCATCACCGACTCTGGCTTACCGGTGTTCATTTTAAACTCGGTCTGACCATTCCAGTTAAGCTGCTGCTGACTGAGATCCAACCCGGTCTGCTGCCAGTTAAAATCATCCACCTGGACACTGCCATGCTGAGTGATACTAATCTGTTCGCCAGCGATGATAGTCAGTTGCAGATCAGTGGTCAGGGTCGCCTGAAGCTCCGGGACAAAGGGCGCAGTGAATGGGTGCAGTGGCAGGTGATCCAGCTTCAGATGCAACTCAGAACGCTTAGTTTCCGGCAGCGGCTGTCCCTGCGTATTCAGATTAAACCCGGCACCATTGATCGCCCCGGCAAGCGAAAGGTTAGTGATCGCGTCCTCCTGCCAGGTATAAAAAGTGTCTAGCTCAGCGTTATCGATACGTAGCTGGTGATCACCCTCTTGTAGTTGTGAGCGCCAGCTAAAATCGGAAATACTCAGGTGCGCCAGGCCAAACTGCCATGCGGAGGGTTCAGCCGGAGTCGTTTCAGGATCGTCCGGAGATGGCCCTGGCAGCGCCACCGGCCCAAGGAAAAACTGGCGCGGCTCAGTGTCGGGCTGCTCATGCAGATAGAGCGTAATCCCTTCAAGGGTCAGATCACTGATAAGGATGCGCTGCTCTGTCAGGGCGCTGTAATCCAGATCAACCACCAGCTTATCGAGGCGCAGCTCCGGCTGTTCAGGGGTTATAACAGACACTCCCTGCAGTGTTATCCGACCGGTAAACCAGTTAATCGATACTGAGTAGATCCGTGCGCTGCTTGCGCCCTGATCCAGCAACCACTGAACCGCTACATCCCGCCCTAGCTGCACGGCGGTATGCAGTACTAAAAAAATCACCAGCACCGCAATACAAGTGCCACGTAGAAACCCTTTCAAACTCATATATCAGTCCGTCTGCTCTTCTGATCCGGTTCTTTAGATAGTAGCAGGTTGTCTGGCGGTCGGGGAGATCATCAGCACTCCCGGATCCGGTTGTATGACGATAGATTACAACCTGTAATGGATATTAATACGACTACCGAAAGGATTAAGACCAATAGATCGCTACCCAGAAAAGCCCCATGCTGATAGAATCGCCGCCCGAATCGTTTAAAAAAGATGCCCTAAGGCACACAGATGTTCGGTTCATAACAGTTCTATAAATGACTATGGGTGAATAATCATGGCAAACCATGACGAAAACTTCCGTGACAGCTCAGGTCCAGTCTGGTTCCTGATCAACACTGCAGCCCTGGCATGGATTTGCATGCCTGCTATTATTGGCTGGAGCCATGTAGTACAGGCAATGTAATGCAGTTGTAAGCCGTTACGGTTAAATAAAAAAGGCCTTCTTTATGAAGGCCTTTTTATTGTCTGATACTTATTTTACAGGCAACGGCTTACTTAACAGATAATGGTTAACGGGTAATCGTTACCACGCCATCCGCGGTCCCCATCAGCACCACATTCGCACCCCTCCGGGCAAACAGACCGTTGGTCACCACACCGACAATATTATTGATCTCGGCTTCCAGAGTCTCTGGCTGCTCAATCTCCAGGCCGTGCAGGTCGAGAATAATGTTACCGTTATCAGTAATGAAGCCTTCACGGTAAACCGGCATACACTCCAGCTGGACCAGTCTGCGGGCAACCTGAGAACGGGCCATCGGAATCACCTCTACCGGCAGCGGAAATCCGCCCAGCAGATTAACTTTTTTACTCTCATCAACGATACAGACAAACTCTTTCGCCACCTCAGCGACAATCTTTTCCCGGGTCAGCGCACCGCCCCCCCCTTTGATCAGGTTCAGCCGGCCATCAAATTCATCAGCACCGTCAACATAGACCTCCATCTTATCAACAGAGTTCATATCATACACATCTATGCCATGCCCTCTGAGACGCTCGGCAGTCGCCTCTGAACTGGCAACCGCAGCTTCAAACAGATGCTTAATCTTCGCCAGCTCATCGATAAAGAAGTTTGCAGTAGAACCGGTGCCAACACCAATGATTGAATCACTGCTCAGTTTCGGCTGGATATAGGACACTGCAGCCTGAGCGACTGCCAGCTTCATCTCATCCTGTGTCATATTATGGCAAACCCCGTATAAATGTCGTTAACTGGCGAGATTATACGCTGATTGATCTTTATCTTATAGACGAAAACTCTCTCAGAGATTACCATTTAACGCTTTATTCACACTGCCTCCTAAGCCGGACCGCAGCAAGACACTGAAAGCATCCAATGGCTCACCGATATATAAAGAAAATTCTTGATGCCCGCGTCTATGACGCCGCTATCGAAACCCCTCTGGACGAAGCAACCAGCCTCAGCAGCCGACTGGGCAACCGGGTATTGCTGAAGCGGGAAGACCTGCAACCGGTATTCTCCTTCAAGCTGCGCGGCGCCTATAACAAAATGGCTCAGCTGACTGAAGAGGAGCGTAAGCGGGGCGTGATTGCCGCATCCGCTGGTAATCACGCACAGGGACTGGCGATGTCCGCCAAAATCCTGGGGGTTAAAGCCACCATTGTGATGCCAAAAACCACCCCGGATATCAAAGTCAACAGCGTCCGGGCGCGGGGCGGCAAGGTTATTCTTCACGGGGAAACCTTTGACGAAGCCTCCAAACACTCATTCAAACTGGTTGAAGAACAGGGACTGACCTACGTCCATCCCTACGACGATATCGATGTGATCGCCGGCCAGGGCACCATTGCGATGGAACTGCTGCGTCAGGAAAGCGGCCCGATTGATGCCGTGTTTGTTCCGGTCGGTGGCGGCGGTCTGATCTCCGGAATCGCGGTATATATCAAATATCTGCGCCCGGAAACCAAAGTGATCGGGGTTGAATCTGAAGACTCCGCCTGCCTTAAAGCCGCCCTTGAAGCGGGCGAGCGGGTCATCCTGCCTCAGGTCGGCATCTTTGCCGATGGCGTCGCCGTCGCTCAGATCGGAGAGAACACCTTCGAGCTGTGCAAACAGTTTGTCGATGAAGTCATCACCGTTAATACTGATGAGATCTGTGCCGCGATCAAGGATATCTTTGAAGATACCCGTTCGATCACCGAGCCTGCCGGTGCCCTCGCAGTGGCCGGCCTGAAGAAATACGTTGCCCGGGAATCCGCAAAGAATCAGACACTGATTGCCATCGATAGCGGCGCCAATGTTAACTTTGACCGCCTGCGCCATATCGCCGAACGCTCCGAACTGGGCGAAAACCGTGAAGCGATTATCGCCGTTAAGATTCCCGAGAGACCGGGGAGTTTTAAAGAGTTCTGTAGCGCCCTGGGCAAACGCAATATCACTGAGTTTAATTATCGCTACGCCAATGATACTGATGCTCAGATCTTTGTCGGGGTGCAGTTGCAGGCCGGTCCGGATGCCCGTTCAGAGCTGCTATCAGAGCTGAAATCAGAAGCCTATAAAGTCATTGATCTGTCTGATAACGAGATGGCGAAGCTCCATGTTCGCTATATGGTCGGCGGCCATGCACCGGAGTCAGTCACCAATGAGATTCTCTACCGGTTTGAGTTTCCCGAGCGTCCCGGTGCACTGATGAACTTCCTGAAAAAACTGGGTGGCCGCTGGAACATCTCGATGTTCCACTACCGCAACCATGGTGCGGCCTATGGCCGGGTATTGGTCGGACTACAGGTACCGGAAGATGAACGACCGCTGGTGGCCGAGTTCCTCAGCGATATTGGCTATAACTACTGGGAAGAGACCGACAACCCGGCCTACAAGCTGTTTCTTGGCTAACCGGTACAGTTTCTCTTGGACTAGATAAAAAACGCACTTCGGTGCGTTTTTTTTGTGTAACAAGAGAATCTGTATGCTTAGTTATGGCATTTCAGGGGAATGATCAAACTTATCGGTAAAAAACGCCTTCAGCACAAACAACAGAATCGATGTTGTACCCCAGCTCAGGCCGACCACAACACCGAAATCAATAATACCTCGCCACGGCTGTTGCAGCATATGCACCAGCTGTATCAGAGTGATGATACCCAACAACAAGCAATAAGTAATGATCATCCGCTTGCGCCGTATATGAAAAAAACCCATACAAAACAGCGGGGCCAGAATTAATCGCAGCGGCGTTACATTATCCCGCAGATAAAGTAACCGGGCAGCCACTCTGGGTGAATAGCCGCGCTGAAAGCCTTTATAACCCTCTGCAAACCCCATGAACAGTACACTAAACGCCAGCGCTACCCAGTGGTACCAGCTCAGTGAATAAGCAAACGTATCCAGCCCGATAGTACCAATACGCACAATGGCACTGCCAAAGATGAATGCAATGCCGATAAAACCCCAAAGTACAGCAATATAGCCCAACACAATAAATCCATCAGCAAGTGATCAACAGGAGCGCAATTATAATGGATTCAAAATTTTCTGACGACATAAAAAAAGGCCGCATATTCATTCGAAATATACGGCCCTGAATAACTTTTCATCCGGATTGGGAGGATGAGCAGTCTATTGTAAAACAGTAAGGCGGTTGAGCAGTCCCGGTAAAACGTTTGTCTCTGCTGGCGTTAACAGGCAATGCTCTCTGATAGTCCTCGTTAGTAACCTTTTAACTGATCAATATATTCCGGCAGGAACAACGATATCTGCGGCACATAGGTAATCAGCATCAGGAACATCAGTAGCAGACTCAGCCATGGCAGACACGCTTTGATAACCCAGATCATATTCTTGCCGGTTATCCCTGCTGTGACAAAGAGGTTAAGCCCCACTGGCGGCGTCAGCATGCCGATCTCCATGTTCACTACCATGATAATACCCAGATGGATCGGATCGATACCCAGCTTCATGGCAATCGGGAACAGAATAGGCGCCATAATCAGCAGAATAGCTGACGGCTCCATAAAGTTACCGGCGATCAGCAGCAGAATATTCACCACGATCAGAAAGCCCCACGCAGGCAGTCCCCAGTGAACAATGACTTCAGCAATCTGGTGTGGAATCCGTTCAGTCGTCAGCACATGTGCAAACAGCATCGCGTTAGCAATAATGAACAGTAGCATCAGGGACACTTTAGAGGCATCCAGAAGAACCTTACGCACTTCCGGATGGCGAGCAGACTTAGGGATCGCCCACAGCATCTGCAGCAGGTTACGCACTATCGCTGAAGCAAATGCCTCCCCCTCATTGCGCCATGTGATGTCTTTCATCGGACCAATATCCCGATACCCCAACACCGAGACCAGGTAAGCATAGACTGCGGCTACCGCTGCAGCCTCAGTGGGGCTGGCAATACCGCCGTAGATCGACCCCAGCACGATGATAATCAGCATCAACCCGCCCAGGGCAATCAGGAATGATTTACCCAGTTTGGCGACACCGGGAAACGGTTCTGCCGGCAGCTTCATAATCCGGGCCGCAATATAGATGGCAATCATCAGAATACCGCCCATCATCAGACCCGGAATAAAGCCAGCCATAAACATCCGTGATGCAGACACTTCAGTCGCTGCTGCATAAACCAGCATCACGATGGATGGCGGAATCAGAATCCCCAGGGTACCGGCATTGGCGATAACACCGGCAGCAAAGGACTCCGGATAGCCGGAGCGCACCATCCCGGCAATAACGATAGTTCCTATTGCAGCTACAGTGGCAGGAGAAGAGCCGGAAACCGCAGCAAACAGCATACATGCCAGCACCGATGCCATCGCCAGGCCACCGCGGATATGCCCGACACTGTCAACGGCGAAGTTAATCAGTCGCTTCGCCACACCACCGGTTGAGAGGAATGCCGAGGACAGAATAAAGAACGGAATCGCCAGCAACGTATAATGTTCTGAGGTCGCTTCAAACAGCTTCAGCGAAATTGACGCCAACGAGTCATTGGAGAACATCAGGATCGTTGCCACACTGGACAGACCCAGTGCGATAGCGATCGGCATGCCCATAAACATACAGGCAAACAGGATGATAAATAGTGCAGCAGTGGTCATGACCGCCCCTCCTTATTGCTTGCATCGCTAGCAGCGTTGCCTGCTTGTTCTTTAGCATCAAGCTCCTTAAGTTCTTTGGCAATCTCCATACTCTCTTCAGCCTCATCGCTGAAGTGAAAGCCATCAACCTCTTTGGTAATAACCTTCCAGCCCAGCTGTAAAAAGCGCACCATCAGCAGAGCAAAGCCGATGACCAGGATGCTCATCGCCAGCCATTTGGGTACAGGCATATCTTCCAGTTCGATACCGATCATCTTCATCTTGCTCAGATAGATCCATGAACCGTAGAGAAACAGACCGCAATAGATCAGGCAGAGGGCAACCGCCAGAATAGTAAAAAAACGGTGCGCTTTAGTTGGCAGCAGTTTAACAAACACATCCACGCCGATGTGTGCGCCCACTTTAACGCCATAAGAAGCACCATAAAGGACAAACCAGGCAGCCATCAGCAGGGTCAGTTCCTGAGCCCAGTGGATACCAGCGTTAAATCCGAAGCGCATCACCACCTCGGCAAATACCAGTAGCGTCATCGCTACCAGCAGCAGGGAGAGGAATGCCTCTTCCAGTTGTGTCACTAGATTACGAACCATGACGGCCCCCTTAGAACAACAGAATAACGTTCAACGAACAGAAGTAACTCTGCAAAACTTATTATTGTGTTTACTTCACAGGACAAGCTTGCAGCAAATCAGCAAGAGCCGAGCCAACGTGACTCTCCTGTACAGCCTCACAAGTGGTTTAAGTATTGAGGGGCTGCAGCGGGGATATACCTCACGTTGCAGCAGAGTACCGGCCTTCCATCAGAGGAAGGCCGGACAGCAGATTACTGGTTAGATGCTTCAGCAGCATCGATCAGATTCTGACCGATAGCATCAGCGAACTGCTTCCAGACCGGCTTCATAGCAGTTACCCATTTAGCACGATCTTCAGCACTGATTTCGATCACTTCAGAACGATTAGAGTCAATGATTGCCTGCTTATCTTCATTGTCTTTCTGAGCAGCAATGCTATTACCATAGGCAATCGACTCATCCAGTGCCTTTTTCAGCTCAGAACGCAGATCTGCATCGAGACCGTTCCAAAACTCAGCAGAGGTCACAACCATGTAGTCGAGAACGCCGTGGTTAGACTCAGTGATGTAAGGCTGAACTTCATAGAATTTTTTAGAAAAGATGTTAGACCAGGTATTTTCCTGTCCATCAATCGCTTTCGTTTGCAGCAGCGTAAATACTTCAGAGAAAGGCTTTTTCAGCGGTACCGCATCAACCGCTTCAAACTGCGCCTGCAGCACATCAGAGGTCATAATACGGAACTTTTTACCACTCACATCAGCAGGTACTTTAATCGGATTGCTGGCTGACAACTGCTTCATACCGTTGTGCAGATAACCCAGACCAACCAAGCCTTTTGACTCAAGTGATGTCAGCATCTCCTGACCCACCGGGCCACTCTGGAAACGCTCTACCGCGGCCATATCCTTAAACAGGAACGGCAGGTCGAATAACTGCAGGCTATCAGTATATTTCTGGAACTTAGACAGCGCTGGCGCAGCCATCTGCACATCGCCCAGCAGCATCGCTTCAAGAACTTTGTTATCACCGAACAACTGTGAACTTGGGAAAACTTTGACTTCAGCTTTGCCCGCCAGGCGTTCAGCCACCAGCTCAGCAAACTTAGTCGCCATCTGACCTTTTGGGGTATTTTCCGCCACTACATGTGAGAATTTGATTTCAATGGGTGCGGCCATTGCAGACGTTGCACCAAGAGTCAGAGCCATTGCCGTAACGGCAGCAGATAATAAACGCATTTTGCATCTCCAGTTTTTCTAATTATTCAGGCGTTTTTTCGGGTCTAACAGCAGAACCCACGCTCAGTTATAAACTCAACAGAATAATTGCAAAGTGCAGGCCAAACCTTGAAATTTCTTGAGATTATTTTTTATCCACTTTAAAAACAAACAGTTAAAAAATACCTTCACAAAAACGAAAGCATCACTAATTAGCCAGTACGGGTGGATGCCCACCCAAACAAACCAATACCCCGGGGGGGATTTCCACCCAATACAGCAGCAAAGGCAGATATTCAGGTCTGACCGCCCCGGAACCCGCTGTCGCTATTAGTACTCAAAATGCTGACATCGCTTGTCGCAACCTCCCTTGCACATAGGGTATATTAGTGACGAAACCAGAGTCGATAATCACCCGGATAATA
The DNA here is from genome assembly GCF_937127095.1 of uncultured Amphritea sp. Taxonomy (GTDB): domain Bacteria; phylum Pseudomonadota; class Gammaproteobacteria; order Pseudomonadales; family Balneatricaceae; genus Amphritea. The sequence goes on from NZ_CAKZLP010000024.1 coordinate 161,917, forward strand.
AAACATGGCGATCCAAACCAAAGTAAACCTGAGCCTGGCATTTGTTTTTTTAATCGTTCTTATCACATCAGTCTCAGTCATCTACCAAAGTGAAACCAATCTATCCTCCGACATTGCCCTGAAAAATACTCAGAACACCGCTGAAGCCTACTTCGATAGCATCAACATCATGATGCTGAGTGGCGCCATGGCAAACCGGCAGGCACTGCAGTCAAAGATTCTCGGCAATAAGGAACTGACCGAAGCCCGCATTATTCGTGGTGAGGCGGTTACCTCAATGTATGGGGAAGGAACGCCTGACTCTCATATTCAGGACGATCTGGATAAACGGGCGATGAACGGTGAAACCATTGCCATCGAACTGGATGATGAGAAAGGACACCGTATGACCGTTGTCCAGCCTATGCTCGCCAGCTCCGACTACAAAGGCACCAACTGCCTGTCCTGCCATCTGGTCGAAGAGGGTACAATTCTGGGCGCTGTCCGGGTCACCTACTCATTCGAAAATATCGATAAGCATATTTTTACCAATATACGTAATATTGCGCTGGTCGAACTGGCCATGTTTGTCATCGCACTGCTTCTCGTAGGCTGGATGATTCACCGCATCGTGCTTAAGCCTATCAACAAGATGAATGACATCATCCGCGATATTGAGCAAAACTCAGACCTTACCCAACAGCTGACTATCGACTCAAGTGACGAAATAGGGCAGATGTCGACATCATTCAACAGCATGTTAAGAACCTTTCATGACAGCATCGAGCACGTAGTGCAATCGATTGCGATGCTGGGACAGTGCAGCCAGCAGATCACCGATGTCACCGAGATGGCTAACATCGGCACAGAAAAGCAGATCAGCCGTGCAGAAGCAGTGACCAACGCGATGATAGCGATGGACGGTGCGACGCAGAATGTTTCCGCCACTGCAGACGTTACGATCAAGGCCTCGGACAAAGCACTGCAGGAAACCCGTAGCGGTGTAGAGATCACCTCAGGCACGGTGAAAAAGATTGAAGCCCTGCAACAGCAGATCAAACACGCTACCGATGTGATTGTTCAACTGGAACAGCAAAGCTATAACATCGACGCAGTATTGAGCGTTATTCAGGATATCGCTGAGCAGACTAACCTCCTCGCGCTCAATGCCGCCATCGAGGCAGCCCGCGCAGGAGAACAGGGTCGCGGCTTCGCCGTGGTGGCTGATGAGGTGCGCACGCTCTCACAGCGCACCCAGAACGCAACGGTTGAAATCAACGGCATTATCAACTCCCTGCAACAGAACGCTAAAGGGGCCGCCCAGGTGATGGGACAGGCCAGCGCTGCAACCGAGTCCAATGTGAAAGAGATTCAGGAGACATCCGTGGTTCTCTTTAACATTCAGAAAGAGATGGAAGCGATAGCGGAAACCAACCACAGCATCTCTGAATCTGTGAAACAGAGCGGTGCTGCGACCCTGGAGATCGAAAGCGCAGTCAATGAGATTAATGAGGGCAGCGAACACGCCAAGGACCGGGTGATTCGTTTATCCTCTATCTCAGTGCAAATTAACACCCTGGCTGACGAACTGGAAAAACGTGCCCGACAGTTTAAGCTTTGATTAACTGAAGCAATAAAAACGGCGGCCAACAGGCCGCCGTTTTTTTATCTGCTATTTAAACGCTGTGACCTACAGTAGCTGTGCAAAGCGTTTATAAGGGCACTTATTAACGGCTCCCACTACTTATAGTCTTTCTTATCCAGCCCGTATTTTTTCATTTTGTCATACAGCGTCTTGCGCGGCAGACCCAGCGTCTCCTGAGTCAGCTTCAACGAACCGCTGTTGCGGGATAGCTCTTCCTCGAGCACCAGCTTTTCAAACTGTTCAACCTGATCAGGCAGGCTTCTGTGTGTCGAAGAGGTTGACTCTCCCACACCGACAACCTCGAAATTGTAGGCAGGCCCAAGCAACACGTAACGTTCAGCGATGTTACGCAGCTCACGGACATTGCCGGGCCAGTGATGTGCCACCAGCGCGCGGATATTTTCGGCACTCAGTTGCGGCACCTCTTTCTGATACTGAGCCGATGCGATCAGCGCAAAATGCTGAAACAGCATCGGGATATCTTCCCGCCGCTCTCTTAGGGGAGGGATTTCCAGACTGACAACATTCAGACGGTAGTAAAGGTCTTCGCGATAATCACCCCGTTCGCTCAGATCTTTCAGGTCAACCTTGGTGGCAGCAACCACCCGGATGTCGAGTGGGATCAGCTCATTAGAACCCAGCCGCTCAATTTTCCGCTCTTCGAGTACACGTAATAACTTAACCTGCAGGGAGAGCGACATACTCTCAATCTCATCAAGAAACAGAGTACCGCCGTTGGCATGTTCAAACTTGCCGATACGGCGACTTTTTGCATCGGTAAAAGCGCCCTTCTCATGGCCAAACAGTTCGCTTTCGATCAGGTGTTCCGGAACAGCACCACAGTTGATAGCAACAAAATTTTTCTCTCGGCGGTTACTGTGCTCATGGATATAACGGGCCACCAGATCTTTACCGGAGCCCGTCTCTGCCTGGATCAGAATATCGGCCGGCGTATCTGCGATATGCTGGATCATGCCCCGCAGCTGCTGAATGCGCAGAGAGTTGCCGATAATACGCGGACCGATTCCGCCCTGAGCTTCCAGCGCTTTACGCAAGGTCCGGTTTTCCAATGTCAGCCGGCGTTTCTCTGCAGCCCGGCGCACAACATCATTCAGCAGTTCAGAGGAGAAAGGTTTCTCGATAAAATCATAGGCACCATCACGCATCGCACTCACCGCCATGGAGATATCGCCATGTCCGGTGATCAGAATAACCGGCAGGTCAGTATCAATCGTCATGATACGCTGCATCAGCTCCAGGCCATCAATACCCGGCATGTTGATATCACTGACCACCACTCCGGGCCAGTCCTGATTCAGTAGCGTCAGGGCCTTTTCTGCACACTCCGCCGTGAACACTTCATAGCCTGCCAACTCCAGTGTCTGAGCCGCCGCCAGCCGGATATGCTTTTCATCATCGACCAGCAGGATCTGATGGGGTTGACGTTGTTCAGCCGAAGTATCTGGATTCATCAGTCGCTCTTACTCTGTGAAAAAGGTGCCATCATTCTAACCCGACTACGCCGACAGACGCATCCGCTGTTGGCAGGTTGATGGTAAATACGGCCCCACCCAGAGGGTGATTAGCGACGCTCAGCTGACCATCCATCGACTCAATAATCCGATGGGATATCGACAAGCCCAGGCCCAGACCCTGCCCCGCTTTCTTGGTGGTATAAAAAGGCTCAAACACCTTACCCAGTTCAGACTGAGGAATACCCGGCCCATGATCCCGGAAGCAGATACTCAGACGATCGCCCTGCTGACTGTCAATACTGATCTCTATCCATTTTTCAGTACCCCCCTCCATCGCCTGCAGCGCATTACTGATAAGATTAACGACCACCTGCTCCAAGCGCAGCATATCCCCAAGAACAAAAACCTTATCCAGTTTATCGGGCCACTCAATTTTGACATTCGCCCGATCCAGACGACCATACATGATAGACATAGCGCCATCGCGCACCGCTTTCAGGCTCACCAGAGCTGACTGACCGGTGGTTTTGCGAGAAAACTCTTTCAGCGGTGCAATAATTTTCGCCATCCGCACGGTCAGCCCGCTGATCTCCTCAAGATTACTGCTGACCTGTTCAGTTTTGCCCAGCTTGAGAAACGAAAAGGCATTGTCAGCGTAACTACGAATGGCGGTCAACGGCTGGTTCAGCTCATGATTAATACCCGCAGACATCTGCCCGATAACCGCTAGTTTTGCGGTCTGGATCAGCTCATTCTGGGTATTTTTATGCTCCTGAACTTCCTGTAACAAGCGCTCATTCGCCCGGGTCAGATCCTGGGTTCGCTCAGACACCCGATGCTCCAGCTGATCCCGCGCCTCGCGCAGCTGCTCCTCATTCTCTTTGCGTTCGGTAATATCATGGATGGTAACGACAAAGCGGCTGGCACTGCTATCGGACATTCTGCCGATAATCAGTTCGACCGGGAACTGCGAGCCATCTGCACGCACACTGGAAACTTCCACCATCAGCTCGTTAGGCTGACCGGCATCTCCCTCATGGGAGATATGTTGCCAACACACCGCCCGGTCCTGATGGCCGATCAGCTTACTAAAATACTCCCCGGCAATAACGTCGGAGCGATAACCAAACAGTTTTTCTGCGGTGGGGTTAAACGACTCGATGATGCCATGGGAATCCAGGGTGATCAGACCCGCATGGGTGTTATCGATGATCGCCCTGACCCGGGCTTCACTGCGTTCCAGCGCCTGGGTCTGCTGGCGTTTAAAACGGGCCCGCTCACGGCCAATCCGGCGGCGCGCCAGCAACAGCAGGATAAGAAATACCAGTGCGCTATAGATAAACCCGACCAGTAGTGCATTATTCAGCACCCGCGTATCCACCGGCTTCAGATCCGCCAGAATCGATACATTGAATCCTGCTTCGGGCACGGTACGGGTCTGCTGCAGATACTGCCGCGCCTCAATGCCGTCCAGTGCTCCGTTATCGATCTTATCACCCTCCACCAGGGTAATAATCTCGCCCTCCCGAAGCGGCTTTCGCTCGACAATCGACAGCGATGTCAGCTCATGATCACCATAGCGCAGGCTGGAAACAATGCGCTGCAAATCAACCTGAGGCAACGGTTTCAGGGTGCGGAATTTCCACTCAGCACGTGTACTGATAAAGATAACGCCATCCTCATCGGTGACCAGAATATCGGTCAGCGGGTCACTCCAGTCGGTCTCAATATCATTGAGATCAATTTTAACAACGATAACTCCCAGAATAGTACCCCGGTATTCAACCGGATAGGAGAAGAAATACCCCCGTTTTTTTGAGGTTGTTCCCAGTGCAAAGTAATGACCAGGACGCCCCGCCACAGCATCGCGAAAATAGGGCCGGAATGAAAAGTTACGCCCGACAAATGTCTGTGGCTTCGACCAGTTACTGGCCGCAAGGGTCGTACCCTCGGTATCCATCAGATAGGTATCGGAAGCACCGATGGTATCGTTCACTTTTTCCAGATAGAGATTGGCCCCATGAATCCCCTCACTGCCCGGCATCAGCAGAAGATTGATCAGTTCTGAATGGGTGGAGAGTAGCTTAGGCAGATCTTTATAGCGATCCAGCTCCTGCTGCAGACTGAGAATATAACGATTCAGATCGGCAGACGCGCTGTGCTGCAAGTCATCAGTCGCCCGCGACCGGGTGATTGAAACCGTCTGGTAGATCACCAGAATAAACAACGCGGCCAATAACAGCATTAGCAGCAAACGAAGTCGTGTTCTTATCACTTAATATCCTGTAGCTAAATTACAAAAGATTGATGCTAACTAATAAACAAAGATAAAAAAGTATAAAAAAACCCTACAACAAACAAATTCTTGTAATATAATTACAAGATACTCATATAAGCACCACATACAGCTAACTGGTTATACCCGATGCTTGAATTACTATTGTCTTCGCCCTATCTTTTTTCAAGATAGCTTATCGTTGAATAGATCTTACAATAGAAATCACATCTAAAGTCTAACAGGTAAAACCCCACCGTCTACCGGATATCCAAATCATGTTAAAACGCACTAAAATTGTTGCCACCCTGGGCCCTTCTACTGATAAACCAGGGGTTCTCGACCAGATGATACGCTCCGGCGTCAATGTTGTTCGGCTCAATTTTTCCCACGGCAGCGCAGATGACCATCGCCGCCGCGCCCAGGAAGTGCGTGAAATCTCAACCCGTCTGGCAATTCCGGTAGCCATCCTCGGCGACCTGCAGGGTCCTAAAATCCGCATCGCCCGCTTCAAAGAGGATAAAATCAGACTCGCAGTCGGCGACCATTTTGCCCTCGACTCATCACTGGATACTAATGCCGGAGATCAGACCCAGGTCGGTATCGACTATAAAGCACTGCCAGGCGACAGCCTGCCCGGTGATGTACTGCTGCTGGATGATGGTCGGGTGCAATTTAAAGTCATTGATGTTCAGGGAACCCGGATCAACTGCGAAGTAATCATCGGCGGCCCTCTGTCCAACAACAAAGGTATCAACCGCCAGGGTGGTGGACTTTCTGCGGCAGCCCTCACAGACAAAGACAAACGGGACATTCTGGTCGCCAGCGATATCGATATGGATTACGTCGCCGTCTCTTTTCCCCGAAGCTCTGCCGATCTGCATGAAGCTCGACAACTACTCGATGCGGCTGGCAGCAACGCCGAAATTATCGCTAAGGTCGAGCGGGCCGAAACCGTTAGCTCCACAGAAGCACTGGATGACATCATTCTCGCCTGTGACGGCGTCATGGTTGCCCGGGGAGACCTGGGGGTCGAGATCGGTGATGCAGAACTGATCGGGGTGCAAAAACACCTGATCAACCGGGCCAGAGAGCTGAATCGGGTAGTCATCACCGCCACTCAGATGATGGAAACCATGATTCAGAACCCGATGCCAACCCGGGCCGAAGTGTTTGATGTTGCCAACGCTATTCTCGATGGCACCGATGCAGTAATGCTCTCCGCTGAAACCGCTGCCGGTGACTATCCGGTTGAAGTGGTACAAGCGATGACGAAGATCTGCCAGGGTGCGGAAAAGCATCAGCTATCCCGTCCGGCACCGACCAGCATCTCCCAGCAATGTGAACATTTTGATGAAACCATCGCCCGTTCAGCAATGTATACCGCCAATCATCTGGTTGGTGTTAAGGCGATAATCTGTCTCACCGAGTCCGGCTCTACCCCCCGCTGGATGTCGCGTATCCGTTCTGGCGTGCCAATCTATGCTCTCACCCGCAGTGAAAAATCGATGCGTCGCATGACACTGTTCCGCGGGGTTGAGCCGATGCTGTTCGATGCCACAGAGATCGACATCAACGATCTTAATAACCAGGTACTTGATCACCTCAAAGCGAAACGACTGCTTAACAGTGGTGACCTGGTACTACTCACCCGGGGCGCGATCATTGGTAGTGGCAGCACCAACTCGATGCAGGTATTGCAGGTTCCCTGAACACACCAGCTGAAACGCTGACTTAAGCGCTTCAAAAGGTGCGGACACTCGTAACAAAAAAGGCCCGGAGACCACAGTTTCCGGGCTTTTTTGTTGTCAGCCCCCGGCTGCAAAATTAACCGCTTTTTTACAGGGTTATGTTTGGCCCATGCTGCGCTATAATAGCGCTCTTTTTCTCCGGTAAAGGTATCCTGATGTGTCTGAGGCACTGGAACAGAATCTGAAATTAATCACCGAAAAGGGTCAGATTCTGGCGCTTGACGGCATCCTTCATGGCATAGAGAAGGAAGGGCTGCGTACTGATGCTCAGGGAGCAATCAGCCAGACAGACCACCCGGCATCGCTGGGTTCGGCGCTGACCCACAGCCACATTACCACGGACTACTCTGAAGCCCTGCTTGAATTCATCACGCCGGCCTTCAGTGAATCCTCTGCCGCACTTCAGTTTCTGCAGGAGTTGCACTGCTACGCCTACCAGCACCTCGGCGACGAAGAGCTATGGGCGGCGAGTATGCCCTGTCAGATAGCGGGTGAAGATGCGATTCAGATCGCCCGCTTCGGCAGCTCCAATGTCGGTCGCCTGAAATATATCTATCGGATCGGCCTGGAGCATCGCTACGGCAAAATGATGCAGGCGATTGCCGGTATCCATTACAACTTTTCCCTGCCGGAAACCTTATGGCCGGTATTACGCGAGCTACAAGGCAGCCAGGAGAATCTGCAGGCGTTTCGCTCAGCTGGCTACTTTAAGCTGATCCGTAACTTTCGCCGCTCATCCTGGCTACTGCTTTACCTGTTTGGCGCCTCCCCGGCGCTGTCATCCAGCTTTATGCTAGGACGTGACCACGATCTGCAACAGTGGGATGAGGACACCCTCTACCGTCCGTATGCGACCTCTTTACGAATGAGCGATCTGGGCTACTCCAATAAAGCCCAGTCAGGCCTGAATATCTGTTTTAACCACCTGGACAGCTATATCACGACCCTGACTCAGGCGATCAATACTCCCTATCCAGCCTACCAAAAACTAGGCGTGAAAACCGATCAGGGATATAAACAGCTAAACAGCAACGTACTGCAGATTGAGAACGAATATTACAGCGATATCCGTCCTAAACGGGTCGCTCTGTCCGGTGAAAAGCCTGTCCATGCGCTGCGTGAGCGTGGCGTGGAATATATCGAAGTACGTAATACCGATATCAACCCATTACTGCCGCTGGGCATCGACCAGCAGCAAGCCGACTTCCTCGACGCATTCCTGGTGACCTGCCTGTTGTCTGATCCAACTGACGTCAACAGTCATGAATGCGACCTGGTCAACCGAAACAACGGGCTGGTGGTCAATCGTGGGCGGGAGCCCGGCCTGACACTCACCCGCAATGACCAGCAGATCACTGTCCCCGAGTGGGGCAAACTGATCCTCAGCGATATCCACAAAACAGCAGCGGTTCTGGATCAGGTATCCGGTGATAGCCGTTATTCAGACGCGGTATCAGCACAGCAGTTAAAGCTGGATGATCCACACCTGACGCCGTCAGCTCAGATCCTGGACAGGATGAAAGCATCCGGGCTGGGGTACCAGGCCTTCGTGCTGCAGCAAAGCCGTAAGCACCGGGATACGATCCTGAGCAGCGGTCTGACTGCAGAACAACAGCAATATCTGGAAAAGCTCAGTGTCAGCTCAGCCGAAGAGCAGCGGCAGATCGAATTGAGCGACAGCCTGGACTTTGACACCTACCTGGCAAACTATCTCGCGCAGTAACACCTGAACTGCCCATAAAAAAGCCCCGCATTGACAGCGGGGCTTTTTTTGATATGTACCTCTGAGGACTATTGCAACACAAAGCTGGTGAAGAACAGATCGGCAACATAAGCTTCTCCCTCCTCAGCCAACAGTACCTGCTGCACTTTCTGCAAGGCTTCCTGCGCAAGAAAATGCTGTGCATCGACCGTTTTCAGCTGTTCTTCCTCCTTCGCACTCAACAGCATCAGAATTTCGTGGCGTAATTCAGCTTTATGATAGTTCACCGCATGGTGAGCCGCAGGACTGGTCACCTGAATGGTCACTTCACACTTTAAAAAACGCAGTTTCCCCGGGCTGACAAAGTTGGCGACGAAGGGCTTCAGCTCAATATAATTAACATAATCATCCGCTGCCGGCTCATCAGCCGCCCAGACAGGCTGCAACATCACCCCCAAAAAAAGTACCAGCAACAAACGTTTCAACATACTTAAGCTTCCCTATCAGGCTTCAGAGCCCGCTCTGAACTAAACATCGGTGAATCAAACAAATTCGTAGCGCTCGTAAAAAAGATTGTTTGAAAAACTCTGACACATCTTTTATTTACCCATACAACCGAAGATCAGTCGACGATAAAACAGAACGATCCTATCAGCGCTTGTCACTGTTGTACCATCTTTAACAAAAAATATCAGCGCTGCACTACTAAGTTTGAGTAACACCGGGTGAAAAGAACTCCGCTATTGCCTCTTTCACAACGATAGGATTAGTATTGGTGCATGCAGACAGCAAGAGCTGAACACAATAAGGAGGCCTGCTATGCTAGAAAAATGCCGAAATGCTCAGGAACGCTGGGGAGGTGTTAGCGACATTATTGATAACTGGCTCGAAGGACGTCAGAAACTGATCAGTTTTTTTGTGTCGTTACCGCAACAGAATGTCCAGGAAACACTGAATGATAAAATTCAGGAATTCTGTCAGCTGATGATGGATTATATCTCGTCAGGACACTTTGAAGTTTACGAACAGCTGTTAAAACAGGGCAGCGAGTTCAATGATGGCAGCCTGGAAAAAGCACAGGAGCTATTCCCACAAATTCAGAAAAGTACTGATGCTGCACTCGACTTTAATGATGTCTACTCAGACTTTGAGGGTGTCACACTACAGGAAATGTATGAGCTAACCTGTCAGCTGTCATCCCTTGGAGAATCTCTGGAAGAGCGTTTTGCGCTTGAAGATGCCATGATCGAAATTCTCCATACCGCCCATCGCGAACAGGTGTTTGCTGAAGCCCACGCATAACAGGGCCAGGATTAAGCCCGGAGTTTTAAGATTAGTGTTCAGGTATTAGGGATAGATTATGGTAAACAGGCTTAGCGCTGCTAGTTGCGCACTCTTAGCCACTGTAATACTCAGCGGTTGCAGCTCGGGAGATGAACCCGCTAAGTATGTTGAATACACTCTCCAAGGTGCCTACTCCGCAACTCTGTCACCACAGTCAAAGTATGCCACTATAGGGTCATTTAACCATGGTGGCAGCCTGTGGAATGTAGCACAGCATGAACGGCTGTATAACTGGAATCATCGCGCCGGAGAATACAGCCTGATTGCCGCCAGCGCGTTCTCTCCGGATGAGCTCTATGCCGCCACCGCCAACCAGCAGGATCTGGTGTTGTGGAATCTTAGCAGCGGGAAGCCAGAAGGCTTCTGGAGTTCTCCGGCGGAGATCCTGGCAATGGACCTGTCACCCAATGGAGATTACGCACTGCTCGGTCTGGCTGACCATACCGCAGTCTACTTCGACGTAAAACGGGGCGGCATTAAGCAAACATTCCGTCATAGCGCCCGGGTAAAGTCAGTTGACCTGAGCGAAGATGCACTGCTGGCACTGACCGGAGATGATGACTACAACGCCCAACTCTGGGACGTGCAAAGCAACAAAGTTATCCACAGCGTAAAACTGGGTAATATCGTCGATACCGTGGCGCTGTCACCCAACAAGCAACTGGCATTCAGCTCAGGAAGTCTCGACCGGGCGCTCATCTGGAACACCCTGGATGGCAAGATACGCCATACCCTGTCAGATAACCGCGACCTGTTCGGCAGACGTCTCAGCTTCCTCTCCGCCCGCTTCTCTCCAGACAGCAGCCAGCTCCTCACCGGCACCGCCTCAGGCACCGTACAACTCTGGAGCACCAGCACCGGCGACCTGCTGCGCAGCTGGGAGATCCATAAACGCGACCCCTATGGCCCCACCAGCACCGGCGTGTACTCAGTAGGCTTCGGCAACGGGGTTTATTATGCGATAGGATCGAACGGGATTATCAACGAGCTTAAATAGGCGCTTCCGGCGCCTTAGTTTTTAACCACTAGAACGTCGCTTCGCCATCCCAGGGAGACAAATACTTCGCCTGCAAGAACAAGGAACAAAGGCTGTAGCTTAGCTGTAAATATTCATTCTGCTTTCGTTTTGCTATCTAAAACGATGAGCCATACGTCTCAGTAGTGGCTCATCAATCAATATCCAGCATAGATCAATTCGTTTGGGCCAGCTTTATCATTGCATTAACTGCCCCCTTCAGGTCTTCCAATGGCTGCCCGGCAGGCACGGCTTGTTTAGCACAGTTATTGATGGCAACTGCATGATCAGTAAAAAGGCGATTATCGGGGTAGCGCGCATTCAACTGCTTAACAACGGTTTGCTTATACGCATCTACTTGCTTCTGCATTGCATCGGCTTTCGCATTATCACCATTACTATACTGTAACAATCCAGGCTCCACGATCTCACTCTGGATATAGTCATTGTAACCATCCAGCCCTTTACGCACGTTATTTATCTCGCTTTTCCCATAGTTGGCCGGCGCTGAATCCAGTTTTTTATCAATAAATTCAATTAAGCCCTGGCATGACTGCATATCATTGATTAATCCTGCAGCCAACGTGAGCGGTGAAGTCACAATCAGCAACGCCATAACCATCACTTTATTTAATCTCATTTTCTCTCCTAAGATCAGATCTATACATGTAAATATGAATCTAGATATTGATTTTAACGTCTAAATGTATTTTCTTTCGACGAGAAGTCTGTATTTACAGGCATCAAAAACTCATTCAGCATCGTTACAGACAACAGTATATGTCAAGATTGAAGCTGTTTTTTGTATAATGGCAACACTGGAACGAAAACTATCCTAATATGGTTGCCGCAATGAAAGATGTGCTGGAAACCTCTTATTAATCCAATTGAGTACCCTATGAATCTAGCAGATCCTTTTGGACGCACGAAGGCCCGTAGGCAAAAAGAGTATGAGTCTCTGCGTGCTTCATTAATTAAGGCGGAGATCTCCACTATCGCTCAAGCCGAGGCCTTGCAAGCCGACGTCCAACGTAAAAAACGCTGGTCTATAGTAGTTGCCATCGTCGCCACTACTCTGCTGTCATTGCTATTTACCGAATTCAGAATCATCCTTATCTCCTTGGGCGCGCTCTTTTGTTTTTGGGTTTATAAAGTAACCGGCAACGGCAAAGAATATATTCAGCGTTATGTTGATGAAGAGCTAAGCGAAAGCGTAGACAATCATTCAGTAAACGTCCCCACGCGGGAGCATGGGAACGAAAAATAAGTGGCTAGAACGTCGCTTCGCGACTTGCTCGTTGCTAGACGCTTCGCTTGCTAGAAAAAGCGGCGAGTGACGGAGTTGACGCTAAGTATCACTCGTTCCCACGCTCTCGCGTGGGAATGCATACCTTACTACCACCCTCAACAAACCTTCAATAATCCAGCTGTGACGACATAATTTTTTACCGCATCATATCCTCACCTTGAATCAGCTCTCAATGAACGCCTTCCCGCCAGAATTGATAAACCTGATCATTTTATGTGCATTTTATAAAAACCAATGTATCCAAAGTTTGCCTGATATATGCATTCCCACGCGAGAGCGTAGGAACGAGACAAAAGAGACAATACCCACCAACATTCTGGACTTATAAAAGCTCCTCATAAACTTTGCCCACTTCAAGGAGAGTGAAAGTCTTTACCCTTCTCAACCAGCCCATCAAAACGCTCTGTTTTTAAACGCTTTTTCTAACAACGAGCAAGTCGCGAAGCGACGTCTGGCAAGCGGCGCAGCCGCGTTCTGCTCTTCTTAAAGCCGCATCTTTCGGCTTAGGTCTCCGAGATAAGACAACTAAAGAACATTAAAATCAATCACTTAATGAAATCTCGTGATAACCCGACTTCCTATAGAGACAGTAATACTGAGCAATGAGTTTATACAATACTATAACCTACTGATTTATATAAACTAATAATGTTTGGCGCGAAGTCTGCTTTATAGGGGTATTCCGATCAATTTTAGTAGTACGACGGATCAATCGAAAAACATAATGGAATAACTAAGGAGCTTTAAATGAATATCAAAACCCTATGCGCAATCGCCCTCACTGCAGCTTCAGCAACCGCTTTTGCCGCTGATATGCCTGACTTTCAGGTAGTTGATGTTAACGCCGATGGTTTTATCAGCCTGGAAGAGGCTAAAAATGTTGTAGGGCTGGAAGAGGCTTTCATGATGGCGGATCTGAATAAAGATGGCCAGCTGGATGAAGCTGAATACACTGAAGCTTCTCAAGGCTAATCAGACGCTGCTTTAAAGCCTCCGGGCACTCCGGAAGCTTTTACGGCCGGGCTTAATCTCTCTTGATTAAGCCCGGCCTGCTTAAATGCATTTACCGCAATCGGTCAGGTCCACATTAAGGCCTGCTTTACGTTCCACCTAATATCGAACCTGCGCTCAGTATCGAACGCTTTACCGTTTTCCCTCATAGTCAGAGCTTATACTTCATGAATATCAGATATCTTTTCTTAGTAATCTCAATCTTTACAGCTGAAGCAAGCGCTAACTCCACCCTGGATGCCGCTATCGGTGGAGGTCTGGGTGGCGCTGTTGGCGCTGCCATTGGCAATGAAGTCAGTGGCCGCGATGGCGCGATTGTTGGTGGAGCAATTGGTGGGGCGGTGGGTACCGCCATCAATACGGATAAACCCGCTGACTATCAACGGTCAGAGACAAAGGTGCGCACCCGCACGATGGAAACGCATATGATCCAAACACGCTCCTCTAACAACAACGCTTACCACTGCCCACCAGGCCAGGCAAAAAAAGGCCGCTGCTAACCATCAGAAATAATGTAAAAAAACCGCCAAACTGGCGGTTTTTTTACATGCTTTTTCTAGCGACTAGCAAGCGGCGCAGCCGCGTCTGGCAACGGTTTTTAATGCGCTAAAATCTGACTTAGGAACAGCTGGGTCCGTTCATGCTGCGGATTGTTAAAGAACTCATGGGGCTCGTTCTCTTCAACAATCTGCCCGCCATCCATAAAGATAACCCGGTCGGCGACGGTCTTCGCAAAGCCCATCTCGTGGGTGACGCAGAGCATGGTCATCCCTTCGTTCGCCAGTTCGATCATGACATCCAATACCTCTTTGATCATCTCAGGATCGAGTGCCGAGGTGGGCTCATCAAACAGCATCACATCCGGGTTCATACACAACGAGCGGGCAATCGCCACCCGTTGCTGCTGTCCACCGGATAGCTGGCCTGGATATTTCAGTGCCTGATCCGGAATTTTTACCCGTTCCAGCAGCTCCATCGCCCGGGCTTCAGCCTCTTTACGGGGCATCTTTTTCACCCAGATCGGCGCCAGCACGCAGTTCTCCAGCACCGTCAGGTGTGGGAACAGGTTGAAGTGCTGAAACACCATGCCCACTTCTTTGCGGATCGCTTCGATATTTTTAATATCTTCATTCAGGGGAATATCGTTAACGATGATATCGCCCTTCTGGTGTTCTTCCAGGTGGTTAATACAACGAATCATCGTTGATTTGCCGGAGCCGGACGGGCCGCAGATAACGATCTTTTCGCCCTGCCTGACCTCCAGGTTTATGTTCTTCAGAACATGGAACTCGCCGTACCATTTATTCAGGTCACGCAGCTCCACCATCAATTTATCAGTCGCTTGTGAATGACTCATCTCAATATCTCTCTGTTATCGGTTGCCGTGGCCGGTATGAAGTTTTTTCTCTAGTTGCTGCGAATAACGCGACATACTAAAACAGAACACCCAGAACAACAGGGCAACAAACAAATAGCTCTCGGTGGAGTAGCCGATCCAATCCGGATCCTGGTTGGCTGCCTGACCAATCGCCAGGACATCAAACAGGCCGATAATCAGCACCAGACTGGTATCCTTAAACAGCGCAATAAAGGTGTTCACAATACCCGGAATCATCAGTTTCAGGGCCTGCGGCATGATGATCAGAATCATCTTCTGCCAGTAACCTAAGCCCAGCGCATCGGCGGCTTCATACTGCCCTTTAGGGATCGCCTGCAGGCCACCCCGGATAACTTCCGCCATATAGGCAGATTGAAACAGGGTGATACCGATCAGGGCTCTGAGCAGCTTGTCAAAGCTCATCCCTTCCGGGAAGAACAGCGGCAGCATCACCGACGCCATGAACAGCACCGTAATCAGCGGCACGCCCCGCCAGATTTCGATAAAGGTGACACAGACGGATTTTACAATCGGCATATCCGATTGCCGTCCCAGTGCCAGGAGAATACCCAGGGGCAGCGAGGCCACAATACCGACCACCGCCAACACCAGCGTCAGGGTCAAACCACCCCACAGGTGAGTTTCAACCTGATTCAGGCCAAACGCATTGCCGTACAGAAGGAAGTAAGCGATGATGGGATAGACCACCAACAGCAGGGTTGCTACCAGCCCTTTTCTGGGCGTTTGCGGCATCACCAGCCAGGCAATAGAACCCATCAGAATGATAAAGGCTAACTGCGGCCGCCAGTGTTCAGCTTCCGGATAAAAACCATAGAGAAACTGGTCCAGCCGGTTGGAGATAAACACCCAGCAGGCGCCACCACTGGTACAGGCGTCCCGACTGGTACCAACCCAGTCTGAATCGATGAAAATCCATTGAATGGTGGGTACCAGAAAGCTGATCAGGAAATAACCAACAACAATCGTTGCGATCGAGTTGACCGGCCCGTTAAACAGGTTTTTACGCAGCCAGCCAACCACACCGATCATGCTGGACGGTGGGGGCAGTGTGGGTTGAATTTCATATTTCATAGCATCCCCTCCTAGCGTTCCGTTAACTGAATTCTGGCGTTATACCAGTTCATAAAGAATGAAGTGAGCAGGCTGAGGGTCAGGTAGACCGCCATCGTCATCGCAATAACCTCGATCGCCTGTCCCGTCTGATTCAGCGTCGTGCCCGCAAATACGTTAACCAGATCCGGATAGCCGATAGCGGTCGCCAGTGAGGAGTTCTTTGTCAGGTTTAGATACTGACTGGTCAGCGGCGGTATCACCACGCGCATCGCCTGAGGAATCACAATCAATCGTAGCGTTTTGGCTTTCGACATCCCCAGCGCAGTGGCCGCTTCAGTCTGACCGTGAGACACCGCCAGAATACCGGCCCGCACGGTTTCAGCAATAAAGGCTGCGGTATAGATACTCAGGGCAACCCAGAGCGCCATCAGCTCCGGTATGACGGTAATACCCCCCTGGAAGTTAAAGCCTTTCAGCTCAGGATGATCCAGCCCCAGGGGCATACCACTGAACAGGAACATAATAAGAGGAACACCGACAATCAAGCCGATGCTGGTCAGAATTACCGGGAACTGTTGTCCCGTCAGTTCCTGCCGTTTTCTCGACCAGCGAGCAATCACCCAACTGGCAATAATGGCCGCAAAAAAGCCGAAAACGACCAAACCAAAGCCCTCTTCAGGTACCGGAGAGGGAAAAATAAAACCCCGGTTATTAATGAATGAGCCAAAGAATTCAATACTCTGACGGGGGTGCGGCAGGGTGCGCAGCACGGCGTAATACCAGAAGAAGATCTGCAGCAGCAGTGGGATATTACGAAACACTTCAATATACAGCGCAGAAAATTTTGCGATCAGCCAGTTATCTGACAATCGTGCCACACCCAGAATAAAGCCCAGAATAGTGGCGGCAATAATACCCAGAATAGCGATCAGAATAGTATTCAGCAGACCCACGACAAACGTCATGCCATAGCTTGACGCTTCGGTATAGTCGATCAGGGTCATGGCGATACCGAAACCCGCTTCACGCGTTAAAAAGTCGAAGCCGGTGGTGATGCCACGCTGTTCCAGATTGGTTAGCGTGTTGTCAATAATCGTGTAAAAAACGAAGCCCAGTGTAGCCAGCAGCAGTACCTGGAACAGTAGCGACCGTTTTTTCGGATCGTTCCAGAACTTGGGTTTGCTGGGCGGTGGCGCTTTATGTTGGGCAGAGCCGCCATCAGGCTTGTGACCTGAATTCGAAATGTCTGAGGACATTGT
>NZ_CAKZLP010000025.1 GCF_937127095.1 uncultured Amphritea sp.
AAAATTAGCGATGATGAGGTCGTGACTGTGAGTAAATTTGCTGCCAAAGCTATTTCTACCCTGTTTGCTGTAGCACTGGGTTTTCTGGCCACTTCAACGATGGCCAACACTGATAATGATGCAATCATAGAACGTATCCAGAAAGTGGGGTCGGTCTGTGTCGAAGGTGATGACTGTGGTGGCGCTGCCGCCCCTGTTGCCGCAGCCGGAGCACGTTCCGGTACTGATGTCTACAATGCAAGCTGTGCTGCCTGCCACGCTTCCGGGGTTCTACAAGCACCTAAGTTTGGCACCAGTGACTGGACTGACCGTGCGACCAAAGGTCTTGAGACTCTGGTTAGCAACGCCATTAACGGTATCAATGCAATGCCTCCCCGCGGCACGTGTGCAAGCTGTTCTGATGAAGAGATCCATGCGGCTGTTCAATACATGGTTGATAGCGCTAAATAATCTCAGCTAAATTAAAAAAGGCCGCATCAGCGGCCTTTTTTATAACTTACCTTTCTCACAGATCATCCAATAAGCCTCGCAGCCCACTCAGGGTCGCGTTGCCCCGCGCTTTATTAGCGACTTCACACACTTCACCACGCCCCTCATATACCAGATCATCCTCCGGCAGCTCATCGAGGAAACGACTTGGCTGACAATCGATCAACTCACCAAATTGTTTTCGCTTGCGTGCCAGGGTCATAGTAAGTGTCTGCTTTGCCCGGGTAATACCCACATAGGCCAGCCGCCGCTCCTCTTCAATATCACCGTTTTCGATGCTATTTCGGTGGGGCAGAATCTCCTCTTCCATCCCCATCAGGTAGACATGGTTGAACTCCAGCCCTTTGGATGCATGCAGGGTCATCAATTGCACCCGGTCAGAATCATCCTCCTCTTCCTGCCGTTCCATAATATCCATCAGCACCAGCCGGGCAATAGCTTCCCGAATACCCGCTTCAGGATCATCCTCCTGCAAACGTACTAACGTATTACGCAGTGAATCGACCAGAATCCAGACGTTTTGCATCCGCCGTTCGGCAATCGTATCACTGGAACTGTTCTGGGCAATCCAGCCAGCAAAATCGATATCCTCTATCATTTTGCGCACCGCATCGATAGGGTCTCCCCGCTCGCACTGCTGATAGATCCCTTCCAGCCAGTTTTTAAAACGCTGCAACCGTTCAACCTGCGCGGGCTTCAACACCTGTTCCAGCCCTAATTCGCTACAGGCATTGAAGAGACTGGTCTGGCGTTCAGAGGCATACTCACCAAGCCCCTGCAAGGTCGTGTGGCCAATCTCCCGGCGCGGCAGGTTGATAATTCTCAGGAAGGCGTTGTCGTCATCCGGATTTACCAGCACTTTCATATAAGACATGATGTCTTTAATCTCTGCACGGCCAAAAAAGGAGGTACCGCCACTCAGCTTATAGGGCACCTGATAGCTTTGCAGCTTGAGCTCCAGCAGTCGGGCCTGGTGGTTACCCCGGTAGAGAATGGCAAAATCCTTAAACGGATAGCGCTTACGCAGGTGCAGGTCCAGTATTTCGGTGGCGATCCGCTCACACTCAGCATCTTCGTTTCGGGTAAAGACTACCCGAATCGGATCACCAAACCCCATATCACTCCAGAGCGTTTTGTCGAATACGTGGGGGTTATTGGAGATCACCGTGTTGGCCGCTTTAAGAATACGCCCTGTCGAACGATAGTTCTGTTCCAGCTTGACCACTTTCAGCGAGGGGAAATCATGCTGTAACTGCACCAGGTTTTCCGGACGGGCACCGCGCCAGGAGTAGATCGACTGATCATCATCGCCCACCACCGTGAGCATTCCCCGGGTACCCACCAGCATCTTAACCAGCAGGTACTGGGTGATATTGGTATCCTGATACTCATCCACCAACAGATAACGAATTTTATGCTGCCAGCGTTCAAGAATATCCCCATGATTGATGAACAGCTGTACCGGCAGCAAAATCAGATCATCAAAATCCACGGCATTGTAGGCTTTCAGGCTTTTCTGATAGGCCTCATAGGCTCTGGCAGCAAGCACATCCGCCGGGCCCTGGGCTTTTGCCAAAGCCTGATCAGGCCCGAGCATATCGTTCTTCCAGTTTGAGATCGTACTCTGGATAAAATCAAGCTGGTCGGTCTCTTCGTTGTGATGCAACAACAGACTTTTTAACAGCGCCTTACTGTCCTGATCATCAAACAGCGAAAAGCCCGCTTTAAACCCCAGCGTCTTATGCTCTTTACGAATGATGTTTAGCCCGAGGTTGTGAAAGGTAGAGACAGTGAGCCCGCGGGTAGCATTGCCTTTGACCAACGAATTAACACGTTCCTTCATCTCACGGGACGCTTTATTGGTAAATGTCACCGCCGCAATGTTATGCGCTTTAATACCGCAGGTCTCAATCAGATAAGCGATCTTGCGGGTGATTACACTGGTTTTACCAGAGCCAGCGCCGGCCAGAACCAACAGCGGCCCGCTGATATAGTCGACAGCTTCTCGCTGTTTAGGATTAAGTCTCGACATGATAAATACTAACTCTGACGGCTAAAGTTTTGTTTGCATCCGGCCGATAGCGTACGGTTGGCAACCGCACAAAAAATAAAAAAAACGACCTAATCACTTGTTTTAGAAGAAAAAATGATCAAACAAGTGTTTGACTGCTGAGTGCAGCGTGATACTCTTAAAATGCATACAGGACGACAATTATCGCATGGAATGAATTGTCTTATCAGTAGATCAGTGGGAATAAACAGGATCGTTTACTCTCAGGTAGTAGATTCGATATGTTATCTGTAGCTCCTAACAGTCCAACATCTGTTGAGTGCCTGATCATTGATAGCTGCGGCTTTGATACCTCAGGGGTCGTCAAGCACCTGCAACAGCATCAATGCAGCACTCAACAATGCAGTTTTGATCTGGCTACTGACCGTTTAGAACACACCGATTTCAAACTGATTTTCCTGCATACCTGCTTTACAGACACCAATGCGCTCTCTGAGCTGCACTATCTACGCCAGCAGCACCCCCATATTCCAGTCATTCTATTTGATGAAAATCTTGATTATGAGCGCATTGATGAATCTATGCTCTGGCGGGCTAACGACTTTATCTGCCCATCAAAGGTAACCGATGAAACCGTTGAGAGAGTGCTTCGCTACAATCTTAAAATTCATCAGTACCATACTGAAATTGAGCGCCTGAATCAGCTCGACCCCTTAACCGGCATGATTAACCGACAGCAGTTCCACAAAGAGTTATCAGAACAGCTGAAACAGCTTAGAAAAAATGAATCGGCCAGTCACTTCGCCTTAATCAGTATTGATCTGGATGGTTTCCGCCGATTTAATAATATTAACGGCTACTCAGCCGGTGACATGGTCGTCAGGGAGATGAGTAAGCGCTTAGCTGAACTGGCTCCCGGACTGATCTGCCGACAGGGGAATGATGAGTTTATTATGTTGCTGGAAGTTACTGCCAGTGCCAATCTTCTACAACATGTCACGCTAATCTGCAATCAGATTCTCCACAGTCTGACTGAACCCTACAACCATCATGAACTGGAAGTCATCCTGCCCTGCAGTATCGGGGTAGCCCTGGCGCCAGAACACAGTTGTGAGACTGACAACCTTATCAATCAGGCGACCCAGGCCAGAATAAAAGCAAAAGAAAACAGCAGCTGCAGCTATATCGTTTTCGATCAGAAATATCATTTGTCGAATGAGCCCCATGTCGCTATCGAACCTGAGTTGATCAGCGCTATCCGCCGTAACGAGTTTGAGCTGTTCTACCAGCCCCGGGTAGATATTCTGTCGGGCAAGATTATTGGCGCAGAGGGACTGATTCGCTGGCGTCATCCGCAAAAAGGGTTGATCTATCCCGACGTGTTTATCCCCACCGCTGAACGGACAGGTCTGATTGTACCGATCGGCTACTGGGTCATCCAACAGGCTGGGGAAGATATCCAGCGACTATTAGCCAGCAATCTGGAGATTAAACGCCTGAGCATTAACCTCTCTTTCAGGCAATTTCAGGACAGCTATCTGTGCCGCACGATTCAGCGACTGATCGAGAAGTATTCTATCGACACCTCTATTCTGGAGTTTGAATTAACCGAGTCGGCCCTGTTTAATAATGAACTGCATGTCCGGGAGGGCATTGAAGAGCTTCATAAGCTGGGTATCAACTTCTCACTGGACGACTTCGGTACCGGCTACTCCTCATTTTCTCTGTTGCAAAAACTGCCCATCAGCAGCCTGAAAATTGACCGTTCATTTGTCTCCGGCGTGAATAACAGCCCTGATGACCGGGAGATCGTCAAAGCTCTCATCCGCCTCGCTCACAGCCTCAACAAAGAGGTTATCGCGGAAGGCGTCGAGACCCTGCAGCAACTCAATTTCCTCGCCAGTTACGGTTGCCATCAGGCACAGGGCTATCTCTACAGCAAACCGGTCCCCTATGAAGAGTTCAAACACCTGCTGGAAAATGGCTATGAGATCACAGGGGTGAGCGCCGCAAACCTATAGCCTCCAGGAGCGCGGCATTGTTTATGTCCAGCTCGCCTTTCAGATCCGCAATGGTTCTGGAGACCTTCAGCACCCGGTGTGCTGCCCGGGCAGATAAACCCATTTTACTCATCGCCTGCATCAACAGCTGTTCCTGTTCCTGTCCGAGTTTACAATACTGTTCCAGACCTTTTACGTTCAACTGATCGTTGATGCAGCCCTGACGCTGTTGCTGGATTGTCCGGGCACTGACCACCCGCTCTCTGATCTGCAGGCTACTTTCGCTGGTTTCGGCGGGCCCCATGAGTTGTTCAGGTGTCAGCCCCGGCACCCAGCTTTGCAGGTCGATGCGATCCAGCAATGGCCCTGAAATTTTCGCCTGATAACGCTGCACCTGATCCGGGGTACAGCGACACCGGCCACTCTGATCTCCCCGATAACCGCAGGGGCAGGGATTCATCGCGGCAATCAGCTGAAACCGGGCTGGAAAACTGGTTTGCAGCGCCGCACGGGAGATGTTGATCACCCCCGATTCCAGCGGTTCGCGCATCACCTCCAGTACCTGTCGGCTGTATTCAGGCAGCTCATCGAGGAACAACACCCCCTGATGAGCCAGAGATATCTCCCCGGGACGGGGATTACTCCCACCACCCACCAGTGCCACCGCTGATGCGGTGTGATGGGGTGTACGAAAAGGACGAATGCCTGCGAAAAGACTTTTTTCTTTCACCCCGGCAATAGAGTAGATTGCCGCAATATCCAGCAACTCATCGGACTCAAGCGGCGGTAAAATACCCGGCAGGCGGCTGGCAAGCATACTTTTTCCACTTCCCGGCGGGCCACAGAGCAATAGATTGTGTCCGCCTCCGGCAGCAATTTCTAAGGCTCTTTTGGCCTGAAACTGCCCGCGTACATCCGCCATATCTGCATCGGTAAAATTATCTACCCGCCACTCAGATGGGGTTGCCGGTTCCTGCAGGCTGGCACCGGCAAGATGATTACTTACCTCCAACAGCGACCTTGCACCAAAAAAACGCAGTCCGGTGACCAGCCCCGCTTCCCGAACATTGTCAGAGGCAACCCAGAGACTACGGCCGGCGTTGCGGCAACTCAGTGCAACAGGCAACACGCCGGAAACCGGTCGCAGATCCCCTGACAGCGCCAGCTCAGCTAAAAACTCATAATGATCAGCGCTGTTTTGTGGCAACTGTCCACTAGCGATGAGAATGCCAACCGCAATTGCCAGATCATAACGCCCACCCTCTTTAGGCAGATCAGCAGGCGCGAGATTGACGGTGATACGCCGGGCTGGAAACTCAAAACCGCAATTCAGCAGCGAGCTGCGAACCCGTTCACGACTCTCCTTTACACCGGTTTCCGGCATCCCCACGATTGAAAAACTGGGCAGACCGCCCGAAAGATGAACCTCCACCGCGACGGGTGGGGATTGAATACCGAGCTGTGCCCGGGTGTGTACTATTGCCAGTGCCATACGCATCCATCCCTGGATTATAGTTTCAGACTGTTAACACCTCAGTCTGTTCTGTTATTCAATGCTCCAGATCTAATCGCTCAATCAGCTGTTCCAGCGTCAGATCCCGGCCGACATACTTACCACTCATGCGCAAACACCCTTGCTGTGTCAGCCGGGTCATCTGTCCAGTGGTACGTACGCCCTCTGCCATGACGTCAAGATCATTGTCCCGCGCCATCGTGATGAAGTCTTCGACATCACGGACATAGTAATCATCGCGCATTTGTTGCTCAACCAGATGCGCGTTCAGCAGCAACATATCGGGATACAACTGAGTCGGTAGCCGCTCAATTGGATGCTGCTGCGGGTCCAGTAAAATCAGCACACCCTGCGCTTTAAGCTCTTCAATCTCGTCCGGAAACAGCTGCAGCTGGACATAATTTAAAATAATCATCAGCCGCTGCGGCGGTATGCCCGCTTTAACCATCTGCCGAATCAGATGTTCGATAACATCGGCGGCAAACAACTCTTCATCCTGTAGGCGGATACAGAGATTATGAAACTGATCAAAACCACTCCAGAGTTTGATCATCGGTGCCAACTGACGTTCCAGTTGCTGATGGTAATCCTGTAACAGACCATAACGGGACAGCTGAGCGATAAACTGCCCCGGTGATAAAACACCCTGCTGCGGATGATTCAGCGACAAGGACACTTCAGCGGCCGCCAGATGATGCTCAGCGAGTGAGTAAACCGGATTGAACCTTAGCTGCAACCAGCCCTCAGAGACGGCCTGACTGAGGGTATCACGACTTAAAACCGTGCCACTTCCCAATGACGCATCATAAAGACGAAAGCCGTTATGACTATCCGGCGTGCGCAACACCAGCCGCGCCCGGTCGAGCATCAGTTCAGCACTGATTCCGCCGTTTTCGACCAGCACACCACCCATCGCATGAGCGAATGATATCGCCTCGCCCTCGACGTCAACAGGCTCCAGCAGCCCGACCGAAATTCGCTCAGCAAACTGCTCCAGCGTCATCTCATCAGGACAATCTTCCAGCACAAAGACAAAGTTATGTTCCTGATCCACCGCCAGCAGGTCGGTCTCACGCACCTGTGCGCTGAGTCGCGCAGCAAGCGCTGCAGCAATCTGACCGGTCTCCTGACCATCAGTGTCGAGCTGAAGCAATATCAACCCTCGCCCCCGATGCCCCAGGCTATCTTTCAACAGTTGCTGATTTAGCTGATCCAGCAGCATAAATTCATCAGGCAAACCCGTCAGCGCATCATAACTGGCATGGTTATAACGATGCTGATCGCGATAAGAACTGCTGATATCGGAGAACTGGGCGACAAAACCATCGATCTCGCCACTCTCGTCTCGCTGTGCCATCAGGGTGTACCAGGCAGGATAACTATGGCCATCTTTATGCCGGTTCCACAACTCACCTTCCCAGAACCCCCGAAACATCAGTTGTTGCCAAAGATGATCAAACAGTTCAGTGGCGATCTCCCGGTTAGTGACAATGCCGGGCCCCTGACCCACAACATCCTCAAAAGAGAAACCACTGACATCAGAAAAGCCCGGATTCACCCGATAGATGCGATTTTCCTCATCCAGCAACATAACCGCCTGAGGGGTATAGTCAAACAGGCCTTCCTCAGGATGCTGAGCAAACACTCTACCCGCTGCCTGCCCGCTGCGCATCGCATTGACAATATACAGCCCGGCCACCGGATTCCAGAAGATCTCTAACTGCAGCCAGAGGTTATGATCTTCGACAAAAGGTTGCCAGGATAACGTTGCGGTCCCCTTTGAACGCGCCAGCATCATGCCATGTCGCAATTCAAACAGCGCTTCTTCAGAGTGCACCCGGGCCAGCGGAATCCCGGTCACCTCTCCCTGCCAGCCAAGCATGCCGAGATATTCCTGAGTCGCAAACTGATAACTCAGGTCAGGCAGAATGCAGGCGTACATCGGCAGATGCATAGGGTCTCCTTAGTGTGTAATTCAGGCGTTATTGTCAGATTGGCTGAGCATCAGTTCCAAACGCGCTATCTCGGACTGCAACTGCTCCAGTTTAGCCCGACTGCGGGCTAAAACCGCACTCTGCGCATCAAACTCGTCGCGGGTGACCAGATCCATCCGCCGGAACGCGCCCTGCAACAGTGCATTGACCTGCTGCTGCATCTCGGGCTCGGCTGTATTCTGCCGGGCCTGTTCAAACAGTTGTCCGATCTGTTCGCTGATCCCGGCCAGTATTGTGTGATTAATCATATCTCATATTTCCAAATAATATCCGCAGTCTATCTCAGCTAAGACTATACCAATAACCGCACAATAACCCGAATCGCTTTTAGCAAGAATTACACGCGCCACGACCTGCGCACCAAAAAAGTGCCTGCACAACAATTGTGCACCAGCGACTGATCAAGAAACCTCTTCGAATCTATTGAATACCATTAAAAATTCGATCACAAACAAAACAAACCATTGTTTTAATTGAAAAATAATCTTTATGGCATGTGCAATGCTTAGTATGGATCAACCGTTTATCGTTGCGCTGATAACCAGCGTAGCTCTTTAAAACAGTTTTACTTAGTGGAGATCAGATCCCATGAAACTCATCTCAGCAATTATTAAACCATTTAAACTGGATGATGTGCGTGAAGCACTTTCCGAAATCGGCGTACAGGGTATCACTGTCACCGAGGTGAAAGGCTTCGGTCGTCAGAAGGGCCATACAGAACTCTACCGGGGCGCAGAATACGTTGTCGATTTTCTGCCCAAGGTAAAGGTCGACGCTGCTGTGGAGGACGGCATCGTTGATCAGGTAGTCGAAGCGATCAGCAAAACGGCTCAAACCGGCAAGATCGGTGACGGTAAGATTTTCGTGATGCCGCTTGAAGAGGTCATCCGGATTCGTACCGGTGAAACCGGCAATACCGCGCTGTAACACGTACTTACAACCTAAAAAACAACTCTAAGCGTTTGCTTCAGGGGGAAGTGATGGAAAATCAAATTTTTGAATTACAATATGCAATGGACACCTTTTATTTTCTGGTGTGCGGTGCATTAGTTATGTGGATGGCGGCTGGGTTCGCCATGCTGGAAGCAGGTCTGGTACGTTCTAAGAACACCACAGAGATCCTGACGAAAAACGTTGCACTGTTCTCAATTGCCTGTGTCATGTACATGGTGTGCGGTTATCACCTAATGTACGGCGGCGACCTGTTCCTGAGCAGCATCGGTGATCTCGATGTTGACCAGGTGCTGGCTGACTCTAAAGAAGAGGGCTTCGGTGGCGGGTCTGTATACTCAGGTGCCTCTGACTTCTTCTTCCAGGTCGTATTCGTTGCAACCGCAATGTCTATCGTTTCCGGTGCTGTCGCTGAACGCATGAAGCTGTGGGCTTTCCTGGCCTTCGCTGTTGTCATGACCGGTGTTATCTACCCAATGGAAGGTTCATGGACCTGGAACGGCGCTGACGTTTTCGGCATGTACAACCTGGGTGACCTTGGTTTCTCTGACTTCGCCGGTTCTGGTATCGTTCACATGGCAGGTGCTGCTGCAGCGCTGGCGGGTGTTCTGCTGCTGGGTGCCCGTAAAGGCAAATATACGGCTAACGGTGTTAACGCTATCCCGGGTGCTAACCTGCCCCTGGCAACGCTGGGTACGTTCATCCTGTGGATGGGCTGGTTCGGTTTCAACGGTGGTTCCGTACTGAAGCTGGGCGATGTTGCCAGCGCTCACTCTGTCGCAATGGTTTTCCTCAACACTAACGCTGCTGCAGCGGGTGGTTCTATCGCTGCGCTGATCACTGCACGCTTACTGTTCGGTAAAGCCGACCTGACCATGCTGCTGAACGGTGCACTAGCGGGTCTGGTTGCGATCACTGCTGAACCATCAACTCCAACGGCCCTGCAGGCAACTCTGTTTGGTGCGATCGGTGGTGTACTGGTAGTGTTCGCCATTATCACTCTGGACAAACTACGTATCGATGATCCTGTAGGTGCGATCTCTGTACACGGTGTCTGTGGTCTGCTGGGTCTGCTGCTGGTACCGGTTACCAACGGTGATGTTAGCTTCAGCGGCCAGCTGATCGGTGCTGCCACTATCTTCATCTGGGTATTCGGAACCAGTCTGATAGTCTGGGCGCTCATCAAAGCAGTTATGGGCATCCGCGTCAGCGAAGAAGAAGAGTACGAAGGTGTTGATATCGCAGAATGCGGTATGGAAGCTTACCCAGAATTTACTAACGGTAAGTAAGCCTTTCAGTTAAAAACGACAATAACTTACAAAAGGGGGGCTTCGGCTCCCCTTCTGACGTTTTATTAAGTTATTGATTCTGGGTATACTAGACCGAAGTTCGATCTCCAACCGTCTGAGGCCTGCAGGAATCTCCTGTAAGAACAACAGATCCAAGCGAGGATAATAATGATGAAACTGGTAAGCGCGGTAATTAAACCGTTCAAACTGGATGATGTACGTGAAGCTCTGTCAGAAATTGGCATTCAGGGCGTCACTGTTACCGAAGTAAAGGGTTTTGGTCGTCAAAAAGGCCATACCGAACTTTATCGCGGTGCAGAGTACGTTGTAGACTTTCTGCCTAAAGTAAAAATTGAAGCGGCTATTGCTGATGATCTGGTTGATCAGGTGATAGAAGCGATCGCATCAACTGCGAATACCGGCAAAATTGGCGACGGCAAAATATTTGTTACGCCACTGGAGCAGGCTATCCGTATCCGTACCGGCGAAACGGGTACCGACGCGCTATAAGCCACGGAATAAACGAATTTTTAAAGGCACCCGATGGGTGCTTTTTTTTACCCAAAACGGGATAAAAATTACTGTTCTATCCAATCAAGGGTCTAAACTTAGATGAGTTTTCCCAGAATGAAGGATTATGGACAGTATGATCAACCGTACAATGTTTGATGAGGTAATGGTTCCCAACTATGCCCCAAGCCAGATGATACCGGTTCGGGGAGCAGGCTCACGGGTCTGGGATCAGGCAGGTAAAGAGTATATCGACTTCGCGGGCGGCATTGCGGTTAATGCACTGGGACACTGCCACCCGGAGCTGGTAAAAACACTGCAGGAGCAAGGGCAAAAACTTTGGCATCTGAGTAATGTCTGGACTAATGAACCGGCCCTGAAACTGGCAGGTCAGCTCTGTGCTGCCACCTTTGCCGAACGGGTGTTATTTGCCAATTCAGGTGCCGAAGCAAATGAAGCAGCACTGAAACTCGCTCGCACTCACGCAAAAAAGCATTTTAGTAAAGATAAAACTGAGATCATCGCCTTCGAAAACAGTTTTCACGGCCGCACCCTGTTTACCGTTAGTACCGGTGGACAACCAAAATACACTGAAGGGTTTGAACCACTCCCCGGCGATATCACCCATCTGCCTTTTAATGACCTGGCCGCCGTAGAATACCAGATCTCCGATAAAACCTGTGCCGTGATCGTCGAACCGATTCTGGGAGAGGGAGGCATTATCGCCGCTGAACCCGTTTTCCTTGAAGGCCTGCGTGCCCTGTGCAGCAAACATAACGCCCTGCTGATTTTCGATGAGATTCAAACCGGCATGGGTCGTACCGGCAACCTGTTCGCCTATCAGGGCTATAACGTCACCCCTGACATTCTCACCACCGCCAAAGCGCTGGGGTGTGGATTCCCCATCGGGGCCATGCTCACCAGCCACGATATCGCAACAAGTTTCTCAGTAGGTTCTCATGGCAGTACTTACGCAGGCAACCCTCTCGCCTGTGCCGTTGCCTCCAGGGCTTTTGAGTTGATCAATGACCCAACGCTGCTTGCCGGAGTTGCCCAGCGGCAGCAGATGTTTCTCAGCGGCCTGAAACAGCTGAATCAAAAGATCGGCCTGTTTCGTGATATCCGCGTGGAGGGTCTGCTGATCGGGTGTGAACTGAAAGAGATATGGCAGGGTAAAGCCCGGGAGTTACTGACCCATGCTCAGGATCAGGGTGTTCTGGTGCTCACCGCGGGCCCCAATGTGCTGCGGCTGGCACCTTCACTGATCATCCCCTATCCGGAGATGAAAAAAGGGCTGCAGCAACTGGCTCAAGCGATGCTGGCTGTAAAAATGGGTTTTTAAGGCGATGAATTATGAACTCCCTGCTGAATTCGATCAACGAACGTCAGATACCACTAACCGAAACCCTGGTTAAACTGGCAGAGATAAACTCCGGCACACTTAACAGAGCCGGCGTTAATCAGATCGGTGGGCTGTTGAGCGAAATGTTTTGCGCTCGACTCAATTGCCATCATCAGCAACTCAGCTTGCCAGCCTACACGCTTATCCGCACCGATGGCACTGCCGTAGAGCACCCCCTGGGAGATCTGCATATCCTGAGCAAACGTCCAGACGCCCCGTTGCAGGTATTACTCACCGGACACCTCGATACGGTGTTCCCGGAAGACTCCGTATTTCAACAGTGCCAGTGGCTGGATGAACAGACGCTGCAGGGGCCTGGCGTAAGCGACATGAAAGGCGGGCTGCTGGTTATGCTGGAAGCGCTGGCCGCATTTGAACAATCGCCACTGGCACAGCGAATAGGCTGGACCGTTATTCTAAATCCGGACGAGGAGATCGGCTCTCCCAGTTCCGCATCCATCCTGGCGCAGCAAGCGGAGCTGCATGACCTGGGGATGATCTACGAACCGGCGCTGCCTAATGGCCAACTGGCCGGTGAGCGCAAGGGCAGCGGTAATTTCACCGCTATCATCGCCGGAGTGGCCGCTCATGCGGGTCGTGAACACCACCGGGGACGTAATGCAATCTGCGCCATGGCTGAATTCATAACAGCAGTCGATCAACTGAATGGTCTGCGAGACGGTGTCACTATCAATGTCGGTATAGTCGATGGCGGCGTGACCACAAATCAGGTGCCGGATCAGGCCCGTTGCCGCTTCAACATCCGCACCCGGATCAGTGAAGATGAGCGCTGGTGCCAACAGCAACTGCATAGAATCGAAGAGCAAATTAACCGTAAAGAGGGAATATCACTGACTCTCCACGGCGGATTTGGCCGCAGCCCAAAACAGTTAAACCCGGCTCATCTGGCACTTTTTCAACTGGTGGCTAACTGCTCAGCGCAGCTTGGCGTACCGCTCTCATGGGAACCTACCGGCGGCTGCTGTGATGGCAACAACCTGTCGGCGGCAGGGTTACCTAATGTTGATACGCTGGGTGTATTGGGCGGCAATATCCACAGCCACCAGGAATTTATTAAGATATCCAGCCTGGTCGAACGCGCCCGACTAACTACACTGATACTACTGACGTTGGCAGAACAACCTGAAACCTGGAGCAGAGCACGGACGTAATCACGTTTAAACCACCCGGTGGATAAACATCTTATCAGAATAAAACAGAGGAGTTGAGGGATGAACGAGATCAGTTTAATTCGCCCAATCAGATTATCCGATCTGGATCGCCTCTGTGAACTGGCGCAGGATAGCGGCCCGGGTTTCACCTCACTGCCGAGCAATCGCGAACTGCTTGAGACCAAAATTCTCGCCTCAGAAGCCGCTTTTCAGCAGGTGAAAGCGGACCCAAAGGGTGCCAGTTACCTGTTTGTAATGGAATTCCCTCAGGACAATAGAGTGGTCGGGGTCTGCGGTATAGAAGCCGCCGTGGGTCGGCGAGAGCCGTTTTATCACTATCGTCTGGGCACCGTTGTCCATGCCTCCCGCGAGCTGGGGGTGCACAACAGCTTTCAGACCCTCTATCTGTGCAATGATTACACCGGCTGCACCGAGGTCTGTACCCTCTACCTGGACCCGGAATACCGCAAAGACAACAATGGCGGGTTACTGTCCCGCTGCCGCTTTCTGTTTCTGGCACAGTTCAAAGAGCGCTTCCCGGGCAAAGTCATCGCCGAGATGCGCGGCGTCAGCGATGCTCAGGGCCGGTCAGCCTTCTGGGATGGCTTGGGACAGCACTTTTTCAGCATGGAGTTTTCAGAGGCAGACTACCTCACCGGCATCGGTAACAAGGTATTTATTGCCGAACTAATGCCGAAACACTCGATCTATATCCACCTGTTGCCGGAAGCTGCGCGCCAGGTCATAGGCGAGGTTCATGAACAAACAATACCCGCACGCAAACTACTTGAAAGCGAGGGGTTCCGCTATGAGGAGTATATCGATATTTTTGATGCCGGTCCGACCCTCGCCTGCGAACTGAAGGATATCCGCGCTGTCAGAAAAAGCGGTTATGTCAAAGTCCATATCGGCCCCTATCAGCACCACTCTACCTCCTTTCTGATCAGCAATACCTCATTGCAGAATTTCCGCTGTACGGCCGCACAGATAGCCCCGTCAGAGGGCAGAATAACCCTGACCGCAGAGCTCGCCCACCAGTTGATGGTCAATGAGGGCGACAAGGTACGGGTTGTTCCTCTAAAGAGCAGAACCAGGAGTTGAGCCATGAAAGCACATGCATCACTGTTTATAAATGGTCGCTGGGTGCAGGGGAAGGGCACAACCTTCAACTCGGTTAATCCCGCATCGGAGCAACAGATCTGGGAAGGGCACTGTGCCAGTGAGTCACAGGTTGCTCAGGCGGTTGACGCTGCCCGCAATGCTGCCGTTCGCTGGCGCGAAATGACGTTGGAGCAGCGTCAGAGTTACCTCCTGCGCTTTACCCAACTGCTGCATGAATATGCAGAACTACTCGCGGATACGATCGGCCAGGAAACCGGCAAACCACTCTGGGAAAGCCGTACCGAAATCACCGCAATGATTGGTAAAACCGACATATCCATCCGCGCCCACAAAGAGCGCTGTCCCACCCGAATAGAACACAGCCCCCAGGGAGAGCAAGTTCTGCGTCATAAACCCCATGGGGTGGTGGCCATATTCGGCCCTTACAATTTTCCCATGCATCTGCCCAATGGCCATATTCTTCCCGCACTGCTGGCAGGTAATACGGTGGTGTTCAAACCCAGTGAGCTGACGCCCCGCTGTGCGGAACTGATGCTGCACCTGTGGCAGAAAGCAGAACTGCCCGATGGCGTGCTGAATCTGCTGCAGGGTGACAGTGCAACAGGCAAAGCACTGGCATCCAACAGCGGCATTGATGGTTTGTTCTTCACCGGCAGCGCAGTGACCGGACAGTTGTTACATCGTCAGTTTGGCGGCCACCCGGAAAAAATTCTGGCGCTGGAGATGGGTGGCAATAACCCGTTATTGATCACGCCAGTCGAAAACCTCAAAGCAGCCGTTCACGATACGATTATCTCGGCCTTTATCAGCGCAGGACAACGCTGCACCTGCGCCCGTCGTCTTCTGGTGCCCGCCACCAGTTGGGGAGATCATTATATTGATCAACTGGTTCTGGCTTGCCGTAAAATACGCACGGGCAATTATAACGACGACCCGCAACCCTTTATGGGCACCCTGATCAGTAAGCCCGCCGCAGATGCCATTCTGTCGACGCAGCAGCAACTCATTCAGGCCGGCGCCGCGGTACTGCTCGAAGCGCAGGTAAACAACAGCGCCGGCACCCTGCTATCCCCGGCGATCATTGATACCACGGCCGCCGCGGACCTGCCGGATCAGGAATATTTCGGGCCGTTACTTCAGGTTATCCGTTACCGTAATTTTGAATCCGCCATTGCTACGGCTAATGACACAAGATTCGGCCTGTCCGCCGGACTGTTTAGCAATGATCGCGAGCAATATGACCATTTCCAGCGTCATATTCGTACCGGTATCATCAACTGGAACCGCCCACTGACAGGTGCCAGCAGCAGCATGCCGTTTGGCGGCTGCGGCATCAGTGGCAACCACCGGGCGTCAGCTTACTACGCCGCGGATTACTGTGCCTACCCGGTGGCATCCATTGAAAGCAGTTCGCCTGTGTTGCCAGCCAATCTCAGTCCGGGACTCGACTTATAAGCGTACCGATCAGGAAATTAAGGAGGTTATATGCTTTATCAGGAAGTGAACTTTGATGGACTGATCGGCCCCAGCCATAACTATGCAGGCCTGTCGCCGGGAAATATCGCCTCGGATAAACACAAAGGCGAGATCGCTTCGCCCCGGCAGGCAGCCCTGCAGGGGCTGGAAAAGATGTGGCGGTTGGTGCAGTTGGGACAGATTCAAGGGGTGCTGCCTCCAGCGCCCCGGCCTGATATTGCGACACTCCGCAGACTGGGGTTTGGCGGCTCCGTCAGCGATATTATCAGCCAGGCCCATCGCACAGCACCACATCTGCTGGCGGCCTGTTACTCAGCATCAACGATGTGGGCGGCCAATGCAGCAACGGTAACCGCCAGCCGGGACTGCCCGGATGGAAGAATCCATTTCACCCCGGCTAATCTGATCACCACGTTACACCGCTCTATTGAAACGGACTATAGTGCCACACTGTTAACGCGGATCTTCAATGATCCGGCCCATTTTTGCCACCACTCACCACTCCCCGGTCAGGCCAGTTTTGCCGACGAGGGCGCTGCTAACCATACGCGACTTTGCTCCTCTCATAGCCAGCAAGGCATAAGCCTGCTGGTCTACGGGCGTGGCAGCGGCAGGCTTTCGCCGAAGGTTTACCCCGCCCGACAAACCCTGGCCGCCTGCGAAGCTCTGGTGCGGCAGCATCAACTGCCATCGGCAAATGTCGTGCTGGCACAGCAGAATCCCAATGTTATCGATCAGGGGGTGTTTCATCATGATGTTATCGGTGTCGGCCACCGAAATTTTTTAATGTTGCATGAAGATTCATTGGTTAACCAGCAACACATCCTGGACCAGTTGCAGCGGCAGTGGCCGCAATCCGGACGCGCCCCTTGCAACCCATTAGTGATTGCCGAATTCAGCAGCAAACTCCTTAGTGTTAAAGCTGCGGTTACAAGCTATCTATTCAATAGCCAGCTGATCAGTTTGTCAGACCCGGCCTTATCAGGTGATAGACCCGACGCTACAGAAATGCTGTTACTGGCGCCGACAAACTGCCTGGCTTCCGACGAGGCGATGAATGCTATTGACTGGTTAATTACGGCTGATAATCCGGTATCGGCCGTTGAATATATCGACCTGAGCCAAAGCATGAATAACGGTGGAGGCCCGGCCTGCCTACGCCTCAGAGTGCCGATGAGTCAGGCAGAGCTCAATGCGGTACATCCCGGCATTCTGCTGGACGTCACCCTCTATAATCGTTTGAAAAGCTGGATTAACACGCACTACCGGGAGCAACTTAGCGCAGCAGATCTTGCGGACCCAAGCCTGCCGACTGAGATTCAGGTCGCTCTGAACGAACTGGCTGAAATATTGGTTTTGCCAAACCTCTACCCGTTTCAGGTATAAGAGAGCAAACGAGGATTGCAAATAGACCTATAATCCATTTATGACTTTTAAAATGACGGGCAAGGTTTACATCGCTATCCTGGTATATATTGCCTGGGTCGTACTTTATCTTGTGTGGGATTACTCGCAGGAGCAGAGTCGCATCTATCAGCAGATTGACAACGAGCTCACCACCAGCGCTTTGACAGCCCCCCTGATACTACCGGACCACTTTCATCATCAGGGTATGCAACCGGGAGATATCAAACCCGAAGCTGATCTGAACAATACGATCAAGTTATCCGAATATACCCGCAACACCCGTACTATCTATATTTACACGATGGTGCTACGGGATAAGGCGGTCTATTTTACCAGCGCCAGCATCACTGATGAGGATATGAAAGCCGGTAAAGATCTGTACAACTATTTTCTACCCTATACAGATGCTGACCCGAGACTTCATCAGCTAGCTAACAGTGAGGATCAACTGTTTCTTGAAATCAACGATCACTGGGGGCACTTCCGTAGCACCTTTATCCCCCAGACATCTTCCGATGGCACCCGTTTTATTACCGCCGCAGATATGGAAATAAGCCAGATTGAGTCCCCATTGCACCAGCGACTCATTCAGCAAATAGGGTTGGCCATTATATTTTTACTGTTTCTGTTGCCGGTCATGCTCACCTTCTCTGCCGCACAACGCCGCTGGGCCAGAAGTCTTGAAGTCAGCGTCCGTGAGCGCACCCAACAACTGCATGCCAGTGAAAAACGCCTCGCCTCAATTATTGAGCATTCGCCCGTCGGTATTTTTCACTATGACCAGAATGCGGTCATCACTATGATCAACCACCGTTTTGAGAAGATTGTTGGCTCCTCAGATAAAGTGCTGGTTGGCTTCAACATGTTGGAAAAGCTAACAGACGAAAAGCTTCTGACTGCCCTGCGAGATGCATTGCAGGGTCAAGTCGGGCGGTTTGAAGGTCCTTATGTGTCGGTCACAGGCCACCGAAAAATGTATCTGATCGCTGAGTTTGTTCCCCTACGGGATGCTCAGGGTCTGGTCAATGGGGGTGTCGGGGTTTTCAACGATGCAACAGAACAGCAAAACACCACCAACACCCTGAAAAAACTGTCGATGGCAGTAGAACAGAGCCCGAACGTTGTTGTAATAACCGATGTAAGTGGTCAAATAGAATACGTTAACCCCCGTTTCACCGATATTACCGGCTATTACCCTGAAGAAGTCATAGGTAGCAACCCCCGCCTTTTAAACTCCGGGGAAACGGCAACAGAGATCTATAGTGATCTGTGGAAAACCCTGCTGTCCGGCCAGGAATGGCGTGGCGTATTTCATAATAAAAAGAAGAACGGCGATCTTTACTGGGCCGAAGAGGTGATATCGCCCATCACCAATAATTTTGGTGAGATAACTCATTTTATTGCCCTGCAGGAAGATATTACCGAAGTTCGCAGAATCTCCGATGAGATAGACTTTCAAACCACCCACGACTCACTAACCGGTTTGTTAAATCGCCGTCAGTTTGAAAACGAGCTAACCCGAATTGTCTCGCATGCGCATAAGCATCACTCCCACCATGTCCTCTGCTTTATTGATATTGACCAGTTCAAGATTGTTAATGACACCTGTGGCCATCTGGCCGGGGATGATCTATTGCGGCAGATCAGCAACCTTATCAGAGATAAGCTTCGCAACCGCGATACCCTCGCACGTCCCGGAGGGGATGAGTTTCTGATACTGTTAGAAAACGCCAGTCTGGCCCAAGGTGAACGGGTCGTACAGATGATCATGAATGATCTGAAACAGTTTCGTTTCCAGTGGGAAGATCATAACTTCCCGGTTGAGATCAGTGCCGGACTCGCGGTGATAGACCGACACACCAGTAGCGCAATTGGCGCCATGCAGGATGTCGACACCGCTTGCTATACAGCGAAAGACGCTGGCCGCAACCGGATCCACATCTACAATGATAACGATGAACAACAACTGATTCGCAAAGGCTATATTCAGTGGGCCAGCGAGATCCACCGCGCTCTGGATGACAATAGTTTCCTGCTCTATGTTCAGCCCATTGTTCCTCTGCAGAAACAGCAAAACACCGGCTATGAAGTGCTGATCAGGCTGCGCGCTGAATCCGGCGATCTGGTCGCCCCTGGTGCCTTTCTCCCAGCTGCGGAGCGATACAATATTGCGCCGCAGATCGATCGCTGGGTGATCCAGAATACTCTGCAGTGGATGACACAAAATATTGATCAGCTGGGGCATATCGACAGCCTGGCAATTAATTTGTCAGGTCAGTCTCTCGGAGATGACGCACTGCTGGGATATATCATCCGCACAATAGAGCATGGTGTCGTGCCCGCGCGCATGATCAAATTTGAGATCACCGAAACGGCGGCGATCGCCAACCTCAAAGACGCGCAGATATTTATCCGCTCACTGAAAAACCTGGGTTGCCGCTTTGCCCTGGATGACTTTGGCAGCGGCCTCTCCTCCTTTGCTTACCTGAAAAACCTACCCGTTGATCTGCTGAAGATCGACGGCATGTTTGTGCGCAATATCATCGCCGACCCGGTTGACGAAGCGATGGTCCGTTCGATCAATGAGGTCGGGCATATTATGGGCATGGAAACGATCGCAGAGTTCGTTGAAACCGACGAGATTATGGAACGCCTCCGGCAGCTGGGTGTGGATTATGCCCAGGGCTATACCATCAGCCGTCCAGAGCCTATCGATACCATTTTGAACAGCGCTTCAATCGCTCCAACAGCAGCAACCGAAGCCGATTCAGAACAGATCTGACACTGTCAGCTCAGACCTTAGGAAATGACAGTATCAGTTCCAGCCCTTTGCCCGGCTGACTGCTGGCAGTCAGAGTGCCACCCAATAATTGTACCGCACGCTGGGCAATACTGAGGCCGAGGCCATAACCATTTTGCTGTCCGGTAAAGCGTACAAAGGGTTTAAACATTGTCGCTAGCTGCTCAGCACTGAGCCCCGGCCCTGTGTCGGCGACCCGGATCAGGACTTTCCCCGCAACCAGCTCCGCCGAAATAATAATCTCTGTATCTGCCGGTGTATGCTTAACCGCATTCCCGAGAATGTTACTCAACGCTCGTTCAAGCAGGGCTGGATTACCTTTAATCCGGTAGGCGACCGGCGTCCACTGCAGTGGATGATGGGGTGAACTGAAGCGAAAATCCTCCACTAGCGTATCGATCACCTCCGTCAACTCAAAACTCTGATCTGACACCTCCATCTGCTCCAGTCGCGACAAACTGAGAATCTCATCGATCAGCCGGTTGATCCGGTCACACTCCTGATTAATCCTCTCAATAAAGTGCTGATCAGCCTCTGACATTTTTTGCCCGGCTAATCCCGCTGCCATCTGCAGACGCGCCAGCGGCGCACGCAGCTCGTGGGAGACATCCTGCAACAGGTGTGTATTCGACTGCAGCGTCTGCTCCACATATTCAGCCATCCGGTTAAATTCCCGGCTGAGCTCGCCGATCTCATCGCCTCGGCAACTTAACCGGTCATCGGTCCGGGCACTGAGATCTCCGTTATAAAGGTCACGGGTATATTGACGCAAGCGGTTAACCGGGCGCACCACCATCAGACTGATCAACAGCGCGGCGATCCCGGCAACCACCATTAACAATACCACCTGAACAGAGAGAAAGAAGCCAAACACCTTCGCCGCCAGATCAGGTCGGATACGGGTTTCTGCGACGACCTGATACTCCCGGTTAGTGTCAGAAATCACATTCAGAATCATAGGATTACGAAACTTTCTGACATCTTCATGACCAAAAATAACCTGCCCGGATTTAAGCTCTGTAATCTGCACTCTGGAGGGGAAAAAGCGCGGCTCTTTATGATCATCATCGTGATAGCGGCGCCACTCTTTCGGGGACGGGAGATGACCATCACGCTCAAAACGATCAATCAGTAGCTCCGCCTGCCCCAATACCCGGGCATTGAACACATCACGATCACGCTGCTGTTCTGACAGGTGCCCAATCACAAAAGCAGTCAGGGCGATTACCAGAAAACTGGTCAGCCAGACTGTGACAAATATTTTCAGAAAAAGTCGTTTATACCAGCGAATCGCCATCAGTCCTGCCTGTCTTTCCCGTACTTCACACTGAAATCATTCATTTACCAGCATATAGCCGGCACCGCGGACAGTTTTAATCAGTTCACTGTCGGGTATGACCGCTGCCAGCTTCTGCCTCACCCGGCTAACATGGACATCAATCGCCCGGTCGTAGGCGGTCAGTTTGCGATGCAACACCTTCTCTGTGAGATCGTCCTTACTGACAATACTACCTGCCGATCGCATCAACTCGGCCAGCACATTAAATTCGGCACTGGTAAGTTCCAGCTCGATATCCGCCACCCGAACCAGGCGCTTACCAGCATCCAGCTCTATGCCATGAATGCTCAGTTTATCTGAACTCTCTTCTAAAGCTGGTTGCTGCCCACTACGACGTAAAACTGCCCGGATACGGGCGACCAGCTCACGCGGATTACAGGGTTTGCCGAGATAATCATCCGCTCCCATCTCCAGACCGATAATCCGGTCGATATCCTCGCCCCGCCCGGTGAGCATGATTACCGGGGTTTTAATCCGCGGACGCACCTGCTGCAGCAGTTCAAGGCCACTCTGGCCGGGCATCATAATATCAAAGATCAGCAGATCATAGCTGCCCGCTTGCTGCAACAACGGCAAAGCCTGCTCCACACTGTGCGCAAAGCTGACGTCAAAGCCTTCGGACTCAAGATACTGACCCATCAGCTCACAGAGTTCCTGATCATCATCCACTAACAAAAGTTTTACGGTGTCACTCATACTTAATGTCCTTTCCAGATAGCCTCAGAGTAATCAAGCCCATGATGAATTTCACCTGTCTACATCAGCCTTTACCAAACTTTACACCGCCTTTACCCAACTTAGCAGGGGGCAGATGCATACTGTATCCATCGAAACAAGCAATGCTTCAGGAGAATGACCATGCGTAAACAACTCATTATCGGAATTACAGCCGCAGTAATCGGTGCGGGTGCGCTGACTGCGGGCATCGCCTCAGCTAAAGATGGCTGGGACCGTTGTGGTGATCGTCAGGGTGGCGGTCGTTATGAACAGATGGAAGGCAAGCAGAACATGCGAATGTCCAGAATGGCTGAAAAGCTTGGACTAAGTGAAGAGCAGACAAATCAGATGCAGGAACTTTTCCAAAACAAACGCGGTCAGATGAAAGACCAGCGGGGCGGAATGAGAGATATGCATACTGCCTTAAGAGACCTGGATGTCAATGCTGCTGACTACGACCAGCAAGTCGCAGCTTTAGTGGCTAAGGCCCAGGAAGATACAGCACAGATGATCACTATGCGTGCAGAACAGAAAAAGGCAATGTTTGCCATTCTAACCCCTGAACAGCAGCAAAAGTTTATGGAGATGCGCCCTAACAAACCCCGTTCTTAAAGTACCAGGGTCGGCTGAATCAGGCTCCAGCCGACCCGCTTTTTAACGCTTTACCCTCATATATGACTCTCATCATATATTCACCGTCGCCTTTAAACGGGCCACTCGCCCTGCTTTTAGCAGGGCATTTTTTTACCTGTAAGACCATAACAAAGCTGACAAAGGAGCTCAGACAAGAACGTCAGGTTTACAGCTGCTTACGCAGATCGGCTTCCATTTCCTGCAGATAGCGGGTCTCCATTCTCACCGACTGCTGTTGCTGCTTAATTTGCAGATTACGCAAACGGATCTCATGCTCCAGCTCATCAATCTCAGACAGCAAAAAAGAACGGGTATCGGAAGAGATACCATCCATAATCAGCTGTTCACGTTTATCATTACGATCACGCACATCGGAATGTTGCTCAGACGTCAGAATGCTCAGCTCATGCCTTGCGCTCTCTAATCGTGTCAGTTGCTGATGCGTCTGAATCCCTAATTCAAAGCCACGGACAAACTCCGGTTGCAGTTCACCACTACACACAGGGTTAAGCGCTTTTCCCGCTCGCGCTTCATTATACCCATTGATCGCTGTGCAGTAGCGCCGGACACCCCGGTCATAACCCAGCAGATACTGATCCATCAGCGGCACCACACCATAATCAGAACAGGCGTCCCGGTGCTGCTCAAGCCGTCCGGCATCGCGCCCACCGACACCATCATTAAACCCTATTAACTGCCAGTCAGCAGACAGACAATCCTCTTTGTCCAGGGTAGAGCAGCCTGCCATGCCCAGCACTATAGCCAGCCCCGGCAATAGCATCAGATATCGAATATTCATATTTTTGCATCCTTATATGTGCGCTATATCATGCGCTCCTGAAAACGCTGGGCAGAAGTATGACAGATGTAAGCTGAATTCAGATTAAACAATCAAAGCGGCTCTGATTTAGGAATTCAGGGATTCAAAGCATCAATTTTGGCGGCACAAATAAAATCATTTTCCGACAGCCCTCCAATACTATGGGTGCTGTAACGCACCAGACAGCGATTATATCCCACCTCCAGGTCCGGATGATGGTCCTGCTGATGAGCGATCCACGCCAGCGCATTAACAAACGCCATGGTGTGATAGAAGTTTTTAAAGCGAAACTCCTGGCGTATCTCTTTAGCATCGGCATCTAATAACCACCCGCTTGCAAGCTGTGTGAACAACGGCTGCGCTTGCTTTACGGTCAGCGGTTTAGTCGCACTATCAAAAACAGCGCAGTGACGGTTTTCCAATGAAGGCAACCCGGCCATGATGAACTCCCATAAGTGAATACCAGAGAACACAGTATAGCCCTACAGGCAGTGCCGCAGACAATCCTCCACAGCCTTACTTGTTTGCATGGCACTTATTGACTAACGACGGGTCATAATCCGTGGTAGAGTCCTGCCCCGGACTGGATTAAATCGGGAAACGACTATGCCTACTTATGATTACCGTTGCGAAACCACCGGCGAGGTGTTTGAAGTGCGCCATCCAATGGCACTGAAAATATCAACCTGGGCCGACCTGTGTGATATTGGCGGCTTTAAAAACGGTACAACACCCACTGATGCCCCCGTCACCAAGCTACTGACTACCGGTGGCGTCATCAGTAATAAAACCCTTAAAAACCCGGAGTCGCCGCCCTGCATGAGTGGTGGAGGTTGTCCCGGACGCTGTGGAATCTGATATGTTTTTGAAAACGCTGTACAAATTTTCACTGTCTTCTGTTTTTATGAGTCTCTGTTTAGGCCTGTTGCTATCCTCTAGTGCATCCGCCGGACAGTTAAAACCAACCATGAAAGAGATGCGACTGCATTACAAACAAGCCATCGATACTCAAGACCCCGCCGTCTTTAATGAAAAGATCGCGCAATTTTTAACCGAGCTGCAAACCGCACAGGCGTTTAAGTTTTCCCCGGAGCGCAAGGTTTTGTCACTGGAGGGGCTGGATAAAGTAGAAACCCTGGTCAGTGGGCTGCCCACAGCGACGGACACCAACCTTTCGCAGCTTCAGAACCAGTTAAAAGAGGTCGATCAGCTACGGGTTGAATACCATAAAAAAGTGAAACCGGGCGTTTTTGAGTTACTGCTCGATACGCTTAAAGAAGCTATCGGACTCTGATAACACATTATTTATAAAGTCCGCTGTCGGATATTAGTGCAACTATGTTATAGATACAGTTATCGTTAATATCGCAGAGGCGGCGGTTTGTCATTATGGTCCACAAAGCTCATATCCTGTTACTCGGTGCTATCGTTCTCCTATCAGGTTGTGATCAGCAATCGCCGGCTAAAACGCGTCAGC
This sequence comes from uncultured Amphritea sp., assembly GCF_937127095.1. GTDB lineage: Bacteria > Pseudomonadota > Gammaproteobacteria > Pseudomonadales > Balneatricaceae > Amphritea. The sequence continues at coordinate 25,123 of NZ_CAKZLP010000025.1, forward strand.
CCAAACCCCATCTGGTAGAGGTTTTATCGGCACAACCTGCGGATATCGAGCTTGAAAGAATCCGTACCGGCACCCTTGAAGCGTTCCAGACCATCAATATCTATAATCAGGAAGAGGGAATCGTTAAACAGATTCTCCCCCGTGAAGGCGACACCGTTCAGCGTGGCGACCTGCTAATCACCCTTGATGATCAACTCCTGAATGCACAGTTACAACGGGCCAGAGCAGTGCGTCAGCAGGCCGATAAAGAACTACAGCGGACCACTGGCCTGATTAAACGCAACCTCACCGCACGTTCAGAACTGACGCAAAAAGAGACCGATCTGGCAGTCGCCAAAGCCGATGAACAGGTGATCGCGACCCGCCTCGGCTATACCCGTATCCAGTCGCCAATTGATGGCGTAGTGACCTCCCGTCATACGGAGCCGGGCAATCTCGCAGAGAGATCTTCACTATTGTTAGCCGTAGCAGACCTGAGCAGCCTGCGCCTTAAAGTGGATGTCTCAGAGCTGCTGATTAACCAGCTGAAGATCGACATGCCGGTGGAAATGGAGATAGATGCTCTGCGTAACGCCAACCAGGGCAACCCCTTTGCGGTATCCGGAAAGGTGAGCAGAATCTACCCGACAATAGACCCGGCAACCCGCAGCGGCACTCTGGAGATCAGCCTCAACCCTGCCCCTCAGGGCGCCCGACCGGGTCAGTTTGTACGGGTAAAGTTCAGAATTGCCCGGCAACAGGTTCTGCTCCTGCCCTACGCCAGCCTGCGTCAGTCTGACACGGGCAGCTATGTATTTATCGCCGACAGTGACAACAAAGTACAGATACGCCCGCTGCAAACGGGTCTCAAAGCTGGCGAGCAGATCGAAGTGCTGGCAGGGCTGAACCCTGGAGACAAAGTGATCACCCGCGGCTTTACTAATCTGAAACCAGGTTTGCAGGTAACGATTGTTAACGAAGCCGTTGAGCAAAAACCTGATGGAGCAGCGGCAGAGTGAACCAAAGATCTATGCGCCACTCCAGGGGGCTTGCCAACTGGTCTATTCATCATCCGGTCGGGGTGATCATGATTGCGCTGGCAGTGATTGTGCTGGGTTCATTTGCCCTTAACCGCCTGGCGGTTGATCTGTTACCCCATATCATCTACCCGGAGATCCGCGTCAGGGTGGTCGATAGTGGCGTGCCTCCTCCGGTCATGGAAGACCGTGTCACCCGCAAGCTGGAAGAGCAGCTGGCGATCACCGAAGACGCGATTCACGTACAGTCCACCACCACTCAGGGCAGCACCAGCGTCGACCTGGCCTTTGAGTATGGCAAAGATATCGATGTTGCCCTGCGGGACGCCAGCACCCGCTTAGACAGAGCAAGACGAACCCTGCCGGATTCGGTCGATTCACCGGTGATCTACAAGCTCGACCCCGCGCAAATTCCAGTGATGGAGTTTGTTATCAGCTCACAGATTCGTGACAGTGCCGCGCTACGCCAGTGGGCTGATGATGTAATCGCGAAATGGCTGCTCAACCTGCCGGGGGTCGCCGCCGCAGAGGTCGGTGGGGGTGTTATACGTGAAGTACATGTTATACCGGATCAGCAGCGCATGGCCGCGTACGATATCAGTTACAAAACCCTTATCGCGGCAGTCAAAGAGGGCAACGGTGATCAGGCCGCCGGGCGGATTACCATGCCCGGCAATGAAATTAACAGCCGCATCAGTGGCCGCCTCATCTCATTAGATCAGCTACGCCAGTTGCCCGTCGCCCGCAGAGGCGATGCCACCCTGACCCTCGCCGATCTGGCGCAGGTTGAGCTGAGCACCGAAGATGAACGAATTCTGATCCGTGCGGATGGTATCCGCGGAATCAAGCTATCGATTCAGAAACAGCCCACCGCCAACACCACTTATGTGGCTGATCAGGTGAAACAGCGATTGGAGTGGTTAGCACAACAAAAAATCATTCCTGAGGATATCAGCGTAACGCAGGTCTCGGATCAGTCGATCTATGTCGCGCAGGCCCTTAATAATGCCGCTACCGCGGCGATCAGCGGCGCGCTGCTGGCGATGGCGGTGGTGTATCTGTTCCTCGGCAACCTGCGACATACCCTGATTATTGGTAGCGCCATCCCGATTGCGATCATGTTTACCTGCGTTCTCATGGGGCTCGGCGGCCTGACCCTGAATATCATGACACTGGGAGGCCTGGCCCTGGGGATCGGCATGCTGGTGGATAACACCATCGTGATGCTGGAAAATATCAACCGCCACCAGCAAAACCATGAACACCCGCTGGCCGCAGCCAATAACGCTGCGACTGAGGTCAACAGTGCGATCATCGCCTCAACCTCAACCAACCTCTGCGCTGTACTACCCTTTCTGTTTATCGGCGGACTCACCGGGTTGCTGTTTCAGGAGCTGATTATCACTATCTCAGCGGCGATTTTTGCCTCCATGGTGATCGCCCTGACACTGGTACCGGCCCTTGCCGCCGCGACCAAAAGAGCAACCCATAGTGGTGGGATACGCCATCTGACCGACCGTTTTATTCGCGCTTTACAGCGCAACTATGCGGCTATTCTCAGCAGAATTTTACATTACCGGGTCTTAGCGCTGCTGAGTTTTATTGTCGCCCTGGCAGTGTCTGCGCCGATATTTGTCAGTGGTAAGCAGATCTTTCTCCCTCCGATGGATGATGGCCGGGTGACCGTCAGAATTACGGCGGACACCGGTATCGCCCTGACTGAAATGAACAGCCGGGTAGAACAGCTGGAAGCGCTGTTTGCCAGCCAGCCGGAAACCGAAACAGTGTTTACGCTGGTAGGCGGTTCGGTGTTCGGTCGTTCACAGCGGGAACAATCCAACCGCTCGACGGTGATTGTACAGTTAAAGTCTGTGGCCCAACGGGACCTGTCCAGCAATGAATGGATCGAACGGCTGCAAAAACAGATCGCTAAACTGCAGTTAGCCGGTTTCACCATCCGTATGACTCAGCGAGGCATCCGCGGTATTCGCACCAACAGTGGCAGTGAAGATATCAGTCTGCGGCTGCAGGGGCCGGATAATAAAACCCTGACTCTTTTGGCGGAACAGCTGACCACCGACCTGAAAAAACTGCCGCAGCTACGCAACCTGAGCCACTCAGCGGAAGACCAGCTCACTGAGCTTTCAATCAGCCTCGATCGGGTGCGCGCCAGCCAGCTGGGGATAGAACTGGCAGACCTGATCGAAGCCACGCAGATTGCGTTACAGGGAAAAGTGATCAGCGAGTTTATTACTGACGACCACGCCTACGATATCCGCCTCAGACTGGCGGAGCAGCGCTTTAACACCCCGGAATCGATGGAAACACTACTGCTGTTTCCCGGCACCGGGGCATCGCCACCGGTACATCTGTCCGATGTTGCCACCCTCGAGCTGATCGAATCACCGGCCAGTATCCAGCGGGATAACCAGATGCGCATCGTTGAGATCAGCGCCTCACTAACGCCGGATATCACCCTTGGAGAAGCGCTGGCAGCGATCAATCAGGTACGGGAAAACTTTGCTATGCCCTCAGGCTATACCGCCTACGACGGTGGCTCTGAGAAAGTCCTGGCCGAACAGAGCAAACTCACCAGCCTGTTACTCGGCCTGGCGCTATTCCTGGTATTCGTGGTGATGGCGATCCAGTATGAATCCCTGCGCAACCCGCTGATCATCATGTTTGGTGTGCCTTTCGCTGCGATAGGTGTAGCCGCAGGAATCTGGTTGCTCGCCCTGCCACTGTCGATGCCAGTGTGGCTGGGGATGATCATGCTCACCGGGATTGTGGTCAACAACGCTATTTTGCTGATTGAGTATGTCGAACTATCCAGAGATCAGGGCAACAGCATCACCGAGGCGATTCTGGAAGCGGCCAGACTGCGTCTGCGACCCATTATTATGACCACCCTCAGTACCGTTGCCGGCATGCTGCCACTGGCACTGGGCTGGGGCGACGGCGCGGAGATGCTGCAGCCGCTCGCCGTTACCGTCATCTGGGGGTTGAGTTTCTCTATGCTGGTCAGTCTGGTGCTGATCCCGGTGACTTATCATTTGGTGAATGAGCGGGGCTCGCAGAGCCCAAAAGCCCGTTAGACTCTCCTTAGTGCTCTTTTAGAGCACTAAGTCATTAACCTGCTGGAATTCAGTTAGCACCTGTAGCCAGAGTAGTTTTAGCCTTTTTCGATGACTGCCCGAATAATACTCTTCTCCTCCTGTTCAATCTGGCGCAGAGAGTCACTGACATGCTTTACATGGGCCATCGCCGCTTTCTGAGCCCATTCCCCCTGACGGCTGATGACCGCATGATAGATCTGACGATGGTGCTTATCGATCTGTTGCTTAAATGCCTGACGATGACTCAGATTCAATACGGAAGCCTGTACCGAATGCAACATCAACTCTTTCAGGCTATTCAACACATGAACCAGCACCGGATTGTGTGACGCTTTAGCGATCGCCTGATGAAAAGCATGATCAAGCGAGGCGTTGGTTAGCGGATCCGCAACCTCCATCGCATTGAAGGCTTTAGTGATTTCATACTGATCTTTCTCATTGGCTCGCTGTGCGGCCAGGCTGGCAGCCTGCCCCTCAAGCTGAGCACGCACTTCAAACAGATCGTACAGAGTTCTTGAGTGGCCAAAAAAGAGCTGCAGTAACGGGCTGCTCTCTTCTGGCTCAGCAATAATCCTGGCGACAAAAGACCCCTTGCCGTGACGTGTTTCAACAACACCTCGCCCCTGCAACTCATGCAACGCTTCCCGAATGATGGACCGTGAGACACCCAACTTGACGGAAAGCTGCCGTTCCGATGGCATCTTTTGCTCAGGCGCCAGACTGCCATCAAGAATTAACTGCTCAAGATGATGCGCAATCGAATGGGCAATAGAGGGGGCAGTCGTTGTCATAATAGATACATATCGCTCATTTTTTACTGGTTGGACCAGTTTTATTATTCTCTTCGGACATCAATTAAAACCGCTCATCCGTCTCAAATAATATGAACTATTGGCGGAAATAGATCCATTAAAGCACCTTAAAAACTGGTAGGACCAGTAGTAAAAGCCTTGGACGGCTGAGATGCCAATCTCCAGTATCTCTACTTTGCTACGCCTGGCGGGACGGATCTGCTTTCAAGCACCGCCTGATGCGTGAGCAAAAAGCCTAACTAAAAAAATAACAAGGTACTGGAGAAGAACTTATGAAGTTCAATAAGACTCAATCACTCTCAGCAAGCAAGAGTGCGCGTCGTGGCTTTATTAAATCCATCGCATTCACCACCGCCGCGATAGCCGGCACAGCGATGATTGCAAGCCCTCAGCTGATGGCCGCAGGCCAGACCTGGAAGATTCAGTCCACCTGGGATGCTGGCACCGTTGGATACTCAATGTTTGAGGAGTGGTGTCAGGGCATGGAGGAGAAAACCGGAGGTGAGCTGGCGTTTAAACCGTTCCCTGCCAAGTCTGTTGCTGCTGACAATAACGCGCTGTTTGATTCGGTACGCAGCGGTGTTCTACAAGGCATGAACCCATTCACGCTGTACTGGTCTGGTAAAATTCCGGCATCGGTCTTCCTCTCTTCTTATCCCGCAGGGCCTGACCAGCCTGCTCAGTGGGACACGATGTTCTACAGCCTGGGCATGTTAGAAAAAACCCGTGAAATCTATAAGAAACTCGGACTGTTTTATGTTGGTCCGATCCAGCACGATGCCAATATTATTCACTCCAAAAAACCGGTCAACTCTCTGGATGACCTGAAAGGCATGAAAATTCGCCTCCCTGGCGGAATGGTTGCTGAAGTCTTCCAGCAATTCGGCGTATCCACTGTGAGCTTACCTGGTTCTGATATTTTCCCCGCGCTGGAAAAAGGCACTATCGATGCTGCCGATTATGTTGGACCGGCGGTGAATTATGAACTCGGCTTCAGCCAGGTAACCGACAACATTTTGTTCGGTCCACCGGGGGTGATGTCGGTTTACCAGCCGGTTGATTTGATGGACTTGACGGTCAACCTGCGGTCATGGAATAAGCTGACGCCAAAAATTCAGCAGATTGTCGAAGATGAGGTGCGCAACTATTCCCAACGCCACTACCAGACCATCCAGAAACGCAACATCGAAGCGATGGAGAAGTTTAAGGCTGATGGCAGCAAGGTATCCCGTCTGAGTCAGGCCGATATGGTGCGCTTCCGTAAAGCGGCAATTCCGGTTTGGTACAAGTGGGCTAATAAAAACCCGGATGCCAGAGAGATCTTTGATATCCAGCTGAAGTACATGATGAACGATACGGTTGGTTACATCACCCCGGAAGACATCAAGGGTATGGAATAACCGTTACTCAAGGGGGACGTCTGTTTGCTCCCCCATTTTTACAGAGGTAGTAAATCATGTCCGATTTAGAAGGGTTTGGCTTTGTCATGCCCCATTGGTTGTATTGGGGCTGGTTGGCGGTAATGCCGCTGATAATGATCACGCTGGAACGTTTAAGTAAGAAAAAAGCAGAAAAAGATCCACATAACCATCCATATCTGGGTGAAGTACTCGCAGATGAAGACCCTGTTATCCACCACCAGGAGAAAGGCAACCTGTTTTGTCGTGCAGTGGACTGGATAACCGAGAATTCCGGCATATTCATATCCTTCTGGACAGTCAACGCCGTGTGTTTTTATTTCTTCGAAGTGGTGATGCGTTACCTGTTCAATATGCCCACTATCTGGGTCCATGAAGCGAGCTTCCTGCTACTGGGCATGCAGTACTTGCTGGCCGGTGGGTTTGCACTGTTGCATGGAGCCCACGTGCGGGTAGACGTGATGTATAACTTTCTCCCCGAGCGAGGCCGTGTCGGGATGGATATCTTCACCTCAATGTTCTTCTTCATCTTTGCAATCGCGCTAATGCTGACCTCCTGGACCTTCTTTCAGGATTCGCTGGCGATGGGAGAGACGACCGTTGAGACATGGGGTATTCAATACTGGCCGGTTAAGGCGCTGATGTTTTTAGGCTCTTTATTGCTACTACTGGCCGGAATATCCAAGTTAATTAAGGATATCGCATTGTATATCCGGATGGGTCGGGGAGCAGCGCAATGAACGCTAATACTATGAATAATTCTATCGCTACACCCGCATCGCAGTCATTCATTGGCCATATCGGCCATTGGCTGATGATCATATCAACACTGGCATTTGGCTTCGTACTAGCCGTTGAAGTGATCAATATTGTTTTTTATGACGCCTACAGCGAAGACTTCTTCCTGTTCCGCTTTGCCGGTAGTTTAAGTGATCTGGAGATTGGACCACTGACCTACTTAATGTTTGGTTCACTTCTCGTTGCGCTGATGATGGGCCTACCTCTGGCCTTTGTAACCGGAGGTCTGGGTGTCATGTTCGTCTACCTGGTGGGTGACAGCGCCATGCTGAATATCATCCCGGGGCGTATCTTCCCGATGATGACCAATTCAGATCTGGCGGCCATTCCTCTGTTCATCTTTATGGCTTCAATGCTTGAACGCGCCGGACTGATCGAAGAGATGTTTAATGTCGTCTATAAATGGATGGGAGGACTGGACGGCGGGCTGGCAACCGCAACCATTCTGGCTTCAACAATTCTGGCGGCAATGGTCGGTGTCATCGGTGCAGCCGTTGTCACCATGGGCATTATCGCCCTGCCAGCAATGCTGAAGCGCGGTTATGATCCGCAAATTGCCCTGGGTTCAATCATGGCAGGCGGCACGCTGGGTATCCTTATTCCACCATCGATTCTGGCAATTCTATATGCGGTTGTGGCACAACAATCGGTAGGCGAGCTTTATCTGGGGGCCATTATTCCAGGCTTGATGCTATCCGGGATGTACATCATGTATGTCCTCATCCGTACCAAGATAAACCCTTCGCTGGGGCCTGCGGTTCCGCCTGAAGAACGGATCACATTCAGGGAAAAAGTGCTGCTACTGAAAGACCTGATCGCACCACTGTTTCTGGTCATGCTCGTTTTAGGGCTGTTATTTGGCGGTATTGCAACGCCGGTAGAGGCCGCCGGTATCGGTTCATTTGGCGCAATTCTGGTTGCCTGGAAACATAAAGTGTTCTCGGTTGAGGCGCTCAAAGATGCATCGATAACCACGGCCCGCGCATCGGCAATGGTACTGTGGATAATGTTTGGCGCATCAGTCTTCGTGGGCTTCTATATCTTGCAGGGCGGTCAGGAGTTTATTACCGCATCCATTCTCGGTACCGGAATGTCGGCTTATGGAATTCTGTTCCTGCTGATGGCTTTGCTGGTGGTACTGGGGATGTTCCTCGACTGGGTGGGTATTCTGCTGCTGGCGGTGCCAATTTTCATCCCGATCGTTAAAGCACTTCAATTTGATGGCTTATTCGGCATGCCCGCAGTTTCCAACGATGATGTCATCTTATGGTTCGGGGTGCTGTATCTGGTCAACATGCAGATGTCTTTCCTCAGCCCACCGTTTGGCTATGCCCTGTTTTATATCAAAGGGGTATGCCCCCCGGAAATATCCATGGGCACTATTTTCAAATCATCTCTGGTTTTCCTCGCATTACAGTGCCTGGGTCTGCTCCTTTGCATCGTATTTCCAGGAATTGTCACCTGGCTGCCCTCAATGGTGTATGGCTGACCATCACCATAGAAACCCATAGGGGAAGGGATTCCCCTCTTTCGACATAAACACCCTCTTAATAAAAAGGACAGGCAACAATGAATAGCCGAGCAAATATTGAAGGTCTGCAAATTTCTCAGGTTCTTTATGACCTGGTGGCAGATGAGATCTGCCCCGGTTCAGGGGTTAGCCCACAGGATTTTTGGCAGGGTTATGCAAACATAATCGCGGATATGGCCCCGGTTAACAGCGCACTGCTGAAAAAACGTGATCGCCTCCAGCTACAACTGGACGAATACCATAGTGAGCGACGCGGTCAGAAGCTCAATATGAGCGAATATACCCACTTTCTGCAAAGTATTGGTTACCTGGTTGCGGAGGGAGGTTCATTCGCGATTGAAACAACCAATATCGACCCGGAGCTGGCATCTATCGCCGGGCCACAACTGGTTGTTCCCGTCAACAATGCCCGCTTTGCCTTGAATGCAGCCAATGCCCGCTGGGGTAGTTTATATGATGCCCTCTATGGCTCTGATGCAATCGGCCCTCTTGAACCTGACGCAACAGGCTTTAATTTTGCCCGAGCGCAGCAGGTGATTCGCTGGTCAACCGTTTTTCTGGATCAGGCAACCCCTTTAGCAAGCGGCAGCCATGAAGCGGTCATTGAGTATTCTCTGGAAGAGTCTGCTTCAGGAACACGCCTCATCATGCAATTACAGGATGGTAGTTCCACCACCCTTGCTAATACCAGTCAGTTCGTGGGCCTGCGCCGCACCGACAGTGAATACGCTCTGTTATTAGAAAATCATGGTTTGCATATCGAGCTGCAGATTGATCCCGCGGACAAAATCGGTGAGCTCTCCAGAGCGGGCGTTAAAGATATTGTTCTTGAGTCCGCACTGAGTACGATCATGGATTGCGAAGACTCGGTAACGGCGGTCGATGCAGACGATAAAGTTGTCGTGTATCGCAACTGGCTGGGCCTGATGAAAGGCGATTTGCAAGAAACCTTTATCAAACAGGGTCAGGCGATACAGCGAAACCTGATGGCTGATCGCAGTTATCAGAGTCCGCAGGGCGATGCATTTACACTTTCCGGTCGCAGCATCTTGCTGGTGCGTAATGTCGGCCATTTGATGACCACCGATGCCGTACTGGATGCCGATGGCAATGAAACACCTGAGGGCATACTGGACGCAATGGTGACCGCCCTGTGTGCGCTGCATGACAGAGCCGACGGAAAAACTTCCCGTAACAGTCGCTATGGCAGCATCTATATCGTCAAACCCAAGATGCATGGCCCGGAGGAAGTTGCGTTTACGGATCAGTTGTTCGGCCGGGTAGAAGAGGTGTTGGGTCTGGCACCCAATACCATAAAAGTAGGCGTCATGGATGAAGAGCGTCGCACATCCGCCAACCTGAAAGAATCGATACGGGCAGTCAAAAATCGTTTGTTCTTTATCAATACCGGTTTTCTTGACCGTACCGGCGATGAGATTCACACGTCAATGCTGGCGGGGGCGGTATACCCTAAAGACACGATCAAAACCCAGCCATGGATCGGCGCTTATGAAGACCGCAATATGGACACCGGTTTGCAGTGCGGCCTGCAGGGCAAAGCGCAGATAGGTAAAGGGATGTGGCCCATGCCCGATGAGATGAACAAGATGCTGGAGGCAAAACAGGCGCATCCTCAGGCCGGAGCCAGCTGCGCCTGGGTGCCATCACCTACCGCAGCGACACTGCACGCGGTTCACTATCATCAGATCGACGTATCGGCGCAACAGGACAGCCTGATGGCGCGGGCAGAAACGCCATTAGAGCAACTATTAACGCCACCGCTGTTAGGTGATGAATGGTTACAGCCAGAATTAATCCAGGCTGAGCTGGATAACAATGCTCAGAGCATTCTGGGCTATGTGGTGCGCTGGGTTGAACAGGGCGTTGGCTGTTCTAAAGTCCCCGATATTAATAATGTCGGACTGATGGAAGACCGTGCCACGCTGCGTATATCCAGTCAGCTATTGGCAAACTGGTTGCTACATGGCATCTGTACTGATGATCAGGTAATCGACACCCTCAAACGGATGGCGGCAGTGGTGGATACACAAAACGCGGAAGACCCTGCGTATCGCAACATGGCCCCCGATTTTGATGACAGTGTGGCATTTCAGGCAGCCTGTGATCTGATTTTCAAAGGCTGTGAACAACCGAATGGATATACCGAACCGGTCTTACACAAACGCCGTCGGGAGTTCAAAGCCAGCCACCCGGGCAGAGGCTGATCCCAGAGATATTTATACGGATCACCAGGGTTGACCCGTAACCCGCTTTATATCAGTTTAAAATTCAGGAGCTATAAAAAATGCTATCCATTAAACGTCTGTGTCAGTCTGAAGCCCGGGTATTAATCGCCGGTGCCGTCCAAAAAGCGGAACAGATCGGTGTGCCCATGTGTATCGCCATTACCGATGAATCCGGCAACCTGATCGCTTTTGAGCGTATGGATGGCGGTAAGGTTCATAGTATTACCATCTCTCAGGACAAAGCCTTTACCGCAGCATCGGCACGCAAAGGAACTCATGAGTATAACCAGGCCTGCATCCCCGGCAGTGATAATCATCTGTTTGGCATCCATACTGCATTGGGTGGTCGTCTGTGTATTGTCGGTGGTGGACTGCCCATCATTGTAGAGGGTGAAGTCATCGGTGGAATTGGCCTGAGTTCTGGCTCACCGGCTCAGGATATGAGTTGTGCACAGGCAGGTATTGATCACTTCATGCAGGCTTACATGTAAGCGATGGGTAATACGTCACTATGATCGGCGGAGCAACACTATGAGTAATCACAACCAACCTGATAAAGCGGAACTCTGCAGCTTATTTCGCCGCTTCATCGCTCCGGAGTTTGTCATTTCTGATGCGGAAACACTGAAGCCATACGAATGTGATGGCCTGTCCATGTATTGTGAAATGCCATTAATCGTCGTTCTGCCTGAAACGGTGGATCAGGTACAGGAGGTGCTCCGCATCTGTCACCGCTATCAGATCCCCGTGGTCGCACGCGGCGCAGGTACCGGCTTATGCGCCGGAGCGATGCCAAATGCAACCGGTGTGGTGCTCTCGCTGGCCAAGTTTAACCACATCCTGGAAATAAACTCGCAGACCCGTACAGCCCGCTTACAGCCCGGCGTCAGAAACCTGGCAATCAGTGAAGCCGCTGCCGAGTATGGCCTCTACTATGGGCCTGACCCGTCCTCACAGATTGCCTGTACGATCGGCGGCAATGTCGCTGAAAACTCGGGGGGAGTTCATTGCCTGAAATACGGCCTGACAGTACACAATATCCTCAGCGTCGAAATGATTACGGTCGAGGGAGATAAGATCTTGCTTGGCAGTGATGGACTGGATAGCTGCGGTCTCGATCTGATGGCGCTGATTACCGGGTCAGAGGGTCTGTTAGGTGTCATTACAGAGATCCAGGTTAAGTTGTTGCCGATCCCTGAAAAAGCTCAGGTCGTGATGGCTGCATTTGATACGGTACAACAGGCTGGCGATGCGGTAGGCGGCATTATATCTAACGGTATTATTCCTGCGGGGCTGGAGATGATGGATACCCATGCTATCCAGGCAGCCGAAGATTTTGCCCGGGCAGGCTATCCGAAAGGAGCGCAGGCACTATTACTCTGCGAACTCGACGGCACAACAGAAGAGGTTCAGGAATATATTGAGCAGGTTGAAAAGCTGTTCCTCACCTATGGCGCGACCTCCATCCGGACTTCGCAGACTGAAGCCGAGCGCGCGTTGCTGTGGAAAGGACGCAAGTCAGCATTCCCTGCGGTGGGGCGGATATCGCCGGACTACTACTGTATGGACGGTACCATTCCCCGCAGCCAGTTAGCCCATGTTCTGACTGAGATGCAGACGATGTCAGAGCACTACCAACTGCGGGTTGCCAACGTCTTTCATGCGGGTGACGGCAACCTTCACCCGTTAATTCTGTTTGATGCAAACGTACCGGGAGAGTTTGAAAAAACAGAGGAGTTCGGCGGCAAAATTCTGGAACTTTGTGTTGCCGTCGGCGGCTGTATAACCGGCGAGCACGGGGTTGGAATTGAAAAGATACGCCAGATGCCGGTGCAATTTAATCAACAGGAGCTGCAACAGTTTAATGCCATTAAAGAGGCATTCGACCCCAAAGGCACCCTCAATCCTGGTAAAGGCATTCCAACCCTGCGACGCTGTCAGGAATACCGGTCAATAGAGCCGTCGGAGGAAGTCAATCATGGCTGATATTTCACCACAGATACAGCAACAGATACTCGATGCGCGTCGGGATAAGCGTCAGTTGAACATCGTTGCCGGAAACAGCAAACCCTTTATGGGACGCCAGACTCATGCTGACACGCTCAACGTTTCACAGCACCGCGGAATTATCAGTTATCAACCGGTAGAGCTGGTATTAACCGCCCGCTCAGGCACACCGCTGACAGAGATTGAAGCATTGCTGGATGAGCATAATCAGATGCTGGCGTTTGAGCCCCCCCGTTTTTCTGCGCACTCAACCATTGGCGGGACTCTGGCCTGCAACCTGTCAGGGCCTGGCAGACCATGGTCGGGCTCGATACGGGACCATATATTGGGTGTGCGCCTGATTAACGGTTTGGGTGAACATCTTAAGTTTGGTGGACAGGTGATGAAGAACGTCGCGGGATACGACGTTTCACGACTGCAGGCGGGTGCCATGGGAACCCTGGGAGTGCTGACCGAAGTGAGCTTAAAAGTTCTGCCAAAACCCGCGGCGGTGAGCACACTGAGTTGGGAGCTAGAGGCAAAACAAGCGATCCGCATGATGAACGAACTGGCGGGAAAACCTAAACCGATATCTGCCGCCTGCTGGATTGAAGGCCGGTTGTATATCCGGTTGTCAGGTGCTCAGTCTGCAGTCGATGCGACCATCAAAGAGTGGCATGGCAGTGAGGAGCCCGATGCCGATAATCTTTGGCTGGCACTGCGTGATCAGCAGTTAAGTGCTTTTCAAAGCACTGACCCGTTATGGCGTCTCTCAATCAATGCCGCGGCTGACGTTGCACCACTGGATCACCTCTCGATTATAGACTGGGGCGGGGCGCAACGCTGGTATCGCGGTCATCAGGATAAATATGAGATGGAAACACTGGCGGAACGCGCAGGCGGACAAGTTTCGCTGTACACCGGTGGTGACCGGACAGCGGATGTGTTTCACCAACCGGTACCGGCCTTGCAGGAAATTCAGAAGCGGATTAAAGCCTCTTTCGACCCTGACGGAATCCTCAATAGTGGTCGCTTATATAGTTGGATGTAATGGCAGATAGTCTATGAAAACAAATTTAATATCTTACTATCAGGAAAGCCCGGAAGGACGTGAAGCTGAAGCGATTCTGCGTAGCTGTGTGCACTGTGGTTTTTGTACTGCAACCTGTCCGACATATCAGGAACTGAACGACGAGCGGGACGGCCCCAGGGGTCGGATCTACCTGATAAAGCAGTTGCTGGAAGGCGGTGAAGTGACGGAGAAAACCAGAACACACCTGGACCGCTGCCTGACGTGCCGTAGCTGTGAAACCACCTGCCCTTCAGGGGTTCAGTATGGCCGACTGGTGGATTTTGGCCGGGCAGAACTGGAGAAAAAGCTGGACCGGCCGCTGACTGAGAAAAGTCTTCGCTGGACGTTACGCAAAGTATTACCCAGGCCTGCTCTGTTTGGTTTCCTGCTGAAAACAGGACAACTGTTCAGGCCACTATTGCCACAGGCAGTGAAAACTAAACTACCGCCAAAACGTCAGGCCATCAATCCGTGGCCAGCACAGCATCATTCACGCATTATGCTGGCACTGGCGGGGTGTGCTCAACCCAGTGCGACACCGGCGACCAACGTGGCCGCAGCCCGGGTGCTGGACAAATTAGGGATAACTCTGGTAGAGCAACGGGATGCAGGCTGCTGTGGCGCAGTGAGCTATCACCTTGGCGCTCATGCTGAGGGGAAGGACTTCATGCGACGTAATATTGATGCCTGGTGGCCGGCTATTGAAGCGGGAGCTGAAGCCCTGGTGATGACAGCGTCTGGCTGCGGCGCCATGGTGCAGGAATATGGCCATGCCTTACGCAACGATCCTGAATATGCGGAAAAAGCGCATCGTATCAGTGCGATGACAAAGGATATTAGCGAAATATTGTTAGCCGAGGACCTCTCAAAACTGAATCTGCAACCCGCTGACGAAAGAGTTGCTGTTCACTGCCCCTGTACGTTGCAGCATGCAATGCAACAAGGTGAAGCGGTAGAGCAGATTCTCAAAGCCACTGGATTTAATCTGGCGAAGACCAAAGAAAAACATCTCTGCTGCGGCTCCGCAGGCACCTACTCTATTTTACAGCCGCAGCTCAGCCAAAAGCTTTTGAGCAATAAGATTAAAGCGCTAACCGGCGACAATCCGGACAAGATAGTGACATCGAACGTGGGTTGTCAGTTACATCTGGAGAGCAAAGCAGCCGTGCCGGTAAAACACTGGATAGAGTTATTAGATCAATGATACAGACGCGGGGCTGCCTGCCCCGCCGGAGCAGAAACATGAAATTCTATAGCTGTTCTGAATTGAGTCATAATGCTGGCGATAATCCGCAGGAAAACCACAAATTAAACTCAGATCTGCATAAGTTTGACCTGCTACTTTTATCATCAGGGCTGGCTAACGATGTGGTCAACGGTGCCGCATGTTGTTTCACCCGGCAGGGGCTGAGAGTTCGATCACTCTCCTATGCAGAAGAGGTTGAACTCAACAACCCCGGTTTGCTACTCGATAACGTGAAATCATCAAGAATGCTGGTCCACCTGCTCCCCAACAAGATCACCATTCCAGGCTGGCTATGGTTACATATGGGAATTCATGAGGGACGCTCCCCCGGTTCTGTCGCCATCATGCCCGTTGTAACAACGCAGCTGGAAGCGGTTAATGGGGCACTCTTAGCGGGCCTGACCCTGATAGCCCATACAGACGCGGGAGAACAGCATAACCCCTGTCTGACTGAAGCATTGCAAACCGTCGTCACGCCTGAAATATTCGCTTTGCAAAAAAGCTGCTGGGGGCTGGCGACCTGAGTATTTTATTAGAAACTCATACCTCTTAATGTCCCCCTTTTGCGCAGGTGGGACAGTATAATAATTCGTTTTCCCCCTTCGCGGCTAACGACTGCTAGCCATAGCAACTGACACTATCCGACCGTTAATCTTCTGGTGAGTTGCTTGAAATTACTAGATTGAATACTATTGGAATCGTGTTCACCTGAGCTGATTTCATTGTTTTAGAGACTCGGTTAACGTCCAACTCCGCGGTTTTAACCCGTACCATAAACTGGAGTAATCAATTGATCAAAGATCACCAGGATCGGATCGAAGAAGCCCTCCAGCTATCTGAGAGGCAGCGCATTGAGACTCAACGTTTGTCCGGTGTCGGGTTTTGGGAACTCAATCATAAAGCGAACACGTTGTACTGGTCCGAAGAGATATTCTCCATCTACGGCATCGATCCGCACAACTTTGAACCCGACTACACTATTTTTGCCAATCTTATTTTCGATGATGATCGTGAGATGGTCGAAAGTGCGTTTCACGCCTCAGTAGCCGATGGAACCGAATACAGTATCCGCTACAGAGTCAAATGCGACGCAGATGTTAAATGGATCGAGGCAAAAGGACTGACCTACTACGATGAGTCCAACAATCCAGAACGCTCGATCGGTACTGCACAAGATATATCCGAGATTATTAAGGTGCAGCAAGAAAACGAATTTCTTGCGAAACATGACGCCCTCACCGGCCTGCCGAATCGCAGCTTATTCTCAGACCGTTTTGAAATGGCATTGAACTATGCTGAGCGGCATAACAACCGTTTAGCCGTACTATTTATTGATCTCGACAATTTCAAGGAAATCAACGACCGTCACGGACATGAAATTGGCGATCAAATTTTAAAAGCGGTGGCCAACCAGCTCGCGTCAAGTGCGCGTAAGTACGATACGTTTGCGAGAATGGGAGGCGACGAATTCGTTGGACTCCTTGCTATTGAGCAACGCATCGACGTCGAAAAAACGGTGCATCGGGTTAAGAAATCTATTGAACGTAGCTATCTGACTGATGTCGGCCCTTTAGAAATCGAGGCGAGTATTGGCGTCACACTTTTCCCCGACGATCATGAGGAAGCCGATGCTCTTTTGCGCCATGCTGATCATGCTATGTACACCGCAAAGGAAGAAGGGCGATCGCGTATTCGATTTTTTGATAGCAAGATTCATCACACTAACGTATCCAGACATGAGCTGCTTGGTAAGATCAAGCAAGCAATTGCTGATAATCAGTTTCAGTTGTACTACCAACCCAAAATATCTCTGAAAACAGGTCAAATCGAAGGCGTAGAAACCCTTCTACGCTGGTTTCCAAATAACAAACCTTTCCCTCCGGCCAAGATTATCGAGGCGATTAGTGGCACATCTTTAGAGTGGCAGCTAGATATCTGGGTGTTTACAAGACTACTATCGGAGTTAACCTCTCTTCGCAAAACAAGCCCACACCTTTCCGTCAGTATAAACTTCAATCAGAGTACCATTGAGAATGACGCTCTTCCGGAGCGATTAGCAGCGATACTCGCAGCCCATGGTCAACAGGCAGAGGGGCTGGAAATCGAAATTCTCGAAGTCGCGTCTATCAGAGAATTCGAAAAGACAAACCATATTCTGGAGCGGTGTAAGCAGCTCGGATTTACAACGTCCCTTGACGACTTCGGGACGGGGTACTCCTCACTCACTTATTTTCATGCATTACCCGTGGACACGCTCAAGATAGACCAGCGCTTCATAAAGAATTTATTACTCGATAGCAGGAGTCTTGCACTGACAAAGAGCATACTGGCGCTGGCTAAGGCAAATGAGCGAGAAGTCGTCGCTGAAGGTGTTGAATCCTATGCGATTGCAAGCAAACTTTTGGATTTAGGTTGCGATTACGCACAAGGCTTTGGAATCGCCCGCCCGATGTCGCGATTAGATTGGAGGTCATGGTCAAACAATTGGGACCCTCAACGATTTCTTAGCGCTATATCGCCTAGTCAGACACGCCACTCTGGCTGAGGTGAATACTGGTCTTCTCCGGCGAGATTATTACAAACAGGGCTGGTAACCTGAGTATGTTATGCAAACAGCCTTGGGGAGTTGAGAATTCAACTCCCCAATGACTGATTGGATAACCACTAAAAAGGGATAATAAATGGGGGAGAAAATGTGGCAAGTGATGCCGAATCAGAAATGCCACTTCAGCAGTAACGATGGATTTCGCTCATCCGCCCCGTCAATACCATATTTGTTGGTCCAGTGTGAGTACTCAATGCCAACATAAACGGGAGCTGCAGTACCAATCAGTTTACCTGCGTTCCACTTCAGCTGAGAGGTAAAATTAGTTTCTGCTGCGTGGTCATCCTCTTTGCTGGACCAATCGATAAAACCATCATAGAGAAACTCTGCATCACTGATACTGAAAGGCACACCCCAGGTTAATGTCATCATGACATCGTCGGATGTGTTGTCATTACTCACCTGATAAATGTTAGCGTTAGCATATTGAAAACCCGGAAGATCAAGACTCACGCCGACACCTCCCATATAGTTGTCAAAACCGTCGCCACTCTCCCAGGTGCCCGCCAGGAAAACATCCTTCACCAGACCGAAAGAGAGATCGGCTCCTGTCACATAACCCAAGCTCAGACGCGGCGAAAACTCAAAATAGGTAGAGGTATCACCAACATCGGACTCCTGGCGATCTACAAAGAAGAACGTATCCCCCCAGTCATGACCGCTGGCATGCTCTACAGTGATAGTCTGCTGGTCGGGGTCAACCACCTCAAAGTGACTTCCTTTCACGTAGCTAAGACTAAAATCGCTCCACAACTGTTTAGCGGATGCCCCGGTTGATACCAAGGCACAACAAAGAGTACACATTAGTTTTATTTTCATTTTTAACCTCTCTAATTATTTTTATTCGAGTCAATCTATGCATCGACTAAAAGATATTAGATTCTTTTTTACCACCTGGTAAACACATCTTTATAACCAAATACCGATATGATTACTTAACTAGATTAAGTAAATACTTAACAAAAAAAATGCCTGGATAGTCCCAGGCATAAAGGTCAGTGAAGAACACTTAAAACGTTAAAAACTATGCGGCGGTGTCAATATCATCAACCCGACATGCAATGGCGTGTGACAGATATTTTTCCGGAAGGTTTTTATACGGTGAGTAGATTGCCAGACGCTCTTTGAGCCTGAACCCACACTCTGATGATTTAAATTCCAGCGATTTGATATTGGGCCATGCCCTCTCTGGATTAATATGGTCAACCGTCACCGGCGACACACCACCCCAGTCGTTAATTCCGGAGTGCAGATAATCTCTATAATGTTCCTGCAGGTTGGGCGGCGCCTGAATACTGATAGTCGGATCAAGAATCAACCGGGCCACAGCCAG
>NZ_CAKZLP010000026.1 GCF_937127095.1 uncultured Amphritea sp.
AACTGTCTTGATAATGAAGCAGAGCACGGACAGGTGCTGGAGTAGGGGATAGTCATCTCCAACTGGATGCTAAGGCGATCATTCAGCAGCTCCGCACTGATGGTGAATGGATAGGACTGGTAGCCCTGCTCATTACTTTTCAGAGAGTTCCGTTGCAGCAGCAGATCAAAATGTAGCTGTATTCGTGCCCCCTGGCTGAGGCCTTGTTGTGACGCCACCATAAAAGACAATAGCTGTGCAAAAGATTCCCTGCTCAGGGGACTGTTCGCCAGATGGCTGTTCATCTGCAGGTAAAGCCGGGACATATGGATACCCTTTGCATCCGGGCTATCAAGGCTAACATAGAGATTGGCCCGGGCACTGATCGACTGTTGACTGTTATCACCGCAGTCAAGCCTGATCGGCAGTGCGATATCTTCCATCCCTACCCATTGCAGTGTCAGCGCGTGTGAGGCTACATGGTGGGCTGCCACATCAGGCAGTTGTTTAACATTTAACATAGAGGTTTCGTTAGTTATGATATTCAGTGAGAAAAATTAAGTGCCATCGCGACCGGTTGTGAGCCCGGCGGATGACCATCGAAAACCCGGGTACCATTGACCCAGGTGGAGAGAATTTGTGAACTAAAAGTGTAACCATCAAAAGGTGTCCAGTCACAGTGATAGCGGCATGAAGCATGGCTGGCCTTTGTACGGCCCTCTGGGTTAATCAAAACCAGATCAGCAAAGTACCCTTCCCGCAGGAAACCCCGTTCAACGACACCATAACGAAGTGCCGGATTATGGGCGGTTTTCTCCACCACCTGCGCTACTGTGAAACGTTGTTGATGGACATGATCCAGCAGGCTTAGCAGAGCATGCTCCACTAACGGTAGTCCTGCTGGCGCCTGCATATAGCTTCGATTTTTCTCCTCCCAGGTGTGGGGAGCATGATCGGTGGCGATAATATCTATCTGGCCGGTATGCAGTGCCTGAATGAGAGCGTTCCTGTCACGGCTGGTTTTGATCGAGGGATTGCATTTAATCAGGTTGCCCAGGGCGGGATAGTCTTCATCAGAGAACCAGAGATGGTGGACACAGGCTTCGGCAGTGATCGATTTGCCGGTCACCGGGCCCGCTTCAAACAGGTTCAGCTCCTGTGCAGTGGTAATATGCAAAACATGCAGCTGGCTGCCATAGCGCTTAGCCAGCCCCACGGCATAAGATGAAGATGCATAGCAGGCTTCATGGGCACGAATAATGGGGTGATCAGTAATCTCTGGAATGATACCCGCCCGCTGATAATCATCCAGATTATGTTTAATCACCGGCCCGCTTTCGCAATGAGTTACGATCAATACCGGACTCTCCCGGAAGAGTGATTCCAGTGTCTGTGGCGCTTCTACCAGCAGGTCTCCGGTGGACGCGCCCATAAAGACTTTAACGCCACAATGCAGTGATGGGTCCAGCCGTTTGATCTGTTCGAGATTATCCTCAGTTGCACCCAGATAGAAAGCATAGTTAGCCACAGAGCTTTGTTTCGCCAGGGCGTATTTATGCGCCAGTGCAGACAGTGTTGTCGTTGACGGTGTGACGTTCGGCATCTCCATAAAGCTGGTAATACCGCCAGCGACGGCTGCGCGGGATTCACTGGCAATAGTGCCCTTATGAGTCATCCCCGGTTCCCGGAAATGTACCTGGTCATCGATCATCCCCGGAAGCAACCAGCAGCCCCCGGCCTCGATAACATCATCATTGGCATTCGCCGGGATCTCCCTTGAGATCTGTTCGATACGCTGGCCCGATATCCGCAGATCTGCCACATATTCTGCACCTTCGTTAAACAGAGTCGCATTTTTAATCAGGGTTGTTCTCATGGGTGACAGGCATCCCCAATAACCCGAACCTGTTGTTGCTCAGACTCAACTTCAAAATAGAAACATGCGGGTCGGCCGGTATGGCAGACGGCACCTTTCTGCTCTACTTGGCAGAGAATGACATCACCATCGCAGTCAAAAGACATTCTGACCAGTTTCTGGGTATGCCCGCTGGTCGCTCCTTTTTCCCAGAAACAGTTACGACTGCGTGACCAGTACACCATGCGCCCAGTCTGCAGTGTTTTATTCAGTGCTTCCCGATTCATCCAGGCCTGCATCAATACCGTTTTGGTTGAGCGATCCTGCGCGATGACCGGTATCAGGCCCTGTTTATTAAAACTGAGGTTATCCATCACCTTAGCTAATGGCAGCCTGTGGTTATGGGGGGTGTTTTCCAGACACTGAAAGAACGCCTTGCTCATATAACAATCTCTCCTGCCATCAATAACCTTTGAATAATCTTGATAGACGTTAGAATAGCTGGGTTAAACATGTTATAACATAACATTAATTTAAATTATTGTAATAAAATTATCAGGTGTTGGTGTGAATGCGACAGAGCTGGAAATTAGTCAGACAGGTTATATCGGAAGTGGAGAGCAGAGCTATGCATCAGGGTTAACGCCTGAAGTGATGACAAAGATCTATCAGGAACAGATAAATCTGGTGGTTTTACAACGAATGCTGGCAACAGACGTCTCTGATTATTGCCAGATGCTGGTCGAGAGTAAGCCGGGTTTAAACTTCCGCTCAGTTCTGACCCCTGAGAAAGCAGTCGCGTCACTCAGATCATCATTGCCGGATCTGCAAAACCAATCAGCGTTTATCGATGATATTGTGTTACTACTGGAGATGTACTCCTGCTTATTTGAACTTGATGAGGTTGGCGTAAGACTACAGGTGCTGGATCGTGCGATGTGTCCCCGTTTTCATACCGATAAGTTAGGTTGTCGACTGGTCAGCACTTTTCTGGGGCCGGGAACGGAATGGCTTCATAACTGTGATGTAAACCGCAGCAAGCTGGGCCCGGGGAATATGGGGTTGAGTGACGATGAGTCGGGGTTGTTTTCCAGCGCTGTCTGTATTCAACAGGTCAATCCAGGGGATATTGTTCTGTTAAAAGGCGATGGCTGGTATGGTAATGATGGGTTGGGGGCGGTCCACCGCTCACCGGCCGTTTTCGGCGGTGAAAAGCGCATCGTTGTGACTATGGATTTTGCTTGAGGATAGAATACAAAGTGGCCAGTCAAGGCCGGTATTAGTAGATCACTACATTAAAACTTCTGTTGAGTGTTGAAAGGCGACCTGGAAAAGTTCTCAGCTGTTCTTAAGTCCCTAGGCCTTACTATTTTAATACTATCCTTACCCTGATTACCTTGTGCAATATTTGTCATGATGAGGTTCATCGCGGTGGTTTCGACAGTAGCGAACTGAAGGATAGTATAGGGCTTGGATAGGCTTACCCCGAGCCTGTAATAGAGTTGTGTAACTGCCAATCATGGAGCCTGCAAAGCCCGAACATTCCCCCATTCCCCTAGAGCCCCCCTGAGAACGCTTGTATACTAGCCGCAATTTTGTCTCAGACTCACCATGGGTTCACTATTTTGCATACACTTGCACAGTTAAAATCTGGCGAATTAGCGGGTATTCAGCATCTGAAATTGTCAGAGAATTTGACCACGTTCCCATCTGAAATATTGTCACTGGCAGATACGCTGGAAATTCTTGATCTATCCCACAATCAGTTAGATTCATTGCCGGATGAGCTGAAGCAGCTGCATAAGCTTAAGATTATGTTTGCTTCAAACAATCGCTTTGAAGCGCTGCCAGAGGTGCTGGGTCAGTGCGCTAACCTGGAGATGGTGGGTTTTAAAGCGAATAAAATAAACCGGGTTCCGGAAAACTCTCTGCCGCCCAGGTTACGCTGGCTCATCTTAACGGATAACCGGATTGAAACCCTGCCAGAGGCCCTGGGTGAACGGCCCCGGCTGCAAAAGTTAGCCTTGGCGGGGAATCGCTTAACCCATCTGCCAAAGAGTATGGCTAAGTTAACTAATCTTGAGCTGGTGCGTATCTCTGCTAACCAGTTGAGTGAATGCCCTGAACAGCTGCTTGATCTGCCGAAACTCGCCTGGATTGCGTTTTCCGGTAATCCGTTTAGTCGCTCTGATCTCAGTATACAATCCGTTCCAACCATTCAGTCATCCAGTTTTTCCTTGCTGGAAGTGCTCGGGCAGGGCGCATCGGGGGTGATATCAAAGGCTGTCTGGCGTGAAGATCAAAGCGCATTTCCTGATGATGTCGCGGTGAAAGTATTTAAAGGTGAAGTAACTTCTGATGGCTATCCGGAAGATGAACTGAATGCCTGTTTAAAAGCCGGAAGTCATCCAAATCTGGTACAGCCTTTGGCGCAGGTGAGTGAAAGTGGGTACTTAGCGTTGATCATGAAGTTGATACCCGCTCACTACAGTAATTTAGGTCTTCCACCCTGTTTTAAAAGCTGTACCCGTGACAACTTTTCACAGGGTTTTGCGTTATCGATTGAGCAGATTGAAAAAATGGTTGTTCAGATGGAAAGTGTCTTTACTCACCTGCATGACCAGCAAGTCTGCCATGGTGATCTGTATGCCCATAACACACTGTTTGATGAACACGCCAATATCATCTTTGGCGATTTTGGTGCAGCAACGATGTATCACATGCTGACAGAGGCGCAACAGCAAAAGATCCGGCAGATTGAGCGGCGGGCCCTGCATCATTTTATTGATGACC
>NZ_CAKZLP010000027.1 GCF_937127095.1 uncultured Amphritea sp.
AGATAAGCCGCGGCTTCACGCACCTGGGATACACTGCCGGGTGCCGACTGAACATCATCGACATGCATCACCTGAATCGAATCCACCACCAACACTTTGGGCTTCAGTTGTTCTGCAATCGAACAGATCTGCTCCACACTGGTTTCGGATAGCATCTTCAGATTATTGGTCGTCAGCCCCAGTCGCTGAGCCCGCAGTGCAACCTGTTGCAGTGATTCTTCGCCGGTGACATAGAGGGCTGGCATCTGCTGCGCCAGATGACACATGGTCTGCAACAGCAAAGTACTTTTACCCGCGCCCGGATGCCCACCGATCAGAATCGCCGACCCGGGCACCAGCCCGCCCCCCAGCACCCGGTCCATCTCTCCGGAACCAGACGCAAAGCGGGGCATATCAGCGAGATTAACCTCTGACAGATCCTGCACCTTAGCCATACTGCCAGCACCAGCATAGCCTTCAAACCTTGCGCCGCGGGCCGCAGCGGGTTTAGCGCTGCTGAGGCGTATCTCGGTGAGCGTATTCCAGGCATGACAAGCACCACACTGGCCCTGCCATTTTGTATAATCTGCACCGCAGTCATTACAGACATACGCACTCTTTGCCTTGGCCATCAGACTCTCCTTTGGATCAATCAGAGCATTCTAGCGGAAGCCTCTGCCCGCTTGTACCAAAGAGAACTTTATTTATTCAGCTGAAAGGCTACAATCATGCGCTACGTAATCGATAACAAAATCAAAAACAGACGTATCACACTGTTCATGAGGAGCTTCAGATGAAATTGGAAACAATTGCCATACACGGTGGTTACAGCCCGGAAGAAACAACCAAAGCGGTCGCAGTGCCTATTTACCAAACCACCTCTTACGCCTTTGATAATGCGCAGCACGGCGCTGACCTGTTTGATCTGAAGGTCGCGGGCAACATCTATACCCGCATCATGAACCCAACCACCGACGTGCTGGAGCAGCGTGTAGCGGCGATGGAGGGTGGCGTGGCGGCACTGGCGGTTGCTTCAGGTATGGCGGCGATCACCTATGCGATTCAAACCATTGCTGAAGTGGGTGATAACATCATCGCTACCAGCGAGCTGTATGGCGGCACCTATAATCTGTTTGCTCACACCTTCCCGCGTCAGGGCATTGAGGTGCGTTTCGCCAATAAAGATGATTTTGCCGCGATGGAAGCACAAATTGATGACCGCACCCGCGCCATCTACTGTGAATCAATCGGCAACCCTTCCGGCGGTATTGCTGATATTGAAACCATGGCAGAACTGGCACACAAACATGGCTTGCCCCTGATCGTTGACAGCACCGTTGCCAGCCCGGCTCTGTGGCGCCCGATTGAGCACGGTGCCGACATCGTGGTACAGGCTGCCACCAAGTATATCGGCGGCCATGGTAACTCTATCGGCGGCGTCATTGTCGACTCTGGCAAGTTCCCCTGGGCAGATCACGCGGATCGGTTCCCGCTTCTGAATACCCCCGATGTGTCTTACCACGGCGTGGTGTACACCGAAGCCTTTGGGCCTGCAGCCTTTATCGGCCGCTGTCGGGTTGTGCCGCTGAGAAACACCGGAGCCGCACTGTCTCCAATGAATGCCTTTCTCTTGCTACAGGGTATCGAAACCCTCTCCCTGCGCATGGAGCGGGTCTGTGAAAACACCCTCAAAGTTGCCAAATATCTGGAAAGCCACGATCAGGTTAGCTGGGTGAACTATGCTGGCCTCGAAAGTCATAAAGATTATGCCCTGGCGCAGAAGTATATGCAGGGTCAGGCATCCGGCATCCTCAGCTTCGGCATCAAAGGCGGACGCGAAGGCACCCGTCAGTTCTACGATGCACTGAATATTTTCACCCGCCTGGTTAACATTGGTGACTGTAAGTCACTGGCGTCAATCCCCGCTGAAACCACCCACCGCCAGCTGAACGATGAAGAGCTGAAATCGGCCGGTGTTTCTGCAGACATGGTACGTCTGTCGGTCGGTATCGAGCATATCGACGACCTGCTGGCGGACCTGGATCAGGCACTGCAAGCGGCTAAATAAGCTAAAGCCCTGAATGATCTGAAAAATAGCACCGCATAAAAAAGCCTCGCAACTGCGAGGCTTTTTAGTATCTGATCAAACTAACAAAAACTTATTTAAAAGCTTATTTAAAGACTTTGCGCACCCGATCCCACAGTGTCCGCGCGTTATGCCCCTTTTCTGAGGCTTTCGCCAGTTGCCGCAGGGTTTCGATCTTACTGATCGCCAAGGCATACTGCCCCTCTACTTCATCATCGGCAGAGGCGTTGAACTCAAGATCGTTTACCAACCCGTCATTCAGACCATAGATCCAGCCATGCACGGTCAGATCCTGACCACAGGACCAGGCATCCTGAACAATGGTGGTTTCACAGACATTAAAGGCCTGCTCAATGACATTCAGCTCACACAGTCGGTCCAGTTGTTGATGGGAGTGATCCCAGGCAGATAGCAGCTCACGATGCTTCTGGTTCACCTTACGAATCTGTCGCAGCCAGTTATCGATCAAACCATGGGGAGTGCTCTCCAGAGCAGCCTTAACACCGCCACAACCGTAATGCCCCACCACCATAATGTGTTTAACCTTCAGCACCTGCACTGCGTACTGGATCACCGAAAGGCAGTTCATATCAGTATGAATGACCAGATTAGACACATTACGGTGAACAAACAGTTCGCCCGGCAACATGCCAACGATCTCATTCGCAGGGACCCGGCTATCAGAGCAGCCGATCCAGAGATACTCAGGAGCCTGCTGATGCGCCAGTGTTTCAAAAAAATGTGGGTCATCCTGGCTGATCTGTTCCGCCCACTTGCGATTACTGTCTAAAAGTTGCGTCAGTCGTTTCATGGTTATCTGTTACATAGCAAAAGAGGGCTTAATAAAGCCCTCTTTTTAAACGGTAGGTTTAAACGTGATACTGAGCACTGAGCTCATGTACCGCATCAACGAAGATCTTCGGCTGCGCCGGATCGACAAACTGATGGATACCGTGTCCCAAATTGAACACATGCCCCGGACCGCTGCCATAACGGGCCAGAATATCGGCCACTTCAGCACGAATACGCTCCGGTGTACCGTATAACACGGACGGGTCCATATTGCCCTGCAGAGCCACTTTGTCGCCAACCCGGGCACGGGCATCATCAATATTGGTGGTCCAGTCAAGACCCAGCGCATCCGCACCGGATTCCGCCATCGCTTCCAGCCACTGACCACCGTTTTTGGTAAACATGATCAGAGGAACTTTACGGCCTTCATTTTCGCGGATCAGACCGTTAGCGATCTTCTGCATATATTTCAGCGAGAACTCCTGGTACATCGGGCCACTCAGCGCACCACCCCAGGTATCGAAGATCTGTACCGCCTGCGCACCACTGAGAATCTGTTGATTCAGATAATCAGTAACGGACTGCGCCAGTTTATCCAGCAACTGATGCAACACTTCCGGCGTGGCGTACAGCATCTCTTTAATATGACGGAAATCTTTACTGGAACCACCTTCGACCATATAGGTTGCCAGCGTCCAGGGGCTACCGGAAAATCCGATCAGCGGCACCCGGCCATTCAACTCAGAACGGATGGTTTTGACTGCATCCATCACGTAATCAAGATCTTTGGCTGAATCCGGCACCGGTAGCGCATCAACATCCGCTTCGGTACGAATAATTTTCTTAAACTTAGGCCCTTCTCCCACTTCGAAGTACAGCCCCAGTCCCATCGCATCCGGAATCGTCAGAATATCGGAAAACAGAATGGCTGCATCCAGATCGTAGCGTTCCAATGGCTGAATAGTCACTTCACAAGCCAGCTCTTTATTTTTACACAGGCTCATGAAATCGCCTGCCTGGGCGCGGGTGGCGCGATATTCAGGCAGATAACGGCCCGCCTGACGCATCATCCA
>NZ_CAKZLP010000028.1 GCF_937127095.1 uncultured Amphritea sp.
TTGCCCTCTATTGTTGTGAGGGTGCAGGTTAGCGGGTAAGGTGGAATATTATTAGATGGGGTTTATCGACCGCTTACCGTAGTAAAGGGAGGGGTAGTTTAGGAGTCTTTAGCTTTCAGCGCTTTTTAACGTTAAGAGCTCTGTCCGTTTGCGTTGGCATCAGGCATGAGGGGCAGGTCGATATGGAAGTGCGCGCCCTGATCGCTCGGCAAGCATTCTATATGCCCCTGCAGTAGCTGACTGACCAGGTTGTAAACAATGTGCATCCCCAGACCGCTGCAGCCAAGGCTGCGCTTGGTGGTCATAAAGGGTTCAAAGAGTTTGGTGTGCCAGCCAGCGGTTATACCCACACCGTTGTCCCGGTAGTCGATCTGAATCCGCTGGCCGCTGGTGTTTATGTCGATGGTGATTGTGCCACCGGGCTGGTTGTCAAAACCATGCAGCAATGAGTTGAGAATCAGGTTGGTAAAAATCTGGTAAAAACTCCCCGGATAGCTGTCCAGTATTAGTTGATCAGGCCCGCGCACAGTTATGAGTGGGTTGGACTGTTTCAGTTTTGGCTTCAGTGAACGCCGTATCTCGTCCAGATACTGAATCAGGTCGAAACGCCTGCGCTGCTCACTCGCCTGGTCAACAGAGACCAGTTTGAAGGCGCTGATCAGCTGTGCCGCGCGCTCCAGGTTTTCACAGATCAGCTGACTGCTTTCAACCGCAGTTTCGGCCAGCGGGTTATCCGGGTGTTGCTGTTGGTAAAGGTTAGCCTGATCCGCGAGAAACGAGGCGGCGGTGTAGCCGATCCCTATCGGGGTGTTGATCTCATGAGCGACACCCGCCACTAACCCCCCCAATGCTGCAAGTTTTTTCGATTCAACCAGCTGTTGCTGGGTTTCCTGCAGCTTAAGCAGCGTGGCGCGCAACTCTTCGTTGCTCTGTTCCAGCGCCTGGGTCCGCTCAGACACGCGTTGTTCTAACTCTGCGTTTAAGCGTGCCAGTGAGCGTTCGGCATCTTCCCGTTTGCCCATATCGATCAGCATCGACTGACGCATCTGATTCATCGAGTTGACCACCTGGCTGAGCTCATCCTCTTTTGCCTGGGGCTTTCGCTTCAGAATCAGCGGGTTGTCCAACTGATCGAGCCTGAGCCGTCGGGCATAGTCGGCCATGGTGCCCAGGTGACGGGTTACCAGTTGATTGAACAGGGTGAGGATAAAGATGGAAACCAGAAAGGTTTTGATCCCCTGAGAGGCGAGAATCAGCAGTACTTTATCCGCCAGACGCCGATAGACTTCATCCAGGCTGACGATCAGGGTCAGGTCACCGACTTTAACCGCCTCATTGGTTTTATCGCTGTAGTTCAGCTCGAAATGACGTTCAACCGTTGCGCCCACACGGGGCTTGGTTCCTGCGCTATAGAGATTGCCAAACTGTGAGTGGATCTCCAGATAGCGAATATCAGGTAGCTGGAGTAAGCCGTCCAGCTGCACCTGAACTTGTGTTGGACTAATCTCCCACAAACTGTTGGCAAGGCTGTTTAGCGAGCTGGCTTCAATCTGTTGTAAACGTTCATCGATAGCGGATCGTTCATAACGATAATCCAGCCATAGTTGAGTACCGGTCGCTATCAGAGTGATAGCTGAACTGTACAGGAGGATTGAGGTGAGTAACCTGATGCCGATGGGCTTCTGGCTACAGAGTTCATTAAAGCGTTGTAACAGATGCATTATCGTGAGTTTTTCAGGCCAGGAAGACTCTATGATAACGCCATCGTCGAAAGAGGAAAGATTTTATAGCGTCGCCCGGCTGATTTTCTCTTCGCCGGCGTCAATGGCCGATGCCATTGACGCGTCTGTTGCCACTGTTATTGGCTGAAGCTTGCTAGCTTAATCATCATGATCCTTATCACGTCGTTTATAATCGTAGCCCTCAACGCCGCCCGATCGCATCAGATCCTTGGCCTCATCTTCGTCTCCGCTGCGGTGACATTTAACGCAGTTTTCATAGTCGCGGATACCCTCTTCAAGATGCTCTTCGCGAATCTTTGATCTTGAGTGTTCGTGACAGCCATAACAGGTGTAATCTGTGTAGTCGTTATTGACATGGCAGGTTTCGCACTCTGTTTCGTGGTGCCGGTCGAAACGGAAATATTCGTCGTGATCAAAAGTCGCAGGCGTCCAGGCATCCTGAGAGTGACACTGATCGCAGTTGCCTTTGATCTTTTTGTGCAGGTCATCCGTCGGGCTGGTATGGCAGCTATCACATTCGTTCTGCAATGAGGCATCAAGCAGGTTGTGGGAGAACTGACTGATGGGCCGGAAAGCCTGCACCCCATTGTGGTCGCTGTGACAGCTGACACAGTCCTCTTCAATCAGATTTTGATGAAAGGCAACGTTCTTCTTCTCGGTGGCAATGGGGACACCTTTCGTGGTGATTTTGCCAATCTCTTCGACTTTGTGACAGGCGATACACTTGTTGGCGGGGCTGCCAATAAAGGGGGTGTGGCAGGCAAAGCAGTCATCCGCCAGCTCTGCATGGGAATCAATCAGCTTACCCGGGCTGATCATATGCTGGGGCACAAATATTGTTAGCAGAACCAACGCTAACAGATTAATGACGATAATGAGGAGGATCGTTTTATTTTTCATTTCCACTCCCAGAACAGAAGAATGCTGAGAATATGGGTGAGGCCAAGCACGGTAAACACCAGGGTAATGGGCAGATGCACCGCGCGCCATTTTTTCATCAGGTCGAAGGTGGTGGCATCCCAGAACAGTTTCTTCTCAATCGCCTCTTCAGACAGGCCTTGTTGTAAATAGAGATCTTTCTTTGCCGCAAGGAATTCGCGTGAGCGATTCAGCAGATATTTACCGGTCATGCCACTGATAACGTTGACCAGCATCGCCGCCAGCGCCAGCCAGGGTAACACGGTATACACATGGATACCGGCATGTACCATAATCATCAGGGTACCCATCCAACCGAGAGTTTCATGCATAATGAGCAGGGTTTTGGGTTTGCCAAAACTGATCATCTTGCGTTTGCGCATGGAGTAGAGGAATGACACTAGAATCAGCAAAACCCCCGGTATTCCCAGCCAGCGGCCAATCCATACAAGGTCGAAGAGATGCAGTAATGCATCTGAGATTATGGTTGCAAGAATCAAAGCACCGAACATCTGCAGGAAGGGGATGACTTCTCTGCGTATGAGTGATCGTTCCATAGTTATTCCTTAAGCGTCCAGTGTGAGATCACAGCTGGGTGTTGAAATGCAGAGTAAACAGTGCCCCGGTTCGACATCGGCATCCGGCTGTTGGGTATAATCCACTTCGCCTGATGTCACCGCGGTCTGGCAGGTGCCACAACTGCCCGCATGGCAGCCGGACATCACATCGATATCGTTCGCTTCGGCAAATTCCAGCAGCGAATCGGTAGTCGCGTTCCACAAAATACTTTTGCCGGATCGGCTGAAGGTCACTGTGATGGGGTGCTCTGAAGCAGTAGGTTGAGGCTTTTCATGTTTGATGAGCGAGGCCGGGCCAAAGGATTCATAGTAAATATCGCCACTATCGACACCCCATTCTTCTAAGCCCGGTACCAGACTTTCCATCATGGGTTTAGGGCCGCAGACATAAAACTGGTAGCGCATCAGCTTTAAGGTGTCACGCAATAGATGAAGAGTCACCCGGCCTTTGTGCTGATAATCGATTCCCTCTATATCGCTCTCCAGCGGTGCGCTATAGCAGGTATAGAGGTGAAAGTTGTGGTGCTTATCCGCGAGAGTTTGCAGGTGCTGTTTCATAATCTGATCAGACCCATTACCGACACCGTAATAGAGCCAGACCTCACGATCAGTTCCGTTCTCTAATAAGCTGTTCAGCATACTCAACATCGGCGTAATACCGATGCCGCCGCCAATCAATACGATGGGGAGTGGTTCTGCTTCCATCAGATGAAAATGACCGCCTGGCGCTCTGACCTGAAGCTTGTCACCTTCGCATATGTGATCATGTAGAAAGCTGGAGGCCAGACCCGCGGGTATCTCTGGCAGACCGACAGGTGCCTGAGCGCGTTTGACCGAGATTCGGTAGTAGTCAGATCTGGGCGCGTCAGAGAGGGAGTAGCAGCGCACCACGGACTTCGTCTGATCTGTATCTGCATCGCTGATGGCGAGTTTGAAGGTTAAAAACTGCCCGGGTTTGAAGGCGGGCAGGGGCTGCCCATCACTGGGAGCCAGATAAAAAGAGCAGACTGACTGCTGATTATCTTCTGGCACACGGCGCTGTACGATGAACTCCCGAAACCCTTTCCAGGCAGCTTCGGCTGGGTGATAGGGTTCTGATGCAGTGTCATCCGCGAAGATTGCTGTAGTGGCTGCGGGTGAAGAGGGCTCAGCCCTCTCTGTTTGGCCATCCAGCTGTTGATAGTGGCTCCGGCGACGAAAGTAGATCAGCATTGCGCCGACAGCTAGCTGCAATAGAATCACGGCCAGGATTATTAATGCCAGGTAACCAGTGGTCATCGTCATTATTCCTAATATTCACTTGGGTATAACATAAAATCAGGTGTAACGTTTAATAAGAATAATTGTATTATTTTAGCTTCATTTTAATGTCTGTCATAAAAGACAAGCCTGCTCAGTGGTAGTGGTTTATACAGGATTAAAGCCTAAGATTCATTTAACCCCCAGACTGCCATAAAACAACTGAAACCCCTGTTATTATGATGCATATCCGAGACTTTAAAAAATAAAACCTATTTAAAGTCAGTAGGATAACTATCATCACAATCACTGTAGCACAGATTGTTGAGTGCTGTGCGGGTTGCTCTCAAGCGAACATAGGACCTGGATCAAGCTCTTGTCATTTACTTGGTTAGAAGATGACATTATTGTTTTTTATTTTAAGAAACCTGTGGTTTAAATTTAATTTATATGGCTATTTTATCTTAGTGGTTTTATGAACAGTCTATAGGCTTTTAATGGTCTTATAATTTTATATTTTCTCCTTAAACTGAGCGTTATATCCGTATGCAGCCGAGGGTGTTGATCTATCTGTTCCCTGGCATCGTCACCTACCTGCCTCGGTCGATGAGTCAGGGATGACTCAATGGCTCTAAACCCGGTGAAGAGTATCAGACGACTCTCATTTTTCCCGCCCATGACAGGTATTTGTTGTCTTTTTCTGACAGATCGTATTCTGACAGATCTTTGTCTGCCGATCACTTGGTCTATTATTCATTGGAGGGGGCGGAAGAGCCTATGCAATATAAGGCGTTGCAGGGTTTGGCATAGAAGGAGGTTTTATTGGCATGAAAGAGGGTCATTAAAACCGCTTGCCAGCCTTATGCTGATGTCGTGTTCTGGACAGGTCCCTGTCTGAATTTATGGAAAATAAGAAAGGTTAAAAAATTAAACAACTATGTCTGATCGTTCATCTGAAAAACCCATGTTACTTACGCCACTGAATGACTTAGTGACCGAAAGACTCCCGGCAGAGATGGCCAGCACCGTGGTCGATTTCGCAGGTTATTACTACCAGACATCGACCTCTGATGAGCTGAGTGAGCGCTCGCTGGAAAATATCTATGGGGCAACGATGTCCTGTTGGCAGTTTTTGCAAAGTTTTAGCGGCAGTGAGCCAAAGGTCCGAGTTTATAACCCCGATCTTGAGAAGTCGGGCTGGCGCTCAAACCATACGGTGATAGAGATCATCCAGAGTGACATGCCATTTCTGGTGGACTCGGTGCGCATGGAATTGAATCGCCGGAATCTGGTGATTCACACCATTCATAATGCTGTTCTCTATGTTCAGCGTGATGAGGGCCGGTTGGTTAGTTTTGTTGCGCCGGATAATGAATCCGCTCAGGCTGAATCAGTTATCTACCTGGAAGTCGATCGCACCAGTGATCCGACAGCACTGAAAGCGATCCTGACGTCGCTGCAGTTGGTGCTAGAGAATGTCGATATTGCGGTTGCCGATCACCCCCTGATGCAGGCTCAGGCTCAGGCATTGCTGGAGGAACTGTCACACCAGCCAGCACAACCCAACGATGCTGAGGCGCAGGCATTTCTGCGCTGGATGCTGGATAACCGTTTTACCTTTCTCGGTTATGATGAACTTAGCATCGACGGGGATATCGTTCAGCGTGTCGAGGGTAGCGAATTAGGTACCCTGAAACTGCATAAAAATGCCGGTCAGGGACAGTCTAATCTGCTCAGTGATCTGCGTGAAGATGAACGGGATTTCCTCTTAGAACCCACGCGCCTGATGTTCGCTAAAGATTACCATTACTCGCTGGTGCACCGTCCTGCGTATATGGACCGGGTGGTGATCAAACGTTTTGATGCACAGGGCAACGTCATTGCTAAATGTCGTTTCCATGGTTTGTATACCTCATCGGTATATTCTGAACCGATGCTGGATATACCGATGGTTCGCAGCAAAGCGGAAGCGGTGTTGAAACGTGCCGGATTTGAGCGGCACAGCCATAATGGCAAAGAGCTGTTACAGATCATGAATGATCTGCCCCGTGATGAACTGATACTCTCCAGCGAGCAGGAACTGCTGGACACGGCGATGGGTGTATTCAGCCTGCATGATCGCCGTAAGGTGCGCCTGTTGGCCCGTACAGACCGGTGCCACCAGTTTATAACCTTTCTCTACTATGTCCCCCGGGACATTTTTTCTACTGCCTTGCGAGTGCAGGTGCAAGACCTCTTGGTAAAGGCCTGTGATGCCAGCGAAGCTGAATTCACCACTACCTTCAGCGAGTCTGTTCTGGCCCGGGTACAGTATGTTTTACGTATCGATCCCGATAAGTCGGCTGATCTGAACCTGTCGCAGCTGGAAGCGGAAGTGGTGCATATTTCACGGGACTGGCGCGATGAGCTGCATTCCCGGTTGACCGATCAGTGTGGTGAAGAGCAGGGCAACCTGTTACACCATGGTTATGGTCATGCCTTTACCAGTGCCTATCGTGAGCACTTTCCCGCGCTGAGTGCGGTGTACGATATCCAGCGAATCGAAGCCTTGAGTGACGAAAACCCGGTGACTATGAGTTTCTATCGGGTGCTGGAACAAAGTCAGAACGTGCTGCGGTTCAAACTGTTTAATGCGGATGAGCCACTGGTGTTGTCCGATGTGATCCCGGTGCTGGAGAACCTCGGCATGCGGGTGATCGGTGAACACCCCTATCAGGTCAGCAGAAGTGATGGCAAACAGTTCTGGATGCACGATTTTACCCTGATCAGTCAGGGGAGTGAGCCGGTGGTGCTGGAAGAGGTTAAAGATGTCTTCAATGATGCCTTTGCCAGTATCTGGAGCGGCTGTGCCGAGAATGATGAGTTCAACCATCTGGTTATCGGGGCCAACCTGAGCTGGCGTGAAGTCGCCATGCTGCGTGCGTATGCCCGTTACAATAAGCAAATCCGGTTCGGTTTTTCACAAGCCTATATTGCCGGTACCCTGGCGCGACATATCCATGTCACCAAACTATTGGTGGCCCTGTTTCGGGCCCGTTTTGAGCCGAGTCGTCGGGAGAGTAAGAAGGCCCGTGCACTGGTTGATCGCATCAGCAACAGTATCGTTGATGCGCTGGAGAAGGTGGATAATCTCAATGAAGATCAGATTCTGCGACGCTTTCTCGAGCTGATCAAAGCCACCCTGCGCACCAGCTATTTCCAGCGTGACGCTGCTGGTGAATTGAAAGATTACTTTGCCTTTAAACTTAATCCCCGGGCGATTGCGGGTATTCCACAGCCGCGGCCGATGTTTGAGGTGTTTGTTTATTCGGCACGGGTTGAAGGTGTGCATCTGCGCGGCGGCAAAGTGGCCCGGGGTGGATTGCGCTGGTCCGACCGGCTGGAAGATTATCGCACCGAGGTGCTGGGGCTGGTAAAAGCGCAACAGGTGAAAAACTCAGTGATCGTGCCTGTTGGTGCCAAAGGTGGCTTCGTCGCCAAAATGTTACCTACCACCGGTGGCCGTGAAGCGTTTCAGGCGGAAGGCATCGCCAGTTATCAGATCTTTATCTCGGCGTTGCTGGATATCACCGACAACCTGGTCGGCGGCGAAGTGGTGCCGCCGGTGGATGTGGTGCGTCATGACGAAGACGATCCCTATTTTGTTGTCGCCGCCGATAAAGGCACCGCGACCTTCTCTGATATTGCCAACGCTATCGCCGAGGAACGGGGATTCTGGCTGGGAGATGCGTTCGCCTCCGGCGGCTCACAAGGCTATGACCATAAAGGGATGGGCATCACCGCCCGGGGTGCCTGGGAGTCGGTCAAGCTGCACTTCCGCGAACTGGGTAAAGATATCCAGTCGGAAGATTTCAGCGTGGTTGGCATAGGTGATATGGCCGGGGATGTGT
Organism: uncultured Amphritea sp.; assembly: GCF_937127095.1. Classification (GTDB taxonomy): domain Bacteria; phylum Pseudomonadota; class Gammaproteobacteria; order Pseudomonadales; family Balneatricaceae; genus Amphritea. The sequence goes on from NZ_CAKZLP010000028.1 coordinate 8,368, forward strand.
TTGGTAACGGCATGTTGCTGTCTGAACATATCCAGTTGTGCGCCGCGTTTAACCACCTGCATATCTTTATCGATCCGACCCCGGATGCCGCCAGCAGCTTTATTGAGCGTAAGCGGTTGTTCGAACTGCCTCGTTCCAGCTGGGAAGATTACAACGCCGAACTGATCTCCGCCGGTGGCGGTGTCTTCTCCCGCGCGTCTAAATGGCTTGATATCAGTCCGCAGATGCAGGCCCGGTTTGATATCAAAGAGTCCCGCCTGTCACCCAATGACCTGCTCACCGCGCTGTTGAAAGCACCGGTCGACCTGATCTGGAATGGGGGCATCGGTACCTATGTGAAAGCCTCCCATGAGAGCCATGCCGAGGTGGGCGACAAGGCTAACGATAGCTTGCGTATCAACGGTAATCAGCTGCGCTGCAAGGTGTTGGGTGAGGGCGGCAATCTGGGCTTCACGCAGCTGGGGCGGATAGAGTTCTGTGCCAACGGTGGTAAATCCAATACTGACTTTATCGATAATGCCGGGGGTGTGGATTGCTCCGACCATGAAGTCAATATCAAGATTCTGCTGAATGAAGTAGTGGCGAACGGTGACATGACCGTGAAACAGCGCAACGCCCTGTTGCGCGAGATGACCGATGAAGTCGGTGATCTGGTGCTGCAGAACAACTATAAGCAGGCGCAGGCGATCAGTATCGCCCACAGTCACGCCCGCCGCAGTATGGATGAATATATCCGCCTGATCAACCGGCTGGAAGCCTCGGGTAAGCTGAATCGGGAGCTGGAGTTTATCCCCGCCGATGAGCAGTTGCAGGAGCGTAAACAGGCACAGCAGGGGCTGACCCGGCCGGAGCTTTCAGTACTGATCTCCTATGTGAAAGCCGAACTGAAAGAGGCGCTCAGCGAGACCTGGATTACCGGTGATGCTTATCTGAGTCATGAAGCGGTATCAGCCTTCCCGCAGCGTTTGGTGAATGAGTTTAGCACAGAGATTTCGCAGCATCGGCTGCGAGCTGAGATCATCGCCACGCAGATAGCCAACGGCATGATCAACAGCATGGGCATCACCTTTGCCGACCGCCTCTGCCAGATCAGCGGTTCCGGGTTTGGTGATGTGGCTGCGGCCTTTGTCATCGCCAGAGATGTGTTCAATATTGATGCGTTGTGGCATCAGATTGAGTCACTGGATAACCAGGTTGAATCAGCGTTGCAGCAACAGATGATGGCCGATGTTATCCGTCTGATTCGCCGTGCGACGCAATGGTTTCTGCGAAACCGCCGGCCTCTGGATGTCGCCGGGACGGTTGAACAGTTCAGTCGTGGTGTCGGGACACTCAGTGGCCAGTTGTCGCAATTGCTCAAAGGCGAGCCGCTGAACCAGTGGCAGCAAAAGCATGATCAACTGACGGTGGCGGGGGTGCCCGCTGAGCTGGCGTCAATCGTCGCGGGTACCGATAGTCTCTATGCGTTGCTGAGTATTATTCAATCTGCGGAACAGACCGGTGAATCACTACAACGGGTCGCGCAGATCCACTTTGGTCTGGGAGAGCGTCTGCAACTGCAGTGGTTTGATCAGCAGGTGAAAGAGCTGGCGGCAACCAACCACTGGGAAGCGATGGCCCGGGATGGTTTCCGGGAAGATCTCACCAGTCATCAGCAAGCGATAACGGTCAGTGTTCTGTCTGCCGTTGATTCTGATAGTCCCGAAGTAACAGAGCAGGACGGTGTTCAGCTTGTAGAAAGCTGGCTGGAGGATAATCATCGCTTACTGGATCGCTGGCAGTCTCTGCTGAATGAGGTGCGTGGTAGTACTCAGCAGGACTTCGCGATCATTACCGTGGCGATCCGTGAACTCATGGAGCTGGCGCAGGCGAAGTAAGTATCCACCATCGGGTCGCTGGGATGTTCAGATGAACATTCCAGTTATCCCTTAGCGGTCGCTTGCAGACAGGTGGCTAAATTAACAACAACGTGTAGAACTATGAAAAACTTTAACTCTTTGCTGGCGATAAAAACGGTGCAATGCGCACTCAAAATTAAAAAAATGGCTGCTGACAGCTGGTGGGTCTACCGTCATGAAATCGGCGGTAATGGCACACTGAAACCGATTTCACGGGTGGTGTTCTTCGGCCGCAGCCGTGAAGATGTCGAGCGCTGGATCGAAATCCAGCGTCAGGAAACAAAGGTTTATATGTTGTCTGATAATTAGATCAACAGCGGATCGGTGATTTTCGAGACTGATCTATCTGTCTGATTCTCTTGCTGGATTGAGGTCGTGGTTGCCACGGTTAAACAGCACTCGCGCACCAGGAGGGCTGGGTCTTTGTTGAAAGGCCCGGCCTTCCGCCGTTTTAAATAGCTGTGAATTGATCGTTATCACTGACGGTTGATAACGGTGACAGCGCACCCCGCTGAGTGGAGATAAAGGGCTACAGCCTTTACCAATCTCTCAATTCAGGGGACCCCTTTCCGTTGAACTGGGAAATAGTTGAACTAACCCTTTGATTTACTTGAAAGCAGATATTATGATTCAGGCAATGTGATTGGAATGAATGCAGCCTCTACAGGCACGCTAATTCTGTAGAGTACCTCTTCTTATCGTAGCTATCCTGCTGATATATTAAATAAAAGTGACTTTTTGGTTTACGTGCAATCAGAACTATAGTGGCAAAGGGCACTGTGATTTTCTGCTAGAAGACCTTAGAGCTCAAACCACTGGAGATATAAATTGTACAATTGGTTAATAGATAAATTAGAGATTTCGCACGGAAAGCATACTCCCTTGCTTTCTATGGAAGGCTTAAGAGGGGTTGCAGTATTTCTGGTGTTTTGGGTTCACTATAGCTCCTTAGTCGACCCTTGGTTATCTGGTTCTTCTATATATGTATCAAACTTTATTCATAGTTTTGGACACTTAGGTGTAGATCTCTTTTTTGTTCTTAGTGGATTTCTTATATATGGCTCAATAGTTGATAAAAATGACTTTTCAGTCACAGAATATGGAAGGCGAAGAATTCAGCGTATATATCCAACATTCTTAATAGTATTCTCTGCTTATTTAGTACTGTCCTTTATCTTTCCTAGTGAAAGTAAACTACCTCAAAGTACGCTTGATAAAACAATATACATAATACAGAATCTACTGCTTTTACCAGGTATATTTGATATTAAACCAATTATTACAGTTGCATGGTCTTTGAGTTATGAGGTGTTTTATTATTTGTTAATCCCCTTTGTGGTTTTTTTGTTAAAGCTAAAGTCATGGAAGGTAAATAATAGGCTTTTATTTTGGGGCGGGGCTTCAGCTGCAGGGCTGATTTTATTTTCGTTATTCGGTGGTCCAGCTAGATTGCTTATGTTTATATCTGGCATTTTGTTATTCGAAATATACTCTAAAAAGCAATACACCATCCGCAAGGGCGGAACAATATTTTTATTCATGGCATTAACGATTTTTGGATTAAAATCTATTTTCAAATTTGATTATGCACTTTCAATATTAGCAATTTTCATTTTGTTTATACTGTTATGTCTATGCGCATTTAATCAGCAATCAAAAACATATAAGTGGTTAACTTATACACCCCTAAGGTGGTTGGGTAATATGAGCTATTCATATTATCTAATACATGGGTTGACTTTGAAGTTTTGTTTTTTAGTTATTGGTATTGTTCTTCCTGCCAGCTTTAACAGCGTCAGTCTTTATTATTGGCTTTGGGTGCCTTTGTTTGTCTTAACCCTAGTCGTTTCATTTATTCTTTTTTGTATTGTAGAACGACCATTATCTTTACAAATAAGTCGTGGTGGTCAAGCTTCTAAAAAACTAATGCCGCAGACTACAAAAGCAGCCGCTGATTAGGCCCTCATAAGGGATGGTATTTCGGAGAAAAGGGAACAGATTTGTAAGCGTCCGGCGAACCCATCTGGCATCCCAAGCCAGACCCTCTAATCTAGGTGTCCACCTATCGGACACCTAACATGACTCTCAATGCTCCTCCATCCGTAACCGACCAACCCAGTAAACGACGCCGTTTTAATCCGACGTTCAAAGCCATGATCGTTGACCTCTGTCAGCGGCCAGAAAACTCCATTGCCCAAGTCGCCCGGAATCATGGTAAGCGGTCAGTTAACAGCATCTTGCAATGTCACATTCCAGGGTAGCAGTGCCTCGATGTGATCGATGTTTTTCG
>NZ_CAKZLP010000029.1 GCF_937127095.1 uncultured Amphritea sp.
GGAACACCTGTTGCCTTGGAATGTAAAGTTATCGGCTCAGCCGACTGGCGCATAGGTGGGGTTAGAAGGACGCTTACGGACATACCTCGATAAAATTATAGTAAGTCTAATATGAAATATAACCGATAAGCGTTATTTTATTGACTATATAACCCAGTAGGGTTATATTTAGTATTAACAACGGCTAATACAGAAGGGAATATGAAATGACCGACTTAGACTTGCAGATCAAAGAAGTAAAGCAAATTATTGAATCAAAAGAAAACGATGCAGATGCTATTGCCCTCGAAAACATGGAGCTTTATAAGTCTGGCTGGTTTAAAGGAAGCTGGCGCAAAGATACCGACCATCAAGAGAGATATTACGAAAACATGAGAAAGCTTCAAGCTATCCGCCGCGATAAAGAACCGCTTATCCAAAAGGTGGTGATTCTTAAAAAACAGCAGCATGTAGATTCGGAGAACGCCAATCGCGCAGCTATTGAACTGAGAGAAAAAACGGCATTAAAAGAGCTTACTGTTACATCTGCAACATACGAGAGAGCGCAGAAAAGGTTATTCCAGGAAGTGAACGGCTTCGTTTCTGGTAATCGTTATTAGAAGTAATAATTCACGGAAAGGATACCCGGTGGCCGGTGCCACCCGGTACCAGATAACCGGTGCCGGGAGTGATCTCAAAAAAGAAATCTCCCAAAATTGAACCCTAAAAATTTAAGGTGCCAGTACGATGATTCCTCATTTCTTGAGCCCTATATCTTTTGGCACCAATATTTTACTTCTCTGCCCCCACTCTTTTTCTACCAGATAATCGATGTGCTTTCTAAAAGCTGGTGGGCCGGTATTGATGATCACCATCTCGGCAGCCGGTAGACAATTCTTTTGTTCAAAGAATTTTTAGGAAGTCATATACGTTGAGTCTTCAAATTTTAAGATATCCATAGTATTTATGGGCATCAAAATTTTAGGCTCTCTTCATCCAATATTTGGCATGTTCTTTTTTTGCGATGCAATTTTATCCGAATACCGCGGCTTTGCCGTTTCATGGATCTGGTTAATGTCGTCTTGGTCAGCTTCAATGTCATAGCCTTTACTCCGACCAAAATTCTTTCGTCCGTAATGCTCTGTAGCCGTCCTGTCAGTTCCATGACCCATTAATGCAGCTATCACTTTTAAAGCCGTATCTTCTCGCTTCAGGTTCGCTGAAAACTGGTGTCGTCCTGAGTAAAGGGTGGGGTACTTTTTACGATGAGGCCATAGTTTGCGTGTCGTATAGGTCATACGATCAGCACAGCTCTTATAGTAGCCTTCAAATGCTTCTAGCGATGAGTGTTTCTTCACTGACCTGTAATGCGCTTCAAGTGCAAACTTTCTTTCTGGGGAGAGGTTTTTCAATTTGATGGTTCGGTGAGAACCGAAGGCGCGACCGTTTGTTGCCTTTCCATTCTCGACAACCAGGGTAATGGTGTCAATACTTTTGAGATCCTTTTTTTGAGCTTCTATTTCATCGACATCTAAATTTTTGGTATCAACAATTTTAGCTCCCCACCATTCTGACGGCCTTAATCCTGTTATCTCCGTTGCCAGGAGATAGAGTAGGGTATTTAACGCTACAGAGTCTGTTTCATCTCCCCCGCCAGCTATGAATTTATCATGCGAACTTAAAAGCTCTACTTCCAGCGCGACCTTTTCTTTATCAGAGATCGATTTTTTCTTCTTTGCACTCGTATTTATCGCTTCGCTACAGGTGTCTGTGTCAATCGCCAAAATTTCAGCGCTCAAATCGCACTCCGATTCTATATTCTTCATAAACCACACCAGCGCCGCTCTAATTTGTCGCCATGAAGCTTTAGATACCTTATCTCTGTAGGCCTCTAACCAATTAAGGAAGTCTTTAGGGTTTAGATCCCAGTCTTTCTGGGCCTCAACCCCGTATTTCTCCAAAACTGCAATAACGCGAACATGATAACCCGCCTCGGTTTTGTTTGTTCTGGTCGGAGTCTTCAATAATGGCATCTATTTGGGTCTCTTTATTGTTGCTGTCTGTACTTTTGGGGTCTGGTTTATTGTGATTTCCACATTATGTTTTCCTTTATATGACCCCCATGTTACTTAGAGCATTTTCATGACCGTTACATGGAGCGTTTGGCCGTCTGTTACAACGAGTATTGAATTCACTGAATTTAGCTGCTTAATGCGCTAAATGGAACCTTAATATTCAATATATGAGTGTTCTATAAAGTATTACTAAATGAATTATCCGGTATTTTTAAAGCCTGGTGCAGATCGGCATAAACTGAGGAAGAGGATTCTTTTTAACACTAGCTTTCACTACTGCCTTTATTTATCAATAGATTAGCTTTGGTGGTTGTTCAGGGGTGTTTTGGTTGATGCTTAGTGGCGCTTTAGTGGCGATTTAGCGCATCTGTGAAAGTGCCACGGTCGCGTTTGCTTGGAATGAAATTGCGTTGATGGTATAAAAGCATATAGATAATCAATATGAATATTCAGGTTTGATAATGACAATACCATCTCGAATGATTCTTGCAGCTGGTACCGCTCTGCTGGTGGGCTGCGCCTCTAATGAAGTCGTGCCACTCAATGAGCCTCGAATGATCACTGAGTCAGACCCTGCTCTTGTTCAGTTAGTTTCGATCGCACAGAACCTACATGCTCGAACAGCCATTAATGATCAAATCATGACGAAACGTTATGGCATTGAAGATGAAGCTCAATTGCCGATTAAAGATATGCCAGCAAACATGCGGCGAATCGTTGGTTATCCTGGAGGCCAGCAATTCGAGCTTGAACGAATCATCAAAAATCTCTGTATAGAAGGTGGGCTCAGTTATATAAACCCGCAGGGCAGAAAACCGATCAGCGGCATATTTGTGTTCTTTGATGGTCAGTTACGGACGGTAGGAGAGTTTATAGCTGATGCAGGTAGGCAGGCTGGATTCAGAGCTGATGTGGTTCTGGATTTGACATCTAAGCCTGCTCCTACCGTTCAAATACAATATAAGGAGCTAGTGTTGTGAAGCCGATTGCGCCGTTTCTGATTGTGTCATTGGCACTTTCCATCTCGGCTTGCTCAACAAGCGGTAAAGCAGAGTTAATGAATGTGCCTGATGCTTCGCTGCTTCTAGCTGAACAGTCTGCGTGGAAGTCTGACTTTAGTTTAGAGTCTATACAGGGGCTTAGCTCAGAAGGTATTAAGGAATCAATCGAAAAGAATATTCAAACCGGCGATGGTAGCCGGTTTGAAGCGCTAAAGACTGCAGCATATGATTTGGGAATTAAGGGTGGGTTGTATAGCCGCCGAAAAGAAATCAATGAAATGCTACGTCAAAGCGGCTCTCAATTGATTCGATTATTCGATTTTTCATCTTATATGCTCCCAGGGAATGTATTCCCTCCGGTCATCACTCAAACTGAGGGCATGATAAACAGCAATAGTCGAACCGAGCAGCGCCTTGTTCGACATTCATATCACATGGTTACAATGCCGAAGCTGTTGATATCCCCCCCCACTTACTTGAACTACCTTGTCCGTCATTATCCTGCTCCTGAATTACCTAATATTGTTCTGTTGCCGGTTACTGAAGTGGAAAGAAAAAACTGGAAACTTTGGATAGCTGAAGCTTGGAAGATAGGCGAAACCCAGGCAGATAAGCAATATGAGTCTGATGCTAATCGTCTTCAGCGGGATCTACAGGGGATTCGGTTATTTCATGATTTAGTTGCAAGAGGCGTTATAACTATGCCTCGCGTAGCTAAGCAAGATTACGGTGTTGTGCTATCAAAGGATGGGAAAAATCTGACTATCGGTGATGAGGTCATCTCAATTATTGGAGACTCACACTTCACTGACAGTAACAAGTGGGCTCCAATAGTTCAGGATTAAATATTATGAGCAAGGATCGTTTCGCCGGGAAACATATCGAGCTTTTCCAATTACCATCTCTTATTACAGTTGATGTCATTGATAATATGCTTTCTGTTGCATCTGAGTGCGGTGCATCTGACGTTATGTTTCGTTCAGGAACAGAAGTCCGGGCCAGGGTAAATGGTGCAATAACCAAGATCACGGATGTATCAATTGATAAAGAGGACATAGCCCGTTTCATTGGAGAGGCTGAAACCAATCAGTTAGTAACAAGCGTAACAGCAGGTCACCCTCGATCTTTTCCTTATCGCGTAATAAGCAAAGGTAAAATCCAGCGTTTCCGGATGTCGGTTGCGGCTGTGAACGAGGAAAGAACTGAACAAGGAATGCGATTGGTTTGTCGTCCTATCAGTTCAAGGCCTCCGCGACTTCAAGAGCTGTGTCTCCCTAAAGATCTGTATGAAGCGTTAACAACCAAAAATAACAAAGGGATCATTCTGATCACCGGTGAGACTGGATCTGGTAAGTCTACTTTGCTGTCATCTACGCTAGATCAGAAAGCCAGGGATGAAGGAATACATATAGGCACAATTGAGGATCCAATCGAATACAACCTCTTTTATTTGAACAATGAAACTGACTCGCTGGTGGGCCAGGCTGGATTAAATAGTCACCTTCATACGTATAGCGAAGGCCTTAAAGGTCTCCTGCGTGACAACCCTGATGTCATCATGGTTGGGGAGATGCGAGATACAGACACAATAAAATTAGGTGTCGAAGCGTCCAGAACTGGCCACCTTGTTTACTCTACGCTACACGTTACCAATGTCGCAGCAACGGTTGACCGGATCTGCGTTAACTTCGCGGAAGGTGAGCGTTTGGCTATAGCACTCTCCCTCATTGATAGTCTCCGGACAGTTGTGAATCAGCAACTGGTTCCAACGCTATGCCAAAGCTGCGCTACACCAGTCAGATCAGATGATGAAATGTTAAAGGAGACGGGCGCAGATCTTTCTGGTGCGCGTCAACCCTGTGGTTGCGATGTTTGCGCTAACACCGGGTATTCAGGTCGGGTTCCATTGATTGAGTACTTGGTATTTACAAACCATACCCGCAGCCTTCTATTACGGACTCTTATCTCTGAAGGGATCCAGGGTATAACGATGCAGCTGCATGAGTTAACCGAAAATCATGGAGCCACAAAACTCATGGCAGCTACGAATGCTTTTGAGGCGGGGTTAATTTCACCGGAAGTGTTCTACGCAATCTACTTAGAGAATCGAACTATTGAGTTGGTGAACGGTAATGGCTAATCCGAAGGTCAAAAAAGAAAGCGTTCAATGGTGGCTTACCGGTCAGCCTTTGCGGTTTTTATGGATGAATGGTGAGCCCTTCGCGTTGCTGCTGCTAATACCCATGTTTCCATTTCCTTTTTATCTCAAGTTTGTTGCCTGGATACTGATACTCAATACGATCATTAGCTGGATTTTTAGGAAGTCGTATTCATCCTTTTTTCTTTATCTAAGGCGGTTGCTGCTAAACGACCGCTATCGAATATACAACCCAAAGCGCAACTTAAAGCGTTACAGGGAATATTAAACAGGAGTTAACACATGACAAGTGCCGCTGGTTACTTCAAGACCACACCGATTGCCGAATACATTACGAAGCTTAACAAAGAGTTCTTTGAAGGGGATTTGTTGTGCCCCGTAGTTTCCGTTGATGACGGCTATGCCCAAAACAACGCTGCTGTCTTGGTAATTGAGGGAACAGGTGATAGCGCCGTACTCAAAATTATTGAAGATAAGATACCGTCCTTAGCCCGAAGAGGACGACACACCTCCGCTGTGATCGGTGGTGCGGTTAATCTCTATGGTGTTGTAGAAAGCAATGAAGAGTACACGGTATCCGAATGGGTTCAGTCACCCGAAGATACCCGTACCCCTGATTACAGCACAACTACTCTGAATCTCAGTCTGATTCACCATATGCTAAATCGTTTGGGATTGGCGGGGGAGAATGTAGCCCTGCTAACCGGACTTCCTCTTGAGCAATATATGGATGGCGAAGAAGGTACGAACACTATCCTGCTGGAGAAGAAAAAGAAAAATTTGTTACGTGATGTTTATGTGGGGCCGCGTAAAGAGCCATCGGCTAAAGTCGTGTTTGCCGGGATCTACCCCGAGGCGGTTGCTGGCATCGTTGATTACATGATTGATGAGTATGGTGACATGAAACCCGGTGTAAACCCTGATGTGGTCCGACTCGGCTTAGATATTGGTGGCAATACTACTGATATGGCTATTGTGCTGCCAGGTAACCAGCTCGGAGCTAAGAAGACGCTGGAATACGGGGTTACGCATGTTAAGGACCGGTTGCGTCAATTGTTGATGAAACGATTTGAGTGTGAACCGGACGACACCCTGTTAGAGGAAGCTCTGATGACAAAACGTGTTAGTTGGTTTGGTGGGGATCCGGAAGATGTTACAGCCGAAGTGGGGGATGCTATTGGCTGTGTCATGCAGCCGATCTTAGCCGAAGTAGATCTGTTTAAACGCAGATTCCCATCACTAAAAGAAATTATTGGTTTTGGGGGAGGGGTTGCTCTAATGGAAAACCTTATTCGTGATCGATATCCAAATATCATTGTGCTGGATAATGCGGATGGCGCGAATGCCCGAGGCTTCCTTAAATGCGCTCTTCTATATGACCTGGACACTATCATGAGTGTGGTTCATACCTACTTAAATGCGTCTTCACAGGTCGAAAACACAGAGCCTGCAATCGCGTAAGGGGTAAACGATGCCAGCAGATAAATCGAAGATCTATATCAGCCCTCCTCAGTCAAGCAATAGCTTGGCTGATCAGATATGGGGTGTTTACGATCGCTGTCCAAGAAATACCAAAAGCAGGGCCATGCAGCGTTTGTTAGAGGGTGGTATTGCATTGGAAAATCTTGGAATACTTGATGCAGTTATCGCATTGGCATTGTCTGAACCGATCGCACCTCAAGGGGACGCTCAGAACAAGCAAACAGCGGCTTTAGTGTTGGGTAGGCTGATGGATAAGGGAGCTGTGGTGAACGCAGCGCCCGTGGCGTCTGAGGCAGAGAAGCCGATGTCTCAGGCTGAGAATGAGGTGTTGAATACATCGAGCACAGTCAGTCTCGATCGCACCGGCCAATCCGAAATATCATCAGACCCGGGATCGATAGGTACAGCCAATACCGAGGTATCTGGTCTTGAGGCACGCAAGTCGCGGAAAAGGGCAGTTGCAATAGGCAGTTTAATGAGTCTGAAAGGTGATGAACAATGAGCAGATTCCACGTACTAATATTGGCATCGCTGTTAGCTGTTACGTCAGCACCATCGTATGCCCGTTTAGTCATTATTCAAAATGATGAAGCCGCGCTGGCAAAAATCGAAGCTGAAAAGAAAGCTACTGCCGCCGAAGAGAAGGCCGCACTATTGGCTAAGCAACTGGATAATATAAAAGCGCAGGAAACTGAAAAGCGTAATGCTCAAGTTGCAATCCAGAGTCAGGATCTCAACGTCATAGCGGATCGTACAGAGAAAATTATACGCCATTATGGTGTTGCGCCTGCACAGCTCCCGGCGCAAGGGGGGGCCGGTCTGGGTAACCCCTTGTGGGTGGCAATGAATGGCATTGTCCCAGTCGGGTGGCGAGTGTTTACGGATAAGAACGTTGATGCTCAAATGCCGGTGGCCTGGAATGGCCATAAGCTTAATTGGGTTGCAATTTTACATGCTATTGGGACTGAGCATCGTTTAACCTTTGATATTGATTGGAATCAGTTAGTCGTGATTGTTAAGCCCAGAAGCTCTGCGATTGATTACTTACTGGATGATTTGGATAAGAAGAACACGACTAAGACTATCAATATTATCGTTGAATCAGACGGGGATTCGCCAATACCGGAAGGTGGGGAGGGGGTGCTTGTTATCAATGGCCAAGCGTTAAAAGTTCATAGGACGCAACGTGTTAATAAGTAAAATTAGATAGATGAAAAGCCGGGATATTCCCGGCTTTTTTGTGAGTGGAAAATAATAGAAGTGTTTTGGTGGTGGGTTGGTGGCGCTTTGCTGGTGGCGCAGTAGCGTTTTGAAAAAATTGAAAAAAATACTATATATTCAATATTGGGGTGTTGCGGAAATCCCTATTTATGGTATTATAGATAGTAAGAGATATTCAAGGAGTTGGAGAGGGATCATGAGTAAATTTAAAAGTGTAGGATTTTGGTTCTTGGTATTTTTTGTGCTGGCCGTAGGCTTTAGCACTGGGCATTGGTGGTGGCTGACTGAGAAGTGGGGTACTGACTTTTTCATGTACGGAGAAAACTGGCTGACTGATGCTTGGAGTGATGGGTTGGCATACGCTAAGCTAAATGCCGAGATTAACCCTATGCCTTATGCGGTGCTTGCGTTCTTGGGATATGGCTGGATTTACTCAAGCATTATTGCCTGTGTACTGGGGATTGTGTTCTTCATCAAGCTGCCAGCCTCCTTCAGCCGTTGGGCACGAAAGAATGGCTCAGTTAGTGCTGCAAAAATGACAGTTATTGTTTGGCTGCTGACACCGTTTTTTCTGCTTGCGACTGTTACAACTGCCAAGTCTACCTTGGAAGATGCCTTTGAAAAATCTTACGAATGGGGAGGCGTTTCAAGTGTTGTATTTGGTGTCAATGAACCCCTGGTGGATTTGGTAAAGGGAAAGGGGTCTTTAAAATCATACAAAGAGGGTGACAGTGAGGCTAAAATCAGTCTCTGGGTTCTGAAGGATGATCATCCTACAGCTGATGCTAAGCAACTGCTGGAATTGTACATCGAAAAGTATAAGTTTAAACCCGGTAAGTATGGGTTTGGTCGGCACTTAGGATCAGGATTCAATCCAAAATAAGCTATCTGATATTAACAAAAAAGGCTGAACATTTATGCGTTCAGCCTTTTTTTTGGTTTGAAATTCGAGACTAAAAATCTTTTATATTGGCACTACCTCCGGGTTTTTTGCCGGTACCGGCACCGGCACCGCCAATACCTCCTGTATTTGTGATTTGTTGTGTATTTGACTGCCAGCCTGCGATCATTGATTGTCCCTTGCCTTCACCAATTGACTCATTGCCGGATGTTGTCTGTCCACCATAATAAATTGGTAGTTGATCAGGCACCTCGTAAATCAAAGAAACGCACCTGAAGGTAATAACGGCCTCAAATATAATGAAAATCACCAGTTGGACTAAGGTTCCCCACAAACCGACGAACGCTTCAGCATTGCTTAATGGAATATACTCTAGGTAAATAGTGGTGAACTCGCCTATAGCTCTCATTAGAAGCAATGAAATATGCCAAGTGATTACCATGATGGAAGGTCGCGCCAAGATCGTTATCATAACAATCCAGCCCTGCCGGGCATGATCCCCCGCAAAACCATCTCCTTCCGGCATGGCATGAGCTGCCATCCAGAGGGGTGCGGCCATGAATGCAACTGCTACCAAAAGGTAATTGCCCAGTACGGCCAGATCCCACATGAAGAAGGGCAGTGAGGGGAGCCAGTAGGCCAGGGCTGATCCAACAGCGATCAATATGCCGGAAAGAGAAAATATCATCCCAGTCACATGCTCAACTAAAGTCATTGCGCCACCCTTGGCTCCTCCAAGGACACCGAATGACGCCCACTTAGCCGCCGTGTATACAATGTTATTCTCTGCTGTTTCTTCTGCCGCATTCGCTGCGACATCAATCGCTACACCCATAAATAGCATTGCCCAGCCAGCGTTGACCATCCGGTATCCAAGATGCTGGAGGTTTGTTATTGGATCATAATGCTTAAAGTCGAATTGGGTATCAATCAGCGCAGATCTGAGGAAGTTACTGAAAACATAACTTGTCGTCGCTTCGAAATCTTGGCTGGCAAAGATTCCCTCGGCTAAAGTCTCGTAGTCTTTGTCATGATACTCATCCTCAGACTTAGGTTTGTTTGCTTCGTCAGAAGCAGACATGCCTTTAATTTGTTGAACAACATCCATTGCTCTCTTTAATCGTTCTGAAACAAAAGCTTCTTCAAATTCATGAGTAGTGTCGATATCTGGAAATGATGAAGTAGGAACTTCTCTGGCTAAGGTCGATAAGAAGCTTTCAGCTCTGCTCTTGTCTAACCATGTAAAGCCGTTGTAAACCCAACCTCTTGCCGCAGAAAAGGTTAGACTATTTTTCTGGAAACGATCATTAACCTGTTTTTGCCATTCTGCTGAAAGTTGCTCAGACTCAGCAAGCATCAGTTTAATAACTGTGTTAGCGTATTTTTTCTTTGCGTTTTTTACTGCTTCACTAAAAGCATCTGCATCAATATCTCGACCAGGCCTAACCATTCCGGGTGTGATTGCGGTAGCAATAAAGTTATGAGTCTCGATGAGCGCAACACGATGTGCGTTAAAGTATTTGTCTCGAATTGCTTTCTGATGATCTGACATTTCTCCCCAAATGCCTGTTGGCGCATCTCCATGACCAAGGTATTTATCAGTCCCTATTTTGAACTCCACTGACCCGCAAACTTCACGCCCTAAAGGGTTGATGTATGAGAACTTTAAGTACTGGACTCCTTCAGCAGTATCAACACCCTTGCCAGTATCTGTGAATGCAACCTTATAGATCTTGTCGTAGTAATCATGCTCGTTGTAGTAGTCGTTGGTAGCGGCGGCACAAACTTCAGATTTAATCATGGAGTTAACGAGAGAGTTGATTTTGAAACGATCGGGCTTGTAGGTTGCGACCCCTCCATTGGTGTAGACAAACTCGTTACCGGCCGCATTCACCTCATCGGCAATAAAGCTTCCCTGTATTGCCATAAACATGACGAGAACTTGAGCTAAACAGAACCCTCCTACTACAGGCAGCACCCCGCACATTGACATTGTTGCCCTGGTTACTGCCATCGTATCGTTGTATCGCTTGCTCATGAGAGAGCCATCGTTTCCGCTAACTATCACTTTGCCCATCATTACGATGAACATGAGGTATGACAGCACGGCAAATACTGCCAAGTTAAGAACAAGAGACATCGCCGCCAAGGCTGAATCTACAGTACCTGATTCGATATCAAGAACAGAGTAGTGAGCAACCCCCCCGAATACTGAGTAATACATCTGGATAGCGTAGCTCTCATCAAGCATATCCTGAGTGATTTCAGGAGCCGCAGAAAAAGCTGGTGACGTTGCTATAAGAAGGCTTAAAGGCGCTAGTTTTTTTATAAAATCAAATGTTTTCATAGTTTTTGCTTTTGCGCTAAAGTTTTATATAGATATACTATATGATATATTTCCTTAATTTGAAAACTATAGTGTGAGCTATTATGGATAGCACGATAGATAGCTTTTGGAAGCAAGATCCCGAGCTTTGTGAAGTCATTCAAGCTGTTGAGTCTTATGAAGACTGGACAGAAACGAATGTGGACAACCTGAAAGATATGGATAGTGCAGTGTTACGCGCAATCGAGGTAATAGAAAGTCATTCATTTGCTGCAGAAGGCGCTATGAAAGACAACGGGATAGTTGAGTCAATGCTCGTTTTACTTGGATTTATGCCAGCTTCCAAGGCGCTTTATTACTTATCGTCGCTTCAGCAGTATCAAGCGTTCTTTGAAGCTCTGTCTATGAAACTCAATGAAAACCCTCCGCTCAAAGCTTACGCTAAAACTATTTTGGGAAGAGCTGCTTTGTTACATCAACGGGCTTTGCATCTGAGTGTACATAGTGAAGCTAATTTCTACTCTCTGTCGTTGGCCTTAGAGAAGATTCTGCAGCCAGGATATTGAATTGGTTACTCATATGAAGTTTCAGAAAAGAATACATATAGGCATAGCTATCCTGATTATGGCTGTGCCATATAGTGCTTTTGGCTCAGAGAGTGATACATCACTTGTTTTGCAAAAATGCCAACCCCTTATAGATGCTGCAAACAATGTACTGGTTCAACGGAAAAAAAAGGCGGCAGTAGAAGCTACAGCAATATCTGGGGGGGGGACATTATCTGAAGCCGCTTGCTTGGATAGTCTGATGGGTATTGATTTTGATTACTTTATGAATGTATCAAGTTTAAGCGGAATGGTTAGCGGCTTGTTTGATAACGTTAAAGAGCAGTTTCAAGGTTCATTGAAGGAAATGGCGTGTGACTTCTCCGATGAGTTAAAAGCCCAATCAGATACATTTTTAACTTGCACAGCAAATCTATCCGTTGATCTTAGTTTGGCAGGTGGGCTACCTACTCCGGACCTTCAGAGTTGTTTAAATACCGGGATGAATGGTTATAGCTTCGATTACTCAGGTTCAGAATCATATGGAACAGGATCCAGCAGTATTTCTAAACGATTCTCCAATAGCCAAACGCTAACTGGCAGCGGGACTGAAGCCTCTCAATCCAGTACTGATCTCTTAAATAAGATCTCGGAGAAGGTGCAAGGATTGAACTCTTTGCAAGGTGGGCAGTAATGAAAAAGAGTATTTTGAGTATAAGTCTATGTACCGCTCTTTATGGAATTGCTGTTCCTAACTCTGCATTTGCGGTCTGTCCTGCTTGCGCCAATGTTCAAAGCTATGGTGCCGATGTAAATAGCGAAACAGCTCAGGCCACTTCAAACGTGAATAGCGCCTCTCAAGCGATAAGCACTGGCTTTAGCCAATTAAGAGTAACGATTGATGATGTTTTTGGTGATCTAGGCTCTGCAATTCGGGCAATGTCCGGGAACATCACCTCAGAAATTCAAAGAGGAACGGTATCCCAGCAGAAACTGATGGATGAGTTTAACCGCCAGGAAGAGTTGCGCAGTCAAGCTGCTTATATTCTTGAGTCAAAACGCGCTGCAGAGGCCGAGTACGGCGAAGAGAACTTGCCGGTCACCAGTTGTGATGATTTTGCACAAGCTGCAGATCTACGTTTAGCAAAAGAAGTAACCGAAGAGGAGTTGAGGGCATCACTTGATTCATTCTTTGCTGAGTATAGAGCGGCTTCGCCGGTCGATGACTGGCGCTATCACGAAAGAACATTGATGAATCTGTCTGCTAATGAAGTGGCTTTAAATAAAGATGTTTTGAGCCCAGAGGAAGTTGAGCAGGCAGTAGAGTGGATAAATCAGGTTGTTGATCCGGTTCCTGTTTCTCCCATTAGTCCAGACCGGCCAGTTAACCGAATGTCTGCGGATGAGCGTTTACAGCACTCCGCAATTCAAACTCTAAATCTTCGTTTAGATGCTGCTAAGGAAGCAATGAAAGAGCAGGTTCTGTTGAAGGCTCCAATAGTCGGAGAAGAGGATTCAATTCAGAGCACCCTGAGCAGCCGGGCGTATAGTGCGCTAGATCCAGAAAATCTAATTGATTTAAGTACAGGTTCCCAGGCTCTTGTTTTGCGAACAATGCTACGTGACACGCAGTATGGCCTTGCAATTGATCTTGAAAACTTAAAGCTCAATATGCGCAGAGCCCGAATGGATGCTGTTCAGCTGGCCCAGTTGTCCGATAAATACCGCGTATTTTACCGTCAACGCGAGAAGCATATAGATGGGGTGGAACGTGTCAAAAACTAGATTAGTTCGGTCAATTATTTTGTCTGCTGTATTAATGACTCCTAGTCAGTATAGCTCTGCAGCTTGCGCAAGTTGTTGGGCTTGTGTTGCTTGTGTAACAGTCACTGTAGGCGTATTGAAGGCACAATCTGCCGCCGCCTTTCAAGCGCTCCATATGTCTATTACCAATTTAGGCAACACCTTTTCTCTCCAGTTAGGTTTGACAAGTAAAACGTTTGTTTTAGATGGGATTAATTTAGCACAAAATATAAAAGCGGCCTCGGATTCGATTACGTCTGAAGTACAAAGAGGCACCATTGCTGAGCAGCAGTTATGGGATGCTTTCAATGCTCAATCTGAAATAAGGCAACAGCAGCGCAGTATGTTGGAAGGTAAGTCATATGCTGAAAAAACTGTATCAGCGGAGACGCTTCCAAGAAATTTGATGAATGCTTTCGCCAATCAAACTGATAAGTCTATTTCTAGCTATCAGGAATTCTTGGAGAGCCATAGAGAGCTTTATATTGATCTGCTTAAATCAGATCGCGCCGGTATCTTAGAATCTTCTTTCTCTCCGAAAGAACTCTTTGATAATCAGCACCTTTTGTGGGGTGGAGAGATTTCAACCGCAGATGAAGCAGCAGCATTAGTACTACTCACTCAGCAGTTATTGTTTCAGGATGACATTGCCCCTTTCAGTGATCTTTTGAATTTGAAGGAGCGTATCAAAACACAAGCTATTTCGCGTGATGAGGCTGAATTGTCTAATGCTTTTGTGTGGGCATCCAGAATTAAACCAGCGCTGGATTTCTTTAGTTTCGATCATGGCTTTAGAACAAAACCTAACGATAAAGATTCCAGCGTCCTAGTTTGGCTGCAGAACAGCGTGGATGACAGTTTGTATCAGCCTGATGGAATTACAGAGGCTTACGCTGATGCTTCAGTGAGGGATCTCACAGGGGCGCTGGCCGTTGAGACTAAGAAAAGGCTGCTTGTCTCTTATTTAAAGATGTCATTAGGCCAGCTGCAGGAACAGATGCAAGCGTCTGAGTTAGCTATGCAAACTGATATGGATAGACAAGCTCTTCGTTACCAAGTTTCTAAAGATGATTTTCAACTAACAAATAAAATTAATTGAGGTTATTGAAGATGGCCGGTGAATTGTTTTCAAAATTGATAGCAGATATCAATAACCAATATAAAGATATCGAAATGTTCCCTGAAGGTGATGAGCAATTTGAAGAGCTTATTGAAGTTATTGATGGTTTGAACCTGGCAGAAGAAGTTTTAGAACTTTCTGCTGACAAGCGAGAGGCATAGATTATGAGTGAACAAGATAATTTAGTTTCCAAGTTGGGGCAGAATGTTAATTCAAGCACCGAACTTGAATCTTCGGCTATGCCTGAGCATTGGCAAGAATTTGTTGAATACATCACCAATGGAAACCTGGTTGAATCACATCCAGGGGGTTATGAGGTCTCGCCTGATATTGTGGACCAGCTAAGAGAGCGCCTTGATTTTGGGCTGGATGATGTATTGGTCCAGCATCAATATGAGCAATTTGTATCAGGGTTTAATGCTCCTGTTAGTGAAGATGGATTAGGGATTGAAGACTTCTTTCCGGAGCCTGATGACCTGGGTATTAATGATTTCTTTCCGGAGTCTGATCCCCTGGGTGATACTTCAGGTTCTGGGGCCGGTGGTGATAGTGCTGGAGGTGATTCAGGAAGTGTAGCCGAATCAACAAGCTCTTTTTCCAGCTTAATAGGCGATATCGAAAACGAATATTCTCAACTGAATGATCCTCTTGATGAAGGTCTGGGTAATTTTGAAAGTGCTCCAAATGATCCAATGGCGTTTGAGGTTTATGAAGATCCTCTATCTGGCTCTCCCGATATGAATTCGCTGCCTCAAGATAGCGAATTTGAAACAGTTGAGCCCATTGCTGATAGTGAAGAGCTAGAAGAGGAAGCGCCCGAAGAGGAAAAAAACGAGACGAAACGTCAAGATATCGGTCGAAAGAATGATCAAGAGAACGGTCAGGAGGACGGACAATACCAAGCTACGCGCCAACTTAACTCGCCTGGGTTAGGTTCCAGTATGTATCAAATGGCTCGTTCGTTGTTCGAGTCAGGCGCTAATATCACAACAGGCGCTGCGGGGCTGACTGCAGGAGTAGGAACCTGGGGGGCTGAACGTTTAGCTCCATTAAGAGAGAAAGTAAGGAATATTGGACGCTCTGTAGATAAAACAGTCGAGAAGGCTGACCAAATGACCCAAGAGCAAGGGGAAGCGTTTAGGCAGAAGTTTAGAGAATCGACTCTTGGTGCTCGTACAGAAGCGATTGCAGATATTATTAATCAAGTAGGTGCAGAGTCTTACTTTCTTAATGGGGCAGCATCAGACGGTCTGGACTACAGCATAAAAGAACTGATTAGTGAATGTAGAGCTGCTGAAGCCGCCGATCCAGAAAACAAGGACGATAATAAACTCGCAAAATTGGCCCGTCATGCTCTGAAAGAGTATGTATCTGACTTTACAGTTGATAGCTTAATTGACCGGGTAAAAAATATTGAGTACGGAAACAAACTGGTACAAACCTATGTGGATCATTCGCTTCCACTCATGGAAAAATTAGGTTTGGATGGCCAAGAAATTAAAGCCTCAATAGAAGGCCCTCTAACTGACTTTATAGAAGATATGAATGGCGTTTCTAAAGACCTGGAGTTTTTGTTAGATGTTGCTAACAATGCAGGAATTATGACCGCTGAAGAACAGGTACGTTCAGATCAAACGTTAGACGGGTTGAAGGAAACCGTAGCAGGCATGATGGATAAAGTACGGAATTTGATGGCCAAGTTCGGCGGCGCTCAAGCGATGCCTCAGCCAGGCATGTAATTCTAAACTCTCACCGTGAAATTGAGCCCAACGTTGTTGGGCTTTTCTATTTGGAGGCCGCTAAATGAACCTCGTTGAAACACCAATATTGATCAAACATGGTATAGAGTGTCACCCGTTAATTTTAAACAAGTCAGGTAGTTTGGTCCCCTCTTTCTTTCTCAGCGGCGTATCTGAAGAAAATGCAGAGTTGTTGCCAGCTGATGATTTTCTAAAGATTAAATCCGGCGAATATGTTGCGATAAGGCCCATACAGAATGACTTATGGCAGCGTATTTTTCCGGGCGTTCAAACGGCTTTTGTGGAGCCAAAGAGAATAGAAGCTCCGCTGATAGATGACTTCATAGTAGTGCCACCTGATGTCCAGGATGCAGTTCAGAATCTCGATGATCTTCAGTTCAAAAATCTGATTCTGAATTTAGCAATGAAAGACCATCCAAGCAGCACTGAATTGGGAAAATACTCGGTCATAAGAGGGCTATATAACTACCGTTATGTTCAAGTAGTTTTAGAAAAAGTTACATTGGAACTACTTGCAACGAAACCGAGCATGAAACACCTATACGCTTTCATAAATTCACTTTATGTAAAGACCGGATTGGACAAGGAATTAAAGCCAGACCCTAGTGCTTTACTTCAATGTTTGTCCGAAGACCAAGACGTATCCAAAGTGCTTGAGGTTCTGCCTCGATATCTTAGCAAATCCGTGCGTATCTGGGGCCGCATTGAACCTGAGTTGTTTCAGGTTATGATTTTTAACAGCACAAGCCAGTCACTGATAACTGAGAATTTTGGATCCTTGTCTCAGTTAGTGTCCTACCTCATTTCCGATGGGTACATAAATGAATGTGATGCGGATCAAAAAAAACTGATAGAAGGCCGTATTATCGCTTTGCAGTCAGAGATTCCTGAGTGGGCTTCTAAGGGGTTTGGCCGTGATCCGCTATCATTCCCCTCATTAGAAGAGATATCAGGCGTGAGGTGCCAGAGATTAGGCCATGATGATGTTATTTATGCGGATAAATCATTAAGAGTGCTTAAACGAATAGTTAGATCAGAAATTACTGTTTCCAGAATTAGTATTCGTCATTGGCTGGATCAGGCTTATTCATACGAATCCGATAAAGCTATTTCTTACCTCATATGGGGGTTGGTGCCGCAAGAACAATCAGAAGAGCATACGAGCGATAGTGAAGCAGTAGCCAAATTAACGATATATCCACCAGACGTAGATTCAATTTGTGATCGCCGCCAACTAATGTGCCAGCTAAAAGAGTTGTGCTTTTACAGAGATCAGTCTCCCACCGCCGCTTTCATATCCAGGTGTGTTCTTTATGTAATTATCGAGATAATTGAAACTAACTTTGTTCGGAAAGCTCAGCCTGGAGAAAAGTATGAGCGTTTCATTACCGCAGTAGAAAGGATAAAAGACATATTGTTTTCCATTCACTCCCGAGAGCCTTTAGCATTTTTTGTTGAAATGAGGAGCGAATGTATAGCTGCTGAGTTGTTCGTACATAGAGCGTTTGGCGGTTCAGCATTAAGCATGTTGCAACCTAAAGGTGTCGAGTTTTTAGAAGACCTGCAGTGCGAAGAACTGAACAACAAGCAAAGGCTTATTCGTCTTTTAAATGATCGTGCCTATTTCCTGGAAACTCTAAGGCCTTACCTGTTAAGTGGTGATCTCCTTTCAAGTCGCTGGTGGCTAAAGGGTTACCAGTTAGAATACTCAGAGGGGGGGTGGTATGCGCAGAGAGGAGCTAATATTCTTTTTGTGGGCTCACATACAAGGGATCAGCTGGATCAACGAATTAAAGACCATGTAATTCAATCCCGGGTGAAAGTTATCAACGATACGGAGACCCAGCGTGATGAGTTTTTCTATCTTTCAAAAAATGGGAACCGTTACATATTGAATGAAGACTTGTCTAACGGGGTGCAAGAGTCTGGCATTGATCCTTTTCTGCAACGTCCGATGAAGAGAAAGTTAAACCTGATCAACGGTGGCGGGGGAATAGGAAGAGAGGCGTTTGCCGAGGTAGAAGAGCGGGCAGAAAGCGAAACCGTTTTCTTTAGGTTAGATCAGTCTTTAGGCCTGTTGGCTCGGGTAACCTCAATACCTCATGAAGTTATCACATTTAACGGGACATTAGGTGTTCGTTGTAGCGGTTCAGAATCAGACCCGTTTTTTGCTTTATGGAATGATTATGATTCCCAAACGGCAGCGATAGGCAGTGTTGCATACTCTTGGGGGGCAATGCTTTTTAGATACTTGTGCGGGTTTGATTCTGGCATAAGGTTGCACCAGGATAGTTTGTATCTGCCAGAGCACGAAATAGCATCAATTAATGCGCTCTTTAGAGCTATTTGTTTTAAAGATAAGAAACCTAAAGCAACAACTACATTTTTTGAATTTGAGGAAAATCTGTTCGATCGGTTAGAACGTGTCGCATTTGATGATTCAACACCGGAAAAAATTATTTCATTTGAAGATAGCGAGTGGGATGATTTTATCGTTCAGGCTAAGCTTTCTGACGAGCTTATCAGGGATATTATTAAGTATCGGTTAGCGAAGAAATCCTATTCAGCCGAATCCTCTCACTTATCATTTAGCAGTTTTCTAAAAGCGTCATCAGATAGCTCTCTACAGAGAGGCACAATATTCCTAATACAGGGTGAGAGTTTGTTTGCAAGGGCCTTTGAGGCTTATGTGCAGGACTGTTGCTATCAGTGCGGAATGATCGATGATTTTTTAGTATACGGCACTGAAAATTCTGACCGGCTAGGAGAGCTTGTTTATCCTGAAGGGGTAGAGAGGTATCAGATAGCAAAATGTTTTGATGCTTTGTGGTTAGACAGTGATTTTCAAGCAGTGCTAACTAAAGAATCATAAAACACCATTAAGGGCCTGACACCCACTTTAACAGGGTGCCAGGTGCCGGAGAGATCATTCTCTATCAGTAGGCCATCCACGGTTATAGATGATTTCCTGTAGAGAGTGGCCGCGTGATTTAGCTTCATCTTCGAGTATTTTGTATAAAAAATGCTCTTCTTTCTCAGCTTTTAATTCTGGCAAGCAATTTAAAAGGATGGTTATCCAGATAGTCAGAACCATCATCTCTTTTCTACCGTTCCTTAAACCGTGCACTGTTGAACTACTTCGCCCTAGTGTAACCCCAAGATAGGTAGGTGCCGTGGGCAGAGGAAAGCTGCTTGGTAGTTTTGCGTAGGCATTCATTAGGTCTTCAAAGTGGTAGAGCTTTGCTCTAGGAGCCCACTCAGGGTGCTTTAATAGGGTTCTGAGCATTAAGCCACGCGCAGCATCAGCGACAGGCAGCTTTCTGTTCCTCTTTGACGTTAGCTGGCTAGACTTTGCAAGGTATAACCCCATCAAAGATTGGTAGTCATAGTTTGTGACGGTTTCACTGAAACGTTTTAGGTGTTCGCCTGTCATCATTTCAGCACCGTTGATAGAGGCAGGAGTGTCGTAAGTGGCTTTGGGCCAACCTCTATTGAATATAATGCTTTGCAGAGATAAACCCCTAGCCGCGGCCTCTTCTTCCATGATTTTATACAGTGGGTGCTTGGTACCCTTTTTACAAAGCGAATCAAACTGGTCTAAGAAGAGGGTAATCCACATAGCAACTAAATGGGTTACTGGCCTACCTTTTTTAAGTCCATTTACCGTCGAAATGCTTCTGCCAAAGAGTACGCCGCTATTTGATTGAGTAGTAGGGAAAGGAAAACCTTCAGGTGCATTTTTTAGCGCCTCAATTAGGTCATCATAGTCTTTTAGGACAGGCAAAGGGGCCAGCTCTGGTTTTTCAAGCAGGGCTCTAATTACCAGGCATCGAGTTACATCTGAAATAGGGGTATCAATGTGTTTTTTCGATACAGCTTGAGTGATCTTGGCTTGGTAAATGCCTAGCAAAGGCTGCAAGGCAAACATATCGAAACGCTGATTAAGCATTTCTATATGTGCCCCAGTGATTTTTGAAGCACCAATAGGCGTGTGGTCAGATGTCATGTAGATAGCACATTAGTTTACTAAGTGAGTGTTCTGTATCTACAATACTACGCCAAATTATATGGAAAAGTTAATATTAAACCTCAAATAAATCAGCTTGTTGTATTAGCATAGCGGCTTTTGCTTTGATGTCGCTATCGGAGTTAGGTTTAGGCGGGATGAGATAAAAAACGTTTTTCCGCATATCCATGACTATTTGAGCGGATGTTTTGATAGCATCCTCTTTGCTTTCACCCAGTAACAAGCCAAGATTCTCTAACCGTGATTGAATGGCATTACATTCAGTATCTGTTAGGCCAAAGACACCGTTTTTAGGTGGGTTAGACGCATAGTGTAGCTCAACTTCACGTTGGGTCTGTAGAAGCAGATCATCTTCAATATCTGGTGGAATACCGTCAAAAACATTGTTAAAAAAATCGTCAATCTCTGCTTCTTCCCGTTGTTGTAGATTTTCGGATTGCTCGGCTCCGTATGAGGGTATTTCTTCCGAATCGGGAGCCTTCGGTTGCTTAGTTGCTTCCTCCTCTTTAGGACTCTCTTGCGAACTTTCCTGAGAAGTAGCGGAGGAAGCTGTGCTTTGAGGTTCGTTGAGTTCGCCGGTATGAACGTCGATACTGAATCTGGTTTTTTGGTAGTAACGAGCCAGGCCGTTTAACGCTGCTTGATCAGATGAGTCGTTATCACTTGCTTTCCCGATACATTCAGTTAGTAACCCAGCAGGGGTAAGAGTGAAATCGGTGCTGGATAGAATGGCAAGAAAGTCCTGCATGACCCGGAGTTTATTCAGGCAAGCTTGGGATGGTCCCAATGATTTAACCAAGCGGATAAGATGATAATTATCGACAACGGTATCCTCGCTAACATTCGGATAATACGTTTTGATTTTCCTGACTTTGCCTCGCTGCATGATGTGAAATTGACCTTCAACTTGAGATTGCAGTTCACTAATGCTTAAAGGGCAACGGCGGGTTAACCTAAGATCAAGATCCGGAACATACCGGCCAACCATCGTTCCTACATTCATTAGTTTGTCATAGACGGCCATGTCTACTTCACCGACAATCTCTCTAACCTTTTCCCAGGTACTGCTATCTTCAAGTGCTCCGAAATACTTTGTTCGGGCGTTACTGAAAATAGACTCAGCATCAATTTCACCGGCTCGTTTGGTGCCTGCGTAGTCTTGTGATCCAGTGAGGCATGAAATGTTAATGCCCCGGAGCTGGGCAGGCATTAGGCTAAAGCCTTCAAGAACGTAGAAAGAGAATTCATCAAACGCGAATTTATAGGGGATAGGATGCGCGGCAGGGAGGTTGTTAACGGTTTCCTCCCGGGTGCCTTCCATTGTCGTTCCCAGTCCGTAGGAAGAGGCTGAACGGGCCGCAACGAGCATCGTTTTACCCAGATTTTGTACTTCGCCAGGGGATTTTTCCAGCGGTGGTAGTGTGAAGGTAAGGCTTCTTCGGGATTTTACAGTATCCCGCATGTTTACCTCACCTTGCTGACAGTAGTAAATATGCCGGTAGCTGATTGCAAAACTTGTAACAACTCGCATGAAGTAATTGACGTAGTAGCCGTGCATCCGTGTTACGTTTTCAGGCTGCTCATGTGCCGGTTTTTCAAATACATAACCTAAGTTGTCCAGGTAGCTGGTCATGTATTGTTTTGTCAGAACAGATAACTCTGGAGTTCGGCTAAACTCAAAAAGCTTGGCAAGCGGTAGGGTTGAACCTATGAAATCAATGTTAAGCTCAAATAGACCTTTATCCCGGCCTTCAACCCAAGCTGGGGCCAAGGAAGCTGCAAGCGAAGATGCACCGTCCGAAAATATTTGGTTGTCGCCACCGCCATCTGACATTAACGAGGTTAGTAGTTCTTTTACAGTGGAGTCGTTGCCTTCACCAAAGGGATTTATATTATTCGATTTTTTGTTGTGGCTCCTCCCAAAGTCAGCCTTATAACCAGAAAGAAAACTAATGACAAAAGAATCGTCGTCGGAACCTGCAAGCCGAGCAATAGTGGTTGTTTGTTTAGGTAATAGCATGGTTCCCTTACCATCACCTAAAAGAGCGCCAGAGCCGCATAATTCATAGTTAGCGAGTATTGCCAGAATAAGCTCTGTCTTGCCGCCACCGGTTGCAGCCATCAGGTAATCGTGAAGGCGTTGATCGTTCCAGGATACCCATGCTTCTTTGTTACTACCTTGCTCATTGCCGAGATAAACCACACCTCTGGCCATATGAAAGCCGTCACCACCGGGGGCCGGATCCCCTTTATCACGCATTTTTGCTTCAACAGGCAAGCGTAGAGGTAAGCCAGGATCCCTGTTAGTTGCTATAGCCGGTACCAGTGCGATAAAGACAAGAGGGGTAGCTATTGGGATTGTGAGAATGATGAACGCACAAAATAAGTAAAAGCACCCTCTGAACATCGGTGATCGGAAACAGTCAGAGATCCACTGGCCTATGGTTCTTCTGTCAGCGACGACTTGATGATTTTTGAGGGTCTGGTCAGCCATAAATCTTATGTCCCGGCGTAATTATGTGTATTTATTGGTTTGCGAAAGGGAATTCACTGTTACCGTTACTGTTGGAAGTAGCTCCGCTTTCAATTGAGGCCATTGGGAGTGTCGTGGGAGCCGTTTGCGAAACGTTTGTTGGTAGAGCGCCTGGTGTACCGAGCGTTAGGACAACGAACCCCAGCCAGAAAAAAATGCCAAATACCGACAGAGCCCATACTCTATGTGGGCTTTTCTTCGGCGCGATCGCTTTATGGTATGCCTTCGTTATCTGACGATATTCCCGATCAGTACAAGGATGTTTTTTTGAACCGATGACGATTTCTGAGTTACCTTTATCGAACGAGAAACCCGAAGTGATGGGGACAGAAATTGTGCTTTCTCGAAGACTAATATGAACACTCTCAGTGTCTGTTAAAAATGTCGCTTTAGGCCGGTTCAGCATTGGTTGCTCTCTCTTTGTTAAATTCTTCAAGGTCTTTTCTATAAGCCAAGTTATATTGCTCAAGTTGACTCTCCATACCATCAGTTTCAGATACGATGTCCGTTTCAAGCCAACCTTCATTTTGAATATGTTCAACCAGCCAGACCGCCTGCGTCTCAACTTGAGGCGCGAGTATAGCGGCTCCGTGTTTACGTTCGGTGAGGTAGTGCGCCCTAATCCCGCACGTTTCGGCTCTAGGCATTTCCAAGCCGACTTGGTTACAAAGTAAGAAGAGGGTGCGATTGATGGGCTTTAAAAACTTAAAGTCCTTGCTGGACATTGTGCGATAGTCATCATAGACCTCTTGATACAGAGCGGTCATGAACGAGTACCAATAAGCATGTTTCTTGGATGCGTTGATCAGAAATTTTATGGTGGTTGGCAGCTTCTCTATGTCAGTCCATAGTTCTGAAACGCCGCTAAGATCAATAGCGTGAGGGATTGCCGGACTGTTGGCTGTTGCGGGTGATCCTTCCCTAAACGTATCGCCAAACTGGTCTAACAGCTTTTCAACACGTTCTCTGTATATCTTCTTTCCGGTGATTGCAGCCAAAAAGATAACAGCCATAGCATTATCAATAGTGGGTAGCTTTTGGATATCAATCATGCCTGACTGAGTGTACTGGCAGGGCTTTCCTAATTGATCTACCAACAACTGGGTAACTTTTGGTAAATAGAGCTTCAGGGAGCCGTGATACTCGTTCAGGATATCTAATTGAGCCTCTTCATCACACTTATTGAAGTCTGGGTAGCCTGCAGCAATTAGCTCGGGATCCACTTTGGCGCTCACAAGTTTATGGTGAATCAAATATTGCAGCGGATTACGGCTGGTTGCCCACGGTCCGAATCGGTGATCCTGGTCTAGCAGTTTTGCCCGGATCGGCGGCTTCATTCTTGGGTAGCGAGATGCCTGAATTTCTGCCAGCTGAAGCAAATCTAATTGTCGTGTAAAAGACTTCGTTTTAGCAAAGACAATGTTGCTGATTCCTCGCCATAGGAGCAAAGGTACCAGTATCACAGAAAGCGATCGGAATATGATGTTCAGTAAAAGTGCAAATTCAGATAGCGTGAAGTTGGCAAAGTCTAAGTTTCGAGCAAGGTAAACATCCAAATTTTGAATGAAATCTGCCATTTGGTCAGACATAAGGAAAGTGAATGGGAATAACAGGTAGCGAGCTTTAATAGCGGTATGTGCAGCTCCCCACGCCAGGTATGGAGAATATAAATACCAGATGAGAACGCTGAAGAAAGTTACAAGCATCAGCACAACTAATAAATTGGCGACAGGATCTGCTTTCGCAGCCCCTTCATTCATTTGTTTACCCGCCATTCGCAAGAAACCTATTAATAGTTTTTGGAGGTAGTAGTTTTTCTGCTTTCTTAATCAGCTTTGTCCGATATTTAAGACGGAATTTAGGCGTAAAGCTGTGATAACAGGCTAATTTGTCAAACCAATCGTAGTTGGTGTATGCGCCGCAAACATTTAGCTTTTGTCTAAATATAATTGCAGCGGCCAGGGTGTTCCCGTATGCGTTATTGATGATCAGACTACGAGAGAGCCCATACTTCTCCAGATCGTTGTAGTGCTGGCGGTTAACTTGGAAGGGGCCACAGTCATTAGTTGCATTGCATTCACCTACAGTACCACCCTCAACCTTCAAGATTAGATAGAGTCCGAGAATAGGCGTTTCAGTAAGTCGGGCAGCCCGTTCAATCATTTCGTATGTAACCACGTTGGTTGTCGTTTCAATCGGAGGTAGGTCGATCATCTTCTAGTCCCCATACGATCATCATAGAAGCTCCAAGGATGGCTAACGCCGTTATGGAAACCAGTGTTGAAAAGAGGGCAATCAGCGAATCATTTTTAGTGATAAATGAGAAAACTGTTATGGCCACGACAATGAAGGCCTGGACGAGAGGTGGCTGTCCAAAATTACCGGCCCCTAAAGGGCGGGATTCTTTAGCTAATATCAGCGTGTTAACTAAGCTGATAAGCAGGTTTTTTTGGAGTTTCGCGCTGGTGTTAGGTGAGTAAATGTAGCGTAGGTTTTTATAAGTCCCGATAGAGAATAAAGCGGCAATGATTCCCAAAGTAAGCTTTGTAATCCAGTCATCGGCAGGCGTTATTTGGAACCCGGTAATTAGTGCTGCGTGAATAGCAGCAATGGACAGTATTAGTGTTGTCGCACCGCGTAACTGGTCTGAGTACTCATAAGGTACTTTAGTGCTTCTGATCAGGATTTTAATGTGGTTAAGAGAAGCATACGCATTCATGCAGACGTAGGCTAAGCCTCCAATCGCAACTAAAATAGAGCTATATAAAACCATAGGGGAAGAAGCGAAGAAGCTTAGAAGGCCTCTGAGTTCGGCATCGAACAGGAACATAACTGATACGATCGTTGCAGTTAACAATGCAGTCATCATTAAGAAAAATGAGAGTACCGCGTTGATCAAAAAAATCTGCCTGCTGACAGTGGGATATGTTTCGACCGGATCACCAGCCTGCTGATAATGCTCTTTTTGGTTAGCAAGCTCTTCAGATGATTTTTTCAGCCAATCAACCCCGCCAGATATCGCACGAAAATTGGCACTAATACCTCTACTAAGAAATGTTATGCCAGTTATTTCTTTAAAGACCGCAGAACTATATTTACGGGTTTTATCCAATCGTCTTTTTGAAGGCATGTTTAATGACCAGGTGTTAGAAATGAAGGCGTCTTAGGTGATTCGGCTTTTAATTCATTACTGCCTTGAACTAAGCCTAAAACAATGGCTTGTTGCTCGGAGTAATGTTGAAGGACTGTCTTGATATCGAATTGACCGTGGTTGGAGTCAATAGCACTGACCATCAGGCTTGTGTAATTCTTGATCATACCGCTCATTAAGCTGGCTTTTTCAGCGGGATTGCCTGGGTGAAGGAGGGTGTCCATTTGCTTTGCATCGGCAAAAATACGGTTAACAAAATGGCGCGTGGTATCTGGTGTGTTTTGGATATTTCGACTTGAGAGGGCTGATATGATGCGTGTTGCATTTTCAGCAATGGAGAGCTTAACCATCAGAGCAGGCTTTGCAGTATGCTCATTAGCGCCGGGAGTTAATGAAATAGACCGGAATGTGGAGGAGATTTTTTCTTGCCAGGTTTTTGCGTAGATTGAACCGTACTCTAGAAGATCTCGTTCCGCGAAGGGAACAATACAGTTGCGAAAGGCGGCTCTTTGGTATTCTTCTCCAGGTGCCTGCAGGCCTACATCATTCATCACTAAATCAATAGTTTGATCGACTATCTGCAGAGCATCCTGCAGCCCGATAACCGGAAGTCTGTTGGCTTCACGTTTCTCTATGGCACACAGAATGGGAGTGAGGTTTTTTACCTGATGTAGGAGAGGCCTTACTTGAGAGGCTGTTTGTACCGACTCCCTCAGTTGTTGGCTAAGCATTCTTGAACTCTTGTGTGAGGTCAGCAATGCTCAAAAGACGCAGATCACAGATGATTGTATTGTCAGGGTCTTCTATTCTGCTTACTTTTATCAAGCGGCTTGTAATATGAGTGAGGATCAGAAGAGCTGTTTTTAAATTCATTTTGCTTTCTTTGTTGATAGTCACACAAAGATCTGTACTTGTGATGCCGCCGTCTAATGATTCTAATTCGCTTACGTTGTAGAAGTATGGGGTGTCTGGGAAAAGGGTAACGGAGACTTGAGCGGCCCGACCGATGATAATAGGTAACAGTCCGGTTGGTAATGATGCCTCATCAATTTCGAATTCAGTCCGTCCATACAGAACGGTTTCAATATTTTGGGATTCTGCAAGCTCCCTGAACGCATGAGAAGCCAGCTCAATACTTTGACGGTCTTCTAAGGAAACTTCTGCCTGGCAATGCTTACACGCAAGGCTTTTGCGTTTTATATTGTCTCTCAATTGATGCCCGCATTGGCATACAAAAAGTAATGCCGGTCGAAGCTGCTCAATTCTTGCGGGTACTGTCATGTTCCAAATCTCCCTGACATTGAATTATCCAAATAGATAACCAAAACGAATATATAGAAAATATATACATTGCTCGACTTTTGAGCAAGCAATACTAACGGTTAGTTGCTGCTCAAATGAATATTCTGCACTTCATGTGCAACATTCATAATTGTAAACACACAAAAAAGTATCACACTTTCTTATCACATTGTATTCGAACAGAATTAGGGAAGTTGCGAATAAGTCCCTCCTCTTGAGACAATCTGCGGAACAGCATTCTCAGAGATAAGTCATGGATCATCAGCTCACTTTCGCCGACAGCGAGTTCAATCAAAAGCGCAGAAAAACCCGTAAAGAGATCTTTCTCGGACGCATGGATAATCTCATACCCTGGAAGCGTCTTGAGAAGATTATCACACCGCATTATCCCAAAGCGGGCAAGGGTCGTCAGCCATATCCACTCTCTACGATG
>NZ_CAKZLP010000030.1 GCF_937127095.1 uncultured Amphritea sp.
CCTCACGGCGGTTTTATGTTTTTTCTTGGCTTTTTCTAGCAGGAAACGCAGTTTCCGTTCTCGCCACTAGCAAGCGACGCAGTCGCGTTCTAACAGCTGCTTTTACCTGAATGTAAACTTCCCGGCTTCGACGTCAACGCCAATCTCTGAGCCTGGAAGATATTTACCCGCAAGCAGCTCCTGCGCCAACGGGTTTTCTATCCATTGCTGAATTGCTCGTTTCAGAGGTCGCGCGCCATAGATCGGTTCAAAACCAACATCCACCAGCTTATCCATTGCAGTAGAGGTTAAGGTCAGTGTCAGTTCGCGCTCCGTCAGACGCTGACGCAGACGATTCAGCTGAATCTCAGCAATACCACGAACCTGCTCTTTGCGCAGACTGTGGAATACGACGACCTCATCAATCCGGTTGATCACCTCTGGGCGGAAGTGATTACCCACCACTTCCATTACTGCGCTCTGCATCAACTCATAATCGTCATCATCGCTGAAGTTCTGAATCAGATCTGAACCCAGGTTGGATGTCATGACCACGATGGTATTACGGAAATCGACAGTACGACCCTGGCCATCGGTCAGGCGACCATCTTCCAGCACCTGCAATAGAATATTGAACACATCCGGATGCGCTTTCTCCACCTCATCCAGCAACAATACTGAATAGGGTTTGCGGCGAACCGCTTCGGTCAGGTATCCACCTTCCTCATAACCAACATACCCCGGAGGCGCACCAATCAGTCTGGCTACAGAATGTTTCTCCATAAACTCAGACATATCGATCCGCACCATCGCATCCTCGGTATCAAAGAGAAAACCCGCCAGCGCTTTACAGAGTTCGGTCTTACCGACCCCGGTTGGGCCCAGAAACAGGAAAGACCCGTTGGGGCGATTAGGATCAGCCAGGCCTGCACGAGACCGGCGCACCGCATTGGAAACCGCCCGCACCGCTTCGTGCTGACCGATGACCTGCTTATGCAGGGCATCTTCCATACGCAACAGTTTTTCCCGTTCGCCTTCAAGCATCTTGGAGACCGGAATGCCGGTCCACTTAGAAACGACTTCAGCCACCTCCTCTTCACCCACGCGGTTACGCAGCAGTCGATTTTGCTGGGGCAGATCTTCAACATCGGCAGCAGCCTGCAGCTGCTTTTCCAACTCTGGGATAACACCGTATTGCAGCTCAGACATGCGACTCAGATCACCCGAGCGGGTTGCCTGCTCCAATTCGGTACGTGCCTGATCGAGTTTTTCTTTAATCTGCTGAGAGCCTTGCAGTACAACTTTCTCTGCTTTCCAGATCTCTTCGAGGTCGGAATACTCTTTTTCGACTGATTCGATATTGGTTTGCAGCTCCTCTAAACGCTTGATAGCCGCCTGATCTTTCTCTTTCTTCAGCGCTTCACGTTCCATTTTTAACTGAATCAGACGTCGCTCAAGACGATCCATACTCTCAGGTTTGGAATCGATCTCCATGCGGATACGACTACCCGCCTCATCAATCAGGTCGATCGCTTTATCCGGCAGCTGGCGATCGGTGATATATCGTTGTGACAGTTTGGCTGCCGCGATAATGGCCGAGTCGGTAATATCAACGCCGTGGTGAATCTCGTAACGCTCTTTCAGTCCCCGAAGAATGGCAATGGTATCCTCTTCACTCGGCTCATCGACCAACACTTTCTGGAAACGACGTTCGAGCGCGGCATCTTTCTCTACGTATTTGCGGTATTCATCCAGCGTGGTAGCACCGACACAATGAAGCTCGCCACGGGCAAGCGCCGGCTTTAACATATTACCAGCATCCATTGAGCCTTCGCCTTTACCGGCACCGACCATGGTATGCAGCTCATCGATAAACAGAATAACCTGACCTTCCTGCTTAGACAGTTCGTTAAGCACCGACTTAAGCCGCTCTTCGAACTCTCCACGGAACTTTGCCCCGGCGATCAGCGCGCCCATATCCAAGGACAACACCTTTTTGTTTTTCAGCCCTTCTGGCACTTCACCGTTAATAATGCGTTGCGCCAGACCTTCAACAATGGCGGTTTTACCCACGCCGGGCTCGCCGATCAGCACCGGATTGTTTTTCGTACGTCGCTGCAGAACCTGGATAGTTCGGCGAATCTCGTCATCACGACCAATCACAGGATCAAGCTTGCCGGATTCAGCCCGAGCGGTCAGA
Organism: uncultured Amphritea sp.; assembly: GCF_937127095.1. Classification (GTDB taxonomy): domain Bacteria; phylum Pseudomonadota; class Gammaproteobacteria; order Pseudomonadales; family Balneatricaceae; genus Amphritea. The sequence goes on from NZ_CAKZLP010000030.1 coordinate 2,180, forward strand.
TCGACGGTAAACTTATCCAGCGCCTGCCGACTTTCTTCTGCATTAGGATCATTCACACCATCACCGCCCCGCATCTGCGTAATTGCCTGTTCCAGTTGTTGCTTTGTCACACCGGCCTGCTTAAGAAGCTTACCCACGCCGCTTTTATCTTCCAGCATTGCCAGAATAAAAAGCTCACTGGCGATATACTGATCACCGCGCTGCTGAGCAAGCTTATCGGTCATATTAAACAGCTTGCCCATATTGGGAGAGAAACGCAGCTCACCATCACTGTTTGTCACTTGCGGTAACTCATTGAAGAGCGACTGCACCGATGAACGAAGCTGATTAACATTGGCACCGGACTGCGCCAACAGGGGTTTGACAGAGCCACCCTGCTGATCCAGCAGCGCCAGCAACAGGTGAACCGGTTCTATATAGTTATGGTCTTTGCCTACGGCAAGGGACTGCGCATCCCCCAGGGCTGATTGTAATTTACTGGTAAAACGTTCGGGTTGCATAGTCCCCTCCTGATCTGTTGAACCCTGCCGGTTTTGAGCTTTCATTAAAGCGGACGGCGGGTTGTTTGATACTTACTAGCGTGTACTTATAAGTATGGGTAGATCAGGCGAATTTCAAGGCTATATCAGTATTTGCTTATATATTTATGCGCGTTTTCTAGTGCGACTTACTCTGTCTCACTACGTACTTTATTTAACGACTTCGAGGACGGCCCGTCATTAACGCCGCAGCCAGAGCAATTGCTGCATCCGCCACCGCTGCACTTTTTATTAAAGGTGCGGTAGAGGTAACGACCAAACCAGATACTCAGCAGGATAATAACGGCAACCAGCACTACCCAATCAAACAGCGTCATATATTCACCTTTACAACTACATCCACAACGAGGCCAGATTAAACACCAGCCATGATCCTAGCCAGGCGAGTACCAGCCCCATCATGATTGACACACCCGCCCAGCGCCAACTGCCGGTTTCTCTGCGGATGGTTGCAATCGTCGCCAGGCAGGGCATATACAGCAACGTAAATACCATCAGCGCCAGACCTGAGGCCGGGGCAAGCGCACTTCCCAGCGCCGCTTGCAGTCCTGCCATATCATTCATATCAGTTTGATAGACAACCACCAGCGATGCCGCAATCACCTCTTTAGCGATAAATCCAGACAGTAACGCGACCGTTTCCTGCCAACCAAATCCCATCGGCGCAAACAGCGGCGCGACGAAGTGACCTAGTTGCTCCAGCCAGGGCGTCCCCTGCTGCGGAAAGCTTTGCAGCAGCCAGATAAGGATCGAGCCTACCAGGATAACACCACCGATTTTGCGCAGAAAATCACCCGCTTTATCCCACACATGCAGCAACATGGATCGCGGAGATGGGAAGCGCCAGGGTGGCAACTCCATGATAAACGTCTCATCATGCTGCTCAGGAATCGTTCGGGCCAGCAGAGCCGCAATCGCAAACGCCACCAGAATCCCCAGCATGTATAAACCAAACAGCACGGTACCCGCATGATCGGCAAAAAAGATCCCCGCTAACAAGACATAAACCGGCAAGCGCGCGGAGCAACTCATGAACGGGTTAATCAGAATAGTGATCAGTCTTGCACGAGGCTCTTCAATGGTCCGCGCTGACATAATCGCGGGTACGTTACAACCAAAGCCCATCACCAGGGGTACAAACGCTTTACCATGCAGCCCCACTTTGCTCATCAGATTATCAGTGAGGAAAGCAGCCCGGGCCATATAGCCACTCTGTTCCAGCAAAGCGATGAAAAAGAATAGCAGTACCACATTCGGCAGAAACACCAGCACCCCACCAACACCGGCAATCAGACCTTCCACTATCAGGTTTTTCAACAGAGACTCAGGCATAAATGTGCCCACCTGCTGACCCACCCAGCTTACACCAGCGTCTATCCAATCTGCCGGATAACTCCCCAGCGTAAAAGTCGCTTCAAACATCACCCACAGCAACATGATAAAAACCGGAAGACCCAGCCAGCGATTCAGTGCAACTGCATCAAGCCAATGATCAGCCGCTGACTGATCCCGGTGCTCACTGCTACTTTTATGCAACAATCCATGGATAAAGCCATAACGCCCCTCTGCCACCATCTCTGCCGGTGACTCATCATGACGGCTGGCAAGCAGCTCAAGCGCCTGACGTCCGGCCTGAGTCTGATCGTCACTCAGCAGCGCTACACCGTCCCCCGCCGACTCCAGCCAACGCACCGCTTGCCAGCGACTCATGCCTGCTTTCTCCAGCGAGCAGATAGCCTGCTCCATGTGCGGCTCATAGGTCATCAGTAATGGTTCACACTGTTGCCCGATATTATCCAGCAGCAGGTCCATTAACGCAGGAATATGACTATTGCTGCGACCATCACTGCCGATCACCGGCTTTGATAACCCAATACTCAGCTCAGCCAGGTCAACCGTATCGCCCTGTTTTTCAAGCTCATCCAGCATATTCAGGGCAACCACCACTGGCAAACCCTGCTCCAACAGTTGCATTGTTAGTGCGAGGTTTCGTGCCAGATTATTGGCATCGACAACATTCAGAATCAGATCCGGCGGGGTATCAATAAGGTAGTCACGGGCAACCATCTCCTCTACCCGACTATTCGCTAGCGAGTAGATACCCGGCAGATCGATAAAATGAAAAATTATACCCCGCCACTCTTTCTGGCCTTCACGGCTGGTAACCGTAATACCCGCCATATTCCCGGTGCGTTGCCGGGCACCGGTTAACTGATTGAATAATGAGGTTTTTCCACAGTTCGGATTACCGATGAGCGCAATGGTATATGAGGGCTTAGTATGCGGGATAGAATCTAACATCAGGACTGCAGCTCCACCTGAATATAGCCCGCCTCTTCAGTGCGCAGGCAGATCTGTTGTTTACCAATGAAATAAACCCGGGGATTGCCCAACAGCGAGGTTGCCGCAACCGAAACCTGCAACCCCTTTAATACACCCAGCGCCACAAGCCGCTGGCGCAGAGATTCAGGGCCTGCAATAGACATAATTTTTGCCTGCTGGCGGGTTTTCAGTTCGATCAGCGTCATCGGCACATCTCAAAAGTTAATGAGAACCATTATTATATGGTAATCAAAATCAATCAAGCTGCAACGATAAATTTTTATTGACGCAGATCAATTAATCCAGATCACACTTGCCATTCGCCCGGTCACGCCCTCGCGACGATAGGAGTAAAACAGCTCCGACTGAGAGAAGGTGCAGTACTTCCCACCCGAGATGCTCTGCACGCCTGCTCTATTGAGACGCAGCCGGGCAAGCTCAAAGATATCAGCCATCCACTTGCCGGGATTGGGTGACGGGACAAAGGCATACGCTGATGTTTCGATGACAGCACAAAACTGTGCCCGCACCTCATCACCCACTTCAAATGCCGAGGGACCAATAGCTGGCCCAAACCAGACCAGCACCTCAGCTGGATCAGGAAAGACAGAAAGAGCCTGTTCAAGCACGCCATCAACCAGACCGCGCCAGCCTGCATGGGCCACGGCGACCCGGTTTCCCTGCTTATTGGTAAAGAAAACCGGCAAACAATCGGCGGTCATAACCACGCAAGGCTGACCAGCCTCATCGCTCCAGCAGGCATCTGCTTCAAGGACCAAACCGTCATTGCGGGCCTTGACCAGTTGGGTACCATGCACCTGAGCCAGCCATTGCGGCTGTTTGTCGAATGCACACTGCTCAGACAGTGCCAGACGGTTTGCGGCGACCCGTTCAGGGGCGTCACCCACATGATCACCCAGATTTAACGAGCTATAAATCCCCTCACTGCATCCGCCCAGCCGGGTGGTAGTGAACGCACTGATATGATCAGGCGCACACCAGTCTGCAGTGATCAGTTTCACAGATCGACCTCGTGATGCTCCGCATCTCTCTTGAGGCTATTCAGCAGGCTTTGCATATCATCAGGAAGATCAACTTCCCAGGCCATCAGCTGACCGCTGACCGGATGAAAAAGCTCTAACCGCTTTGCATGCAGTGCCTGACGATTGAAACCTTTCAATTTAGCCAGCAGTTGCGGACTCACCCCTTTTGGCAGACGGAAACGACCTCCGTACATCTGATCACCGACCAGCGGGTAGTTAATATGGGACATATGCACACGGATCTGGTGGGTCCGACCGGTTTCAAGTTTCAGCCGAATTTGCGTATGGGCACGGAACCGCTTCAGCACCCGGTAATGGGTGACCGCTTCTTTACCCATACCAACCACGGCCATCTTTTGCCGGTTGCGCGAGTGTCGTCCCAATGGCTCATCTACCGTGCCACCGCCGGTCATCACACCTGCGACCACCGCTTCATATTCCCGCCCCATGGAACGGTCTTGCAGCTGGGAAACAAGTTCTGTCTGCGCCTGAATAGTTTTAGCAACCACCATCAACCCGGTCGTATCCATATCTAACCGATGCACTACACCCGCCCGCGGCACCTGCGCAATGTCAGGATAATAATGCAGCAGCCCATTGAGCAGTGTATCTTCCCAATGCCCTGCCGCCGGATGAACAACCAGACCAGCAGGCTTATTGATAATCATAATATCGTCATCTTCATAGATGATATCCAGCGACATCTCGACCGCTTTGTACTGGTCGATTATGTCCAGCTCTGCGGATATAACTAACAGCTCGCCCCCTAATAATTTATCCCGGGGACGTTTAACCTCACCGTCGACGGTCAGCTGGCCATCTTTAATCCAGCCCTGCAGTCGTGAACGGGAGTACTCGGGGAAAAGTTCGGCAACAGCCTGATCTAATCGTTTACTAATCAGATCATCGGAAACTGTTGCGCTAAGTTGAACCTTCTCAGTCATGATTTATCTAAGTCTCGGAAAAATTAAGAAAATATAGGGCTTTATCGCAAGGAAAGCGCAGAGACGCTTTGGCTTGCCATTCGGTTATGGTTAAATAGGCCGAATTAATTTTGCACAGTATACCCGAAACGAACAGTAGCCGCTGTTAACTAACGGGAAACTCTCACTAATAGCAGGATAAATGTTTATGCGCCTGGCAAAGTTGCTCGCAATTGTTTCGATCACCCTGATCGCATCTGGCTGTTCATGGTTTGGCGGTGACGACAAAGAGGCACCGGATGTTCCTGAGCAACAGCTTTATCAGGAAGCTCTGGATATGCTTGAAAGCGCCAACTACGTTGCCGCAATTGAGAAGCTACAACTTCTGGAAGCACGCTATCCGTTCGGCCGATTCTCTGAGCAGGCACAGCTGGAACTGATCTACGCCTACCACAAGAATTACGAACCGGAAGCCGCGCGGGCGACCGCTGATCGATTCATCCGCCTCAATCCTAACCATGAGAACCTCGACTACGCTCTCTACCTGAAAGGCCTGACCGCATTCGAACAGGACCGGACCTTCTTTGAGAAGTACCTGCCAATCGATGAAACCCAGCGTGACCCGGGCAGCGCACTGGAATCATTTCAGAGTTTTCAGCAACTGGTATCCCGCTTCCCTAACAGTAAATACTCGCCCGATGCGCAGAAACGGATGACCTATCTGAAAAACCGCCTTGCGACTCACGAAATGCATGTAGCGCGCTACTATGTAAAACGCGAAGCCTGGGTTGCAGCCGCAAATCGGGGCCGTTATGTGGTTGAAAGCTATCAGCAAACACCCGCTGTTCCTGACGCTCTTTCGGTGATGGTATTGGCATATAACGAATTAGGCATGACCGATCTGGCCGCTGATTCCCAAGCGGTACTGGATGCCAACTTTCCCGGCTATCAGTCAAATATACAGCTGGCGAAAAAGGAATCTCTGCTAAGTACAGCGACATTTGGCTTGCTGGGCAGCAACGATACGCCGCGTCCGGTTCAGACATCAAAACCTAATCAGACGACAGAACAGGAACGCTCATGGTTCAGTCGCCTAACCTTTGGTGTCTTCGACAGCGAAGCAGAACCTGCCAAATAACCGCACCAAATCTGATCAAGGCGCCAATGGGCGCCTTTTTTGTTTCTCCTTGCGCCCGTTCATAGTGCACAGACCGATAGTCTCAGAAAAGCACTTCACAGGCTCCGTTATTTTCCCTTAGAATGAATAGCAGACCCCGTAAAACACCATGAGAGTTAACAATGGACAGAGCTTCAATTGTTGCAGCGATGCAGGTTCAGCCGCAGATCGATACCACAACAGAGATTCAACGCCGAATAGATTTCATTAAGAGGACTCTGCTGGCCAGCGGCTGTAAACATCTGGTTCTGGGAATCAGTGGCGGCGTTGACTCAACCACCTGCGGCCGCCTGGCGCAGCTGTCCGTTGAGCAGCTCAATCAGGAAACAGACTCGGACCGTTACCGCTTTATCGCGGTACGCCTGCCCTATAACACCCAGCAGGATGAAGATGACGCACAGGCCTCGGTCGCCTTTATCTCACCCTCTGCCTGCGTCACCGCTAACGTTCAGCCAGGTGCTGATGGTGTTCACTCAGCAACACTCAGCGCGCTTGAAGCAGCCGGACTTGATGCGGGCAGCCCGGCACATATCGATTTTTCCAAAGGCAATGTCAAAGCCCGCATCCGTATGGCGATTCAGTATGAGATTGCCGGACTACTGGGTGGACTGGTTTTAGGTACCGATCATTCCGCTGAAAACATCACCGGTTTTTACACCAAATACGGCGATGGCGCCTGCGATCTCGCGCCACTGTTTGGTTTAAGTAAACGCCAGGTTCGTGCCGTCGCCGAAGCACTGGGGGCACCGGAACAACTGGTTCACAAAACACCGACTGCCGATCTTGAGTGCGACACACCACAACTGGCAGACGAGGTAGCATTAGGATTAACCTATAATCAGATTGATGACTTTCTTGAAGGTAAGCCTGTCAGCGCAGACGTGGAAGAAAAACTGATTGGTATCTATAGTCGCACACAACATAAACGGCAGCCGATTCCAACGATCTACGACTGATCTGAATTATCTAAAAGGCACTTATCTAAAGGGCACAGAAAACGCTTTACCACAGAGTGCACAGAGGTCACGGAGAAACACTACTCATTGGGTTTTCTCTGTGTTCTCAGTGTCCTCTGTGGTGAGTCTGCTTTAGCTTCTGAGGGGCCTGCAGGATATAACGATAAACCCCATTCCCGATAAAGTTCAATGAAGCCTTTTTGACAACGGCGCCCTATCGACCGGCTCACACACGCCCGAACAGCTCATAAGGTAAGGGATTGATCACCGGCTGACGCTTCAGCAGAATATCGGCCAACAAACGGGTTGACGCCGGGGCCAGCACCAAACCATTGCGAAAATGCCCGGCATTCAGATACAGATTATCATACCCTGGCACTGCGCCAATATAGGGAACCCCTTCAGGTGAGCCCGGGCGCAATCCGGCCCAATGATGTTCCAGTTCATATTTTTCAAGCTCAGGACAGATCTCCAAAGCGGTTTGATACAGCGACGCTTTTGCTTCCGCTGTGGTCTGTTTATCAAAACCAACTCGTTCCAGCGTGCTCCCCACCAGAATACGGCCATCATTACGGGGGATCAGATAGCGCCCCTGCATCAACACCACCCGATTGATCAGACCCACCGGAGCCTTGAACAGCATCATCTGCCCTTTAACCGGCTCGACCGGCAGCTCTACCTCCAGCGGCGCAAGCAGCTCACTACTCCAGGCTCCGGCGGCGATAATCACTTGATCGCCCTGTAACACGCGATCGGCTATTTGCACTCCGGTGACGGCATAGTTCTCAACCACCAGCCCCTCGACCCGCGCCTGCTCAATCAGATTGATGTTAGCGGTAATCTCCATACTACGGCGCAAGGAACGGCCTAAGCGAGGGTTACGGATACTGGCCACCTCCGGCATCCAAAGTGCTGAGCTTAAACCGGGCGCCAGGTTAGGTTCTTGCTGATAGATAAAATCAGCTCCGACCTGCTCCATCGGCTTCTGATAGCGCCGCCCCCAGGCAAGCGCCTCATCTTCATCATCTACCCCGACCATAAACATCCCTTTCTGGCGCAACTCAGGGTCCAGACCGGTCTCATCCAGCAACTGCTGCGCCAGATGGATATAACTGGTCTGCGACCAGGTCGCCAGTGCGGTCACCGGATCGGAATAACGCCAGGGATAGAGAGGTGAAACAATACCACCACCCGCCCAGGATGCTTCCTGCGCGCAGTTATTCATATCCACCAGCGTGACCTCAGCACCCGACTGCGCCAGCTCTCTGGCGGTCAGCATACCGATCACACCTGCTCCAATTATCAGGTAGTCAGACATAGTTGAGCCTTATGGTTGGTACAAGGAGGGTTGAGTATATAAAAAAACGCGCCGGGGGCGCGTTTTTTTATACTGAAATATGATCTGCTGCAAAAAATCATTTACCAGCAGTCATCTGCGGCATCCTGATCAGTTTTTTGTCCCGTATGAGTAAGCGTCATGTTGCCACATCGATCACCCACCATACCATTTATTGGAGCAGCCTGGAGCGTATAGGAGGTTGCCGTTGAAGCTGGCACAGACAATAAATAAAACTTATCCGCACCATCTTTCGGCGATAAGGTGTATGGCAATACAGCCCCGGTATAAGACCCATTTTCCGTATAATGCCTTTCCAGAGACTGAGCTAAAGAGAGCAAACTCCCCTGAGCATCAACCCGCCGACTCTGTGCTACCTGCTCACGATAACTGGGATAAGCAATCGCCGAAATAATGCCAACAATCGCTACTACGATCATCAGCTCAATTAAGGTAAAGCCCCGCTGATGCTTCATCTGACTCATCTGATCTCTCTCCAACTACGACGTCCAGCACTGGAAGATCCATTAAACTCAGGACAGACAATATTGCCATTTTCACTATTCGTAAAGCATGCGTAAGTTTTACTATCTCCAGCCTGTCCGCCACCCTGCCCATCATCAACTGATGTCACGAGCGAATCTGAACCAAAGTTAGTAAAACCATTGCTGCCTCCATCCATCATTATACCGGTGCCTGATGTTAATACTGATGTGGCATTCCCATCAGCATCAGTTGTTGGCACCTCTGCCATATCATCCGCTGTAAACTCACCATCACCATTATAATCAAATGTCGTATTGCTCAACGCAGATCCAGATTCATAATCAAGCGCCATAATCCAGCTACTACCACCGGCTGCACAGGGGTCAGATGACGGTATTTTCGTTGTCACCAGCACCTGGCCAATTCGCAATACAGGCTCTGTATTTATAAGCTCGCCTATTGGCCCAGGCCCTCCATATGTGGTTGCCCAAGCGAGATCGAGATACCAGCCCTTGTCTGATAGCTGCGGGGAATTGTTACTCGTTACCCGCACACCATTACTACCAATAGTTCCTTCATACTTAATCTCTTGTTGCAACAACTGAGCGCGACTAGTAATTACGACACCAATATCCTGCACACCATAAAAAGACTGCACCTGAGGAGATAACCCAATCTCATTATCTCCACTCAGATAATAACTTCCAGTCCCAAACAGCACCATCAGTCGACCTTTACTGTCATAAGCCGCATTTAATGGTCCGGTTATTGGCTGGCGAACTCCTGCTGCATCTTTAGCCACGAAGAACGGCACTGGCGTCGTTCCACTTAACAGGTTAGCAGGAGGCGTCCAGTTAACAGGCAAGGCACTATTGATATCAAAACGCCAAACATTACCCAGCGTATCTCCAATAATGATCCGATCAGCTATCTTATCCAGATTAAGATCGATAACCGCAGGCTCTCCCAATCCTCCTGTGGTTGGGACAACAATATCCTTAATAATTGACCCATCTGCGACATTCAATATCCAGATATGTCCCTGAGCAGCACCATGGGAAAAACCACTAGAGACCACAACACCAAACTTACCATTCGCCAGAGGCGTTATCACCGGTTGCTGAATCAATACGCCCATATCTTTATGCTTAAACTCCCAGAGAACCTTAGCTGCAGTCATATTCTCAGGGTCACTGATATCCAGTAGTGAAACCCCGGCACCTCCGGCGCCTGGCGTTACCGCCACAACGGTTTTCCAGCCGGAGGTTACACCTGTAGGGACATCTGTCGGAGCAAACCATGCATCAGTGACTCTGGGGACACCATCAACGTAGTAACGGTGGCTATATTCAGGGTATACCAGCTCATAAAGGTTGTTGAATACCCCTGAAGGCACATAAGCAAACAACTCTTTGCCGCCATCACTGCCTAAGCTTGCATCAAATGCGTGCAACATCCCATCATTTGCTCCCACCAGAAGAATCGGGGGCTTATTAACATAAGTATTTGAGTTTCGATAGGTAACATACGCTGCTTTTGTAAGCGCTGAAAACGGTAAGCCGAGCCGACTAAATCCATAGTTTTTCTGTGCTACATATTGCGGAGAAGAGTTTACAATATCCCCCAGACGGCTACCTCTTCGTCGAAATGACTTTGATGTATTGGTTAATGTTTGTTCTTCAGCACGACTGCCACGCAAATAATCCAGACGTAGCTGAGCAACGGCCTCCGTGACGGGCGCACCGCTTGCCGGAGTCGAACGCAGCATCAGTTTCTGCTCAGCAGACAGCTCTGCCCATTGAAAATCATCTCCACTGAGGTTTAGTGTGATGCCGGTTACAGTATCTTCAGCGGCATAGGTACTGGTAAATATTTTGCGGCTGGCTATATCAGATTCTGACAATGCATCCATTACTGCAGCCGCACTCCAGGTATCAGTTGATGCCAACACCCCCCCAGAACTTATCTCTCGCGCCAGCAGATCACCAGACCAAAGAGTAGAATCCATCAGAGCATTGTATAGTGCTGAATCGGTTCCCAGACGTGCGCTATTAGCCGTTAGCGCTGCCGCAGAGCCTTTAACAGACGCAGAAATTGAGGCAAACGCATCGGTTAGGCCATCAACCATCTTGCGGGCATCACCTGCGGTATAAAAATTATCGGTTCGCGGGTAATCACTACCTGACTCATCAGGATTTAACATATCGGTATTGGTATACCACCACCACTCAGGCAACGGGTCTGAGCGTAGGTAAGGGTCACCCAAACTTTGATCATCGCACTCCGTACCTGTCGGTGTGTAGCTTGCTAATGAACAACTCGGGTGTTTACGAACGACAAAACCACCATATTTAGCGGTTAGCCAAAACTGGTTATTTCTTAAATTACGCAGATATTGGTTTTCAAGCACATCAACCCAATAGGTTTGCACAGTTTGCGTGCCGGCAAAGTCAACTGGGCGGATGTCTACAGTATTCGCATCGTATGCCAGGCCCGCCATAAAAGCAGAGTTGTTCCGTCCAGAATAGCTGCTGGCCCCGGTATCAATAGAAATACCTTCCAGTGCTGCAATCTTATCTGTGGCTGTCCTCACATTCACCGAAAGATCAGTCGATACCTCGGTAGGCTTGGTAGGCTCATCCGTTCCACTGGTATTACCTGGCAGATTTTTATCCCGGTGCGTATTTACATCACCAATACCCAATACAACATTTTTTTGACAAGCGTATTGAATAGGGTCATCCCAGGTTCTGATAACAGGAAAGCCATCAACCCACTGCTCTTTTGTACTGGTTGACGGTGAAGAGTTATGGCTAGGAGACCTTGTATAATACTCGTCGATACTGCCCTGGTGTTTATAGTAACGAAGCGCGGTGTAATACAACTCACTAACAGGATCAATACTTTTCAAGTCATTGTTATTTAACTGCCCAAACTTATTCAAATAATTCAGAACACCGCTGTGTGAAATACTTGTGCCGTAATAGGAGTTAGTATCAGTTCTATCGGTTGGGTCTGGATTCTGAATTATTATTCCGGTTGCCGGATCCCACTCCATATTAGAATTTGCAACTTCGCCTAAGGCCGGATCGAGCTTAACCGGACCGACAAACTTCTGTCTTGCGCGCAATACGCCTCCATCCCGCAACATATTGGAATCATTCAAATAACCAAACATACTGTAGCGAATCTGTTCAGAATACCGCTGAATCAAGCCTTCAGGTTTCCAGTTGCTACCATATTGCTTACAGTTCGCTTCAACTCCAACACTGGGGTCACAGACTTTTACACGAACCGAAGTGCCAAAAGTATTGGTTGAGATCGGATCATAGGCAATAGTTCCGCCTCCTGAGTATGAAGCCACACGTAACTTATCTACGTAATACTCATGACCGCCGTGGACATATAACCGGCTAAAGGTGTTGTAGCTGGTATCGGTATTACTGGTTACTGTAGCGAGTTGAGCCCCCGAACTATTGTAGACAGTTAGCTTAAATTGATCGCCAGTAGAACTCTCGAAAACAAACCGATACCATTGATCGCTAGGGCGGGTCCAGGAAACACTGCTGCTAATACCACTGGCAGAACCACCATTTCTCTTTTCAATCTTTATACTACCTGCACTGATAGTAAAACCGTAACCATTGGCACTGTTATCAGACAACGCCAGACGGTCAGCCTGACCGTTCTGAGTACCCACGGTTGGTCTATAGATCCAGCCTTCAAACACAAAACTATCGTAATTCCCAGATGCGGAGAGGTTTTTATAACCACCATGAGGGTCATTGTTATCGATTTTTTTAAGTGAATATCCACCTGATTCAACCGATTCTGTTGAGCTACGAACGACATTCCCATCGGAATACTTACTCCAGCCAGAACTGAAATCGGTGTCGCTCAACAGCTCGGCAAATGAGGCTGCTCCAGTTGTATTGGTAAAACCATGTCCGGAAGGCAAAGTGAACTGCATCTTATTGCCCAACCCACCTATTTTTGTCGAAAAGGTGGATGTCGAAAAAGGAGTGGCGTTGTTAACGACAGAGGTACCACTAATACTACGTACATCAAAATAGTTATTCTGTCCTGTATGCCTTGCTTTTTCCAGCCAGGTCTCAGTCGTTGTGTCTACAACCCGATAACCACCGGTTAGTGCCCAGCGAAACGGATCGATTGTCTGCGTAGTCGCCCAGTTTAAAAAATTGCCGCTCCAGACATCACCCGGACATTTAAAATTGGTATTAGTGCTAACAGGATAAAAATGTCGATCTGTTTCTGTAGCATCATATTGAAAGCGATAACATTTTTTTGGATCGAAATATCCGATACTTTCACTGTCTTCATCATAGCTACCGATATTCGCGGCGCTTAAAACGGTCGGCCACTCAACCGAAGGCACCAAAGCAAGGTTACCCGGAACATTACCCTGTCCAAGAAACAGAGGCACCTGAGCGACAGTGGAAGCAAGGCTATTAGAAGAAGTCAGCCCGAAAACAGCAAAGAAAAAAGTCGGCCAATATGAGTTCGCAAATCCACTTTTGTTGCCAGAAAGCAGTGTAATTGATTGTAGTTTCATTGAACGTTTCATTGAAAAACCCCTCGTAGACCAGAAGATAATCTACTGTTCCACAACATATATTGATTCAAGCAGGACATTCGACTTGCCTGAAAAGCCCTCTGACGAAGATTGCACTTTTATAACTGCGCCTGCTGGATCTTCCCCCGCTTTCAAACTGACATAGATATCTGCCATCAGCTCAGCATTCCACTCAGGTGCCTCACTCGAAGAAAATGACGAAGTATATGAGCCAGTACTTGAGTTATCTGCATCTAAAGCACCACTGTAATAATCACTTCGGGCCTGCGCTTCTCCCTCTCTCAACCCAGCCTCGGCAGCATTAAAGGCCGAGTTTCGATCACGCAGGTTGCCAGACATCTTCTCCTGCATGGTGGTGCCCTGCATTGAGCTAACACCTATAAAGGATAAAACCAGCAGAAAGATCAGTGCGATAATCAGCACTGCGCCTTGCTCTTTGTTTAATGTATGTCTACTCGTCATCATCGCAGCCGGTTCCTAAGCGCTACCGTTGTGGAAAAGTCCTGACTTATATTTCCGTCTTCAACTGTCAGTGTCACCCTGACAGCATCAACATCATCCCAGCTACCACCATTAGCATCAGCGCTATAACCTAAAGCTGGGCCTGCACCAGACACAATCCCATAAAGAACGGACATATTTGTGACGCCCTCTATCAACTCCTGATCACTTGCAACTCCATAATCAAAGCTCATACTTCTCAAAGCATTAGCCGTCGTTGTCCCTGATCCAATGTAATAGAGTGTGCTGGATAACTTTGAAATTTCGACAATATTACCAGAGCTCACTGAATAATCATGGCTCAGTTCCTGAGCTGCGACGGATTTATTGCCAATCGTCACGCCCCCAGCAGCACGCTCGACAGTGGAAGTATTCAGAGCCGCAGTATTTTGGAAAAGATCACAACCTGCCGCATCAGATAAAAGTATAATGGCTCCGGGAACAACACCTCCAGTGATATTGAATATTGTATCAGTTTTGGCAATATCTACCGATACAACTGCATCTGAAGACTCTGCAGCATGCTTTACCAACACCAGATCAGTACCAGCTTTATAACCATTCAGAGTGCCATCAAAAAAGGTTCCGGCGTCATCTGTCCAGCCTTTGATCGGGTCATCAAGATCATAGGCATCTGCTTCATAATCACTATCAGCTGTATTTATCACATCGACTACTGAGTTCCAACAAAGACCTTTATTCCCGGTATTACGCAGATCTTCCGCTAAAATCTCTAGCGCAAAGCGGCCATTTTCCTGAACCCGTGAGAGCGATTCATTGCTACTAAAGCTTGCGGAGCTGCCGATAAAAACAGCCATCACTCCACCGATAATAAACAAACCCAATACCAGAGCGATCATCAGCTCGATTAAGCTAAAGCCCGTTTGATGCTTATTCTGTAACTGAGCCGACATCGTTTAAAACTCCATAAAATAGCTAAAGCTGGTCAATGTTGCATCATTGACATCATTCTCAGCCCTGATACGGGCGCGATTATCGTTCCAGGTAATTGTAATAGTCGCTTCTCTGTTAGGTTTATCCCAGGTCACAGTCCCAGCTGAACCCGCACCCAATGCAGCAGTCACTTTATTATCCCAATCAGCTCGGTCGCCCCCCTTACCATCATCATAATCGTCATTCAATGCTGAATCAGGGGCTGCCCGGATTCTGTCCGCTAGATCATAGGCCAGAAAGGTTGCCTGAGACCGATAATAAGAACCCTGATTACTCTTAAGCGCCATCGTCTGGAGCGCCGCGACTGAAAGAAGTCCAACTGAGATGATGACAACAGCAATCAAAACCTCTATCAGGGATGAACCACGCTCATGCACGCGCTTTTTTCTATTATGGCCAGATATCATCAGCATCCACCCTCTACTACCGCAGCACGCCCACTTCCATTAACTCTCAAACAGCGACTTTCAGTATTATTCTGGATCTGAAGATCTCCGTTGGTCGGGGCTCTGCCGGAACCATTAAAAACAAAGCCATTCGCGGCACCAGAGACAGTAATATCAACAGCCTCCCAAACCCGGATAACCTCGACGTCCGTATTTGTCTCTAAATCAGCACCTGTCAGCGCTACCACTACCCAACCACTGCTCCAATCTGCACCAAAGCTACAAGCCGAAAAGGCACCGTTAGCCCGACAAACAGCAACATCTTCATTCCTGCGATCAAGGGCTTCTGACCGGGCTAACTGAGTCGCGGAATTCAAACTGTGAGTCACTGATCGTAGATTGGTTGATTCAATAATCGAATTAAAGCTGGGAATACCGATACTCAACAGGATACCCAGCACAACAAGTGCCACCATCAGTTCAATCAGCGTAAATCCGCGCTGTTTAACATTACGCAACAAGATCACCCCACCCATTCATCTTTGAATATTGAATAGAATTATAGAAGCAAATCCATTTGCGCTCTGTATTGACTATATTTTAGCCACTCCTGCAACTATCCATACGCAGGAACTACCCAAAACAGTGACTTTAAGTCAAACAATTGTAAGAAAGAGATAAGATTAAACCAAATCTAACGGATCTGTAACTGATTTGGGTCTTATATTTACGTTGAACCAGGCATCAGCCTAACTTGATGCGCCCGGCTGAGGATATTGTCAGGTTTTTTATGTCTTCGCTACCTGAGACAGTAATTTTAAACGTATCGGTATCGAAAGTAGTGCCCGCTGAACTAATCGTAATCTGGGTACGACTTTTAGTGGTGATGGTGACGCCATCGGAGAATCCGACCTGCTTCAGTCGCAGATCCTTAGTTTTATCGAAGAGGCTGTCGCCGTCCTGGTCGATATAGAGCAAGACTCCGCCGCCCCAGACATTGCCGCATTGATTAGTGGCGCTGTCCAAAGGGCAGAGTGTAACTGACTGATGACGGGTAACCGCCTCATAACGGGCCTGATTGTAACTATCTTTGAGCAACTGCACGGCCGAATCCATCTTCTGAGCATGAACAAACCCAATCAACGAGGGCACACCTATAGTGAGAAGAATAACCAGGATGCTAAGCGCCACCATCAGTTCTATCAGGGTAAATCCTTGTTCGGCTCTATTGATCATCGATGACATCCCTTTTCACTCATTACCAACAGCCAACAGCCGGGGTCTTGGTACCCGCCTGATCGATACCCAGCGCACCACACTCATCATTCGCCTGACCACCAATGGGTGTAGCTGTTAAGCTAAAGCCATTCGCATCAGGGCCACCGCTGAACTGATATCGAGGGGTCATACCTCCCTCATTCGCGCATGAAACCGCCATCAGCTGGTCATCATTCCCATCCCCATCTGCATCAACTAAGTTATAGGCCAGATCAGCAGCGTAGCGCCGCTCCATCTGCTGGGTCATATCCAGCAAACAGAGCCTTGCCGACTCGCGCCAGCTTCGCTGAATGTGTTGCATATATGAAGGGTATGCGATGGCTGCCAGCAAGCCGACGATTGCCACTGCTATCATCAGTTCAATCAGCGTAAAGCCTCTTTGCTTTCTGGTTGACGCAGTGTTCATCAGTTACGCTCCAGATAGCGCCAGCTGGTGCGCCCGCTTACATTTGGATCCTTCTGACCTTTATCTGGCGGGTTAGCATTACCACCTGAGTCCGACAAATCATCAGCATTGACCCGGAAGTTATAACTATCTCCGACAATCGTGGTTGTACCGGCCCCATTACCGACTTTCTCTCCCGAAACCGCTACCTTATTACCCTTGTCATCAGTAACTTTGTCTTTATCGTCAAACACACCATCTCTGTTGTTATCAATAGTGACATAGCTGAGGCGGCTGCCTGAGTATTTATCCAGCATAATTTCGTAGCCCTCTCCCCCAGCAGCACAGGGATCGGAGGTATAAACCTTGGTGGCAAAGACCACCTTCTGACTGGTAAGCCGAGGCTCAGAAAGAACCCTTTCACCGGAAACGACCCAACCGCCATTCCCACCCGGAACCTGAAGATCCATAAACCAGCCCTTCTGACTAGTACTGGTCTGACTATTGGTTGTCAGACGAATGTCCCGGGTAACACCGTCAAAGTTAGCAGAGCCCTGATAATAGATACTCTGCTCTAATAAGGCTGAGCGCCCTGCGGTAATTTGAGAACCTGTATCAATAACGCCATAGAGCGTCTGTAATCGACTGTCCGTTTTATCAGACAACTCAAAATCTTTACCGGTACCAAAAAACAGCATATTGTGCTTTTGCTTGTCCTCTGACACAGCGATGCTGGCTGTAATCGGCTGAATATCGTCAGCACTACAGGGTTTATTCATCGTTGAACTTCGGCAAGCTTGAAAAAGCTTATAGTCCAGCTTCCACTTAGTGGAGTCTGGATCTCTCAGGTCAAACTTCCACACATTGCCGTAAAGATCGCCCCCGTAGATAACATTGACGGTTTCGCCATCATCACTGACTGGTGCTAGTGTGGACATGCCATTCGGCCGTTTTAACCCCACAGGCGCTTCATCAAGGCCGGTTTCAGTGGACAACTTAATAACGTTCTGGCCGGTTTCCAGATCAACGATATAGATGACCGCATCTCCGGTTGTACTTGCATGCCCATCCGCTGCAGTACTGTTATAGCCGTTACCAAACACCACATACCACTTACCATCCTGCAGCTTCACTATCGCAGGTTGTGCATAGCTATAGCCCATATCAGCATCATCCCGGTCAGTGAACTCCCAGGCAAATACCTTATCAGCGTTGGCTTCCGTAAAATCATCGGGGTCCGTCACGTCCAGAACATAGACACCCTGACCGCCGCCATTAAGCCCACCCGCCAGCATCGTCCGCCACTTACCGCCGACAATGGCATCATTGACCATCGGCGTACCATCAACATAGTACTGATGCGCATACTCTCCCACCGCCAATAACTTGAGCTTTGGTAGCAAAACCGACGGAATATAAGCCAAAAGTTCCTTACCATCTGCCGCACTGAAACCATGGAGCATGCCGTCATTAGCGCCAACGTAAATCACCGGCTTTCGCAATTGAGTTTTGTTTTTAAAGGTCCGGTAGGATTTCGAACCTCCGAATCCTGCTGAGGCACCAACATAGATAGGATTTGAGTGAACAATATCGCCGAGTCGCTTTGAACGTGAGCGCAGCCCGACTTTTTCTTCACCGCGAATAAATTCAATGTAGTTATTGACACTGGAACTACTGAGCAACAATTTTTCCGCTGCGTTCAGGTTGGCCGAACGAAAAGGAATGCCCAGAGAGCCCCTGTTGGTAATCACAATGCGGGAATTCTGAGTAGGTATAGAGGAAGAGGCTTCCCAGGAGGGCGTTGCAGCAAAGCTAAGATCGCCGGACGTGGGATCGATTACCGCATTGTAACCACTCAACTCTCCAGTCCAGCCTACCGTATTATAACTTGCCTGGTAGAGTTTCAACCCGGTATTCACATACCCACTATTGGCACTCAAGCGGGTTTCCGTAAAGGTTTTTTTACTGATATCAGCAAAGATACTCGTCAGCGACGCTAACAACTCACTTTCATTACCCGCTTGAAAATACTGCCCATGCCCATTGGAGGCCGCATCCTTCAGCATCGGCAGATTAATATCGAAACCGATCGTATAGGTATGCATATTTTGCACACCTATCTCACCACTCATATCGGTGTCCCAGGCAAATTTAGCCAGATCATCCAGATAGTTGTTACCATTATCCTGATCATTTTTATCCCAGTTCGGCAGATTATTCCCCGCATCAGGATCCTTGAGATTATTGAAGTCGCCATCCTTAGTCGGCTCGCCATCAGTAATGACAATCGTAAAGTTCTTCTGGCATTGACTGGTAATCGGTGAGGCGTATGCACTGGACTTATGCGCAAAATGCCCTTTCATCCCTCTGAAATAGCGAGTAACTTCATAATACGCCTCAGACATCGGCGTCCAGTTTTCCGCCCTGTACCCATCAAGTGTTGATAGTAGATCTGCCTGACTGCTGCCACAAACACGGTCGATTTTACCCCCCTGCTCTGTGTTAAAGCTCGCCAGCCCCAACCGCATACCCGAGCCAGACTCAATAACCGTCCTGGCAGCCGTTTTCGCCTGATCGATCTTTTTCTTACCACCAGACTGACCAGCAGGACGATCCTTCATACTTCCCGAATTATCCATCAGAATCATCACATTCGGTTCAGCAACCTCGGTTGTGCCGATGGGTACGGAGCTCAGACTATAATCAGCGCCATTTACCTGAGCAGCAGATACAGCCGCCAGCGTCACGAAGAATAACATCCCTGTTCTATTCATAATCAGTACTCAAACCGTTTACGGTATTCCGCTATAAGAATCACTTCGCTATCACCTGTTGCGCCGGTATTTCGACTTAGCTGACGAAACAACGCAGTGCTGCCACCCGTGGCATATGCACCTGTCACTTTTTTGTTATCCAGATCAAAGTCGGTTAACTCCAGGGAAACTCTTGGCTGTGTATGTAGCTTGCTTGGAATAGAGGCATGAGCGTCAAAAAAAGTGACTTGCTTTGCCCTACTCTCCCAACCACTAACCAGACTGGCATCCTCCAGCTGCTTTTTTAGCTTCGAAGAGGTTCTGCCATCAAATACAAACTCACTACTGCTGGCACTCCAGTCATCATAGAGAATCAAATCGGGCAGCGCGGTCTGCTTTGACAACCAGTCTTCTGAGTAGAGCAACACCGTTTCTGTTGCTTCAAAGGCGATGGTCTCATCCTGCATATTGGCCGCCATCCGCGACTGTAAAACATTACTTTGCAGTGCGGTGGACGCCATCATTGCCATCACTAATAGCAAAATAAGTGCAACCACCAGGGTTGCGCCTCGTTGATAACCTGTATAACGCTTAGTGTTTCTATTCATCAGCTACCCTCACTCACGACCAACGCATTTCTTAACAACGCGGTCGCCGTAAACACCTGATAAAGACGCCGGTCAGATGTATCTACCGTATTAAAGGGGGCGATCAACTGCTGTGCCTGCTCAGTCACTCCCGTTCCGGAGCTACTCATCAAGAGATAGAATCGGGCACTGATCACATCGTCCCAGTCAGCGGCCGTCATAGCGGTCAGCTTTTCGTAACTATCGACAAGCTTATCCCCATCGCTATCAACCCCGTACTCAATAATCAGCCCGGCCACGCCTTCAACCAGAGCATCCTTATTGTGATACAACGAAGGGCGCACCCCATCTGTCGAGCCGATATAATAAGCAACCCCATCATCTCCCTTTGGGCCTGAAGGACCATCGGGATCGAGACCTGGAAGATAGACTATATCGCTCAGTACGTTTGCCTCTGCGATGACCAGATCTGACCAGTTGGTTTCAAAGTCACTGATATCAGCAGCACTATTTTTAACTCCAAGAATTATCTGACTGCCCGTTACATCTATCCCACTCTGGCGAAGGTCTTTTAACAGAATACGCATGGCAAACCGCCCGTTTTCCTGCACTTCGGACATCGCATCCTGTATCTGATAAGTGCGCGCAGACGCGACATAGGCTGCCAACATTGCAGAGGTCAGCAACAAACCGATCACCGATGCGATCATCAGCTCTATCAGCGAAAAGCCGGACTGATTGTTGCGCGGATAACGAAGAGGTTTCATAACAGGTCCATCTCATGGACGTAACTGGCGGCGGGTTTGCCGTCGGCGCCGCCCCAGCTTACCGTGATACTTACCAACTGATTATTCCGGGTGATCACGGCATCCCCTTTAGGAAGGCTTAGCTCTACCCAGCCCAACCAGACATAAAGGTCGTTATACGCGAGTTTTTTATCAGCAGGTGTAGCAGCGGGGGTTGCGAAGTCAGTCGAGGCGTCACTTTTGGCTAGCTGATAGCGATCATTCAGCGCCGCTTGCTTGTTCAGACGCATCCTGTCAGCCATATCACTGGCCATCGCGATCGCCTGAGTGCGCAAATAAGCGCTTTGATTTTGTTCCAGACCACGGGCCTGCATCATCATCATGCCTGACAGACCGATAGCCACAAGCACCAGAGTGACCAGCACTTCGATAAGGGAGGACCCCTGCGAAAATCTATAAAGATGAGGATACGGTCTGATTAAATCTGACCGGGTAGAGGCCTTACAAAAGGGGAATACGCTCTGTCCCTGAGTATACATACCAACATCCATGTTGATTATTGAAGAGAAATTTTTTGCGCCGAACAGGCAGTATACTAGCCAAGGCTAGTAAATTTTTCCAGACCTATTGCGCCACTTCATTCTATAAAACGTGATCTGACACAGGAAGCAGTGAATGAGTGACGCACCAACCTGGTTAAACGTTTATTCAACCGAGAGAATCTTAACCTCAAATTTAAGATTCTTTCCCGCCAGTGGATGGTTAAAATCCACCGTGACCATTTTTTCATCAAATCCAGCGACAATACCCGGCAACTCACCATTGGCCGCATCGGCAAATGACACGACCAGTCCCGGTTCCAGCGTCATATCACCGAACTGACTGCGCGGCAGACGCTGCATATTGTTAGGGTTTGACATACCAAAGCCATGCTCAGGAAGAATATCAATCACCGCTTCATCACCGGCCTGCATTCCCAACAGAGATTTCTCAAAACCTTCAAGCAACTGACCATCACCAACAATAAAGGTGGCTGGGCTGCCTTCAAAGTTGGAATCAACTACCTGCCCATCCGCAAGCTTGATAGCGAAATGCAGAGTTACTTTAGCATCTGGAGCAACTATCTGTGATACAGCCTCTGATGACGAATTTTGTAACGTATGTTCTGACATAAGTACAAACCTTTATTTAGATTTCTTCTTGGTTTCACTGAACCATAGCATATCAATAATCAGCATGCCTGCCCCGATGGTGATCGCCGTATCCGCCAGATTAAACGCAGGAAAGTAATATCCGTTGTAATGCAAAGAGATAAAATCGATCACATACCCCTGCACGACCCGATCATACAAATTTCCTAACGCACCACCGAGCACCAGCGCCAGACCCGCGCCCAGCCAGCGTTGCTGATAGGGAGTACGGGCCATCCACACCAATAGGACGATACTAACAACCATCGCAATCAAGGCAAAAAACCAGCGTTGCCAGCCCCCCGCCTGGGCGAGAAAGCTGAATGCGGCCCCGGTATTGTGCAGCAGCGTCAGATCAAACACCGGCAACTGAGGATGGGGGATGCCATAGGGTAACAACGTGCTGGCCTGATACTTGGTAAACAGATCCAGCACGATAACCACAACGACCAACCAGAGCCAGGCCAATGCTGTGCGCGACTTAACCATCGGGTCAGCCTTAAGCAAAGCTACGCTGCTCACCGTCACCGGCAACGTTGTCAACACAACGATCACACAGCTCTTCATGTTCCGGCGTGTTGCCCACATCTTCACGGTGGTGCCAGCAACGGCCACACTTCGCCTGTTCACTCTTAACCACGCTGATACTCAAACCTTCCAGCTCGGTAGCAACAGCATTAACCGCTTCATCAGCCGAACGCACGGCCGCCTTAGAGGTGATCAGTACGAAGCGCAGTTCATCCGCCAGCTTTTCCAGCTGCGTCTTCAGTTCAGGCGCACAGAACAAGGTGACTTCAGCTTCCAGGCTGCCGCCGATATGGCCAGCATTTCGCTGATTTTCCAGCTCTTTGTTAACCGCCGTTTTAACCGCCAGCACCTGCTGCCAGTAGTTACGCCCTAGCTCCTCAGATGCATCAAGCAACGCCAGATCGGTATACCATGTGCTCAGCTGTACTGATTCAGCGCGCTCGCCGGGCAGCTCACTCCAGATCTCATCGGCAGTAAAGCTGAGGATCGGCGCGATCCAGCGCACCATCGCTTCAACGATGTGATACAGGGCAGTCTGACAGGAGCGACGGGCAACCGAATCTGACTTAGCGGTGTACTGACGATCTTTAATAATATCCAGATAGAAACCACCCAGATCCAGCGAACAGAAATGGGACACTTTCTGATAAACCTGCAGCATCTGGTATTGATCATAATGACCCGCCAACTCTTCCTGCAGACGGGCAGCACGATCGACCGCCCAGCGATCCAGCGCCACCATATCAGCCGGTGCCACCATATCGGTTTGCGGATTAAAGCCTTCCAGGTTAGCCAGCAGGAAGCGCGCGGTATTTCGGATTCGACGGTATGCATCCGCGGTACGCTTCAGGATCTCATCAGAGACGGTCATCTCTGAACTGAAGTCAGTGGATGCCACCCACAAACGCAAAATATCAGCGCCGTACTTATTCATTACCTCTTGCGGAGAAACCACGTTGCCCACGGATTTGGACATCTTCCGGCCATCACCATCGACGGTAAAACCATGGGTCAGCACCTGCTTGTAAGGCGCACACCCTTTGATGGCGATACTGGTTTTCAGCGAGGACTGGAACCAGCCACGGTGCTGGTCAGAGCCTTCCAGATACATATCTGCCGGGAATTGCAAACCCTCTCGCTGGTCCAGCACGGAATAATGGGTCACGCCGGAATCAAACCAGACATCCAGGGTATCCAGCACTTTTTCATACTGATCCGCAGCATCGCCGAGCAACTCAGTGGCATTCAGATCAAACCAGGCATCGATGCCGGTTTTCTCCACGCGCAGCGCAACTTCTTCGATCAGCCGAGGGGTTTCCGGATGCAGTTCAGCGGTGATCTTATTGACAAACAATGCGATCGGCACACCCCAGGTACGCTGACGGGACACACACCAGTCAGGGCTCTGTTCAACCATTGACTCGATACGGTTCTGGCCCCAGCCGGGGAACCACTCAACCTGTTTAATCGCAGCCAGTGCGTCTTTTTTCAGCCCTTTCTCTTCCATGCTGATAAACCACTGTGGCGTGGCACGGTAGATCAATGGGGTTTTAGTACGCCAGCAATGGGGATAACTGTGGCTGAAGTGTTTTTTCAACACCAGACGGTCATTCGCTTCCAGCGCAGCAACAATGGCATCTTCTACCTTGTAGACATGCTGACCGGCAAACTCTCCGGCATTCTCAGTGTAAACACCATCAGGCCCAACGAGGTTCAGTGTGCCGATACCGTAAACACGGCCGACGTTAAAGTCTTCCACACCATGATCCGGTGCGGTATGCACAGCACCGGTACCCGCTTCAACGGTAACATGGTCGCCGAGAATAACCGGAACATGTTTGTCATAGAACGGATGTTGCAGCTGCTGGTGTTCCAGCGCCTCGCCCTTACAACGACCGACAATTTTGTACTCTTCGATGCCATAGCGCTGCAACGCATCTTCAACCAGCGCCTCAACAATCAACAGTCGCTCGCCACCCACCTGCACCAGCACATAGTCCAGCTCAGCATTCAGGGATACCGCCTGGTTGGCAGGCAGCGTCCAGGGGGTTGTTGTCCAGATAACGACGGAGGCTTCACCCTCACCGGAGAGATCGGTAAAGCAGCTGAGGAAGGCATCCTGGTTAACCGGCGCAAAACGCACATCAATCG
Organism: uncultured Amphritea sp.; assembly: GCF_937127095.1. GTDB lineage: Bacteria > Pseudomonadota > Gammaproteobacteria > Pseudomonadales > Balneatricaceae > Amphritea. The sequence goes on from NZ_CAKZLP010000030.1 coordinate 27,015, forward strand.
CTAGCGAGGTTTTATCCTGATATTCGACTTCCGCTTCAGCCAGCGCAGAGCTACCGACAACACTCCAGTAAACCGGCTTATAGCCTTTTACCAGATGGCCGTTTTCAGCGATTTTACCCAGCGCACGGATGATATTGGCTTCGGTTTCGAAGTTCATGGTCAGATAGGGATTATCCCAGTCGCCCAACACGCCAAGACGGATAAAGTCTTTTTTCTGACCATCCACCTGACGGGCAGCATACTCGCGGCATTTCTTACGAAAATCGCCGTAAGATACCTTCACTCCAGCTTTGCCGATCTTCTTCTCAACATTGTGCTCTATCGGCAGACCATGACAATCCCAGCCCGGCACATACGGGGCATCAAAGCCTGCCATGGTGCGGGACTTAACGATAATATCCTTAAGAATCTTATTCACTGCATGGCCGATATGAATATCACCATTCGCATAGGGAGGGCCATCGTGCAGAATAAATTTCTTACGACCTGCGCTGACTTCACGAATCTTCTGGTAGAGATCCATCTTCTGCCACTGTTTCAGCATCTGAGGCTCTTTCTGAGCCAGATTGCCGCGCATCGGGAACCTAGTATTCGGTAAGTTCAGGGTCGGTTTATAATCGGTCATTGTCGTATCGCTTCTGGATCGTCTAATTTGGCCCTGCTTACAAGGCACCTGTCAGAAAATAGTTCCTGACCTGTTTAATATCGGTTTCTATCTGTTGCTTCAGCTTTTCCAGCCCTTCAAACTTTTTTTCCGGACGGATAAAGGCCTTAAATTCCACACTCAGCAACTGGCCATAAAGGTCACTGTCCAGATCGAACAGATGCGCCTCCAGCACTGGTTGCTTACCATTCACGGTTGGGCGCATCCCCACATTGGCTATGCCTTGCGCTGACAGGTTTTTACCCGTCACCGTCACCGCATAAACACCGTTCAGCGGACAGTGAAAACGGTGCATTCGTACATTCGCGGTCGGCACGCCAATCGTGCGCCCAATCTGCTGACCATGCATTATACGGCCAGTCACTTTATAGGGCCGTCCCAGCAACCGTTCAGCCAGCAACAAATCATTGTTCTGTAATGCGGCTCTGATCCGGGTGCTACTCACCCGTTCGCCATCCACATCAAAGGTTTCGGTGTTTACAACACTGAAACCATAACGTTCGCCGCTCTGCCGCAGCATGTTGTAATCGCCACTGCGATCACAACCAAAACGAAAGTCATCACCAACCACAAAGTGCCGTACGGCCAAGCCTTTCAACAACAGCTCATCAACAAACTGATCGGCACTCATGGTGCGCAACCGTTCATTGAATGTCAGGCAGAGCACCCGGTCGACGCCATTGGCCTTCAGCAAGCGAACCTTTTCATCAAAACGGGTTAACCGTGGCGGCGCCTGGGTGCCGGAAAAAAACTCGCGCGGTTGAGGCTCAAAAATAATCACGACAGCCGGCAGCCCCAGCTCTTTACCCTTACGCAGAACCTGAGCTAATACCTGTTGATGCCCAAGATGCACGCCATCAAAGTTGCCGATCGTTGCAACACAGCCTTTATGCTTGTCACGCAGATTATGCAGACCCCGAATTAGCTCCATGTCACCCCAGTCTCATCAACAAATAAAAATAAGCGCGAAATTATACCCCAGTTACGGCGATATTCGCCATCGGTCAGCATCGATATAGGCCGATTAATGGCGCAGATCCCGCAGCCGCATCCCCATGACCAGCAACACCAGCAGGTAGATAATCACACCGCCGCCTACCAGAATACCCATCTGAGTTATCCGCTGCCACATATCAAAGCCCAGCCATTGTTCAGGACTTCCCGCAATCATGAGCAGAAAAGCGATCATCGCCATGTTAGCCAAGCCAACCCGCAACAGCCACTTAGGCCAGCCGGATTGCCAGCTGAACACCCCCTCTTTCAGCAGACCACGAAGCAACAGACCGGCATTCAGAAATGCTGACAGGGTCGTTGCCAGTGCTAGCCCGGCATGCGCCATAGGCCAGATCAGCATCAGGTTGAGCACCATATTCACCACCATGGCAACAATACCGATCTTAACCGGCGTTTTGGTATCCTGACGGGAGAAATACCCTGGCGCCAGCACTTTAATCAGCATAAAGGCAACCAGGCCACAAGCATAGGCCCGCAGGCTCATCGCCGCCATGGCCACATCCCGGTCAGTCATCTCACCATAATGAAACAGTGTCGCCAGCAATGGTTCAGCCAACACCAGCAGTGCCATGGCCGCAGGCAGACCGATCAGCAGCACCATCCGCATCGCCCAATCCAGCGTCCGGGAAAAATGCTCGGTACTTTTCTCCGCATGTCTGCGCGACAGACTGGGTAGAATAACCGTCGCAATAGCAATACCAAACACCCCTAGCGGCAACTCAGCCAGGCGATCCGAATAGTACAACCAGGAAACACTACCGGTCTGTAAAAATGAGGCCAGCAGAGTATCCAGCAACAGGTTTATCTGACTCACCGACACCCCAAACAGCGCAGGTAGCATTAGTTTCAGTATCCGCTTAACCCCTTCATCCTGGAACCCAAGAACAGGTTTAGGCAATAACTGAATGCGCCAGAGAAACGGCAACTGAAACAGCAACTGCACAGAACCGGCGATCAACACCCCAAACGCCAGCGCCATCACCGGCTGTTCAAACAGCGGCTGCATCCAGATAGCCGCACCGATCAGCGACAGATTCAGCAGTACCGGGGTAAACGCGGGCACTGCAAAACGCTCATAACTATTGAGAATACTGCCGGCCAGCGCGGTCAGCGATATCAGCAGCAGATAGGGAAAGGTATAGCGCAGCATCTCCACCGCCAGTCCATAACGCAGCGGGTCATGCAGATAGAAACCGGGGGCAAAGATAGCCGCCAGCACCGGGGCACCCAATACGCCTAGTAACGTCACCACAATCAACACCAGCCCCAGACTACCGGCCACCCGATCAACCAGCTGTTTTACTGCAGCAAGATCTTTAAGGCTGCGGTATTCCGACAACACCGGCACAAACGCCTGGGAAAAGGCGCCCTCAGCAAACAAGCGGCGTAGAAAGTTAGGAATTTTAAAGGCGACAAAAAACGCATCAGCACTGCTGCCAGCACCAAAATAGTTGGCCACCACAACATCCCGAACCAACCCCAGCACCCGGGAAAACATCGTCATCAACCCAACCAACGCACTGGAACGCAACAAACCGCGCGCTTTTGGATGGTTCTCTGGCGGCTGAGTGTTATCAGGGTCCGGGCTATTGGGCTGAGCGCCTTCCGGAGATGTTTCTGTTCTGCTCAATGATCGCTTTCCTGCCAGCCAAAATAGATTGCTGCTGATAATACCGATTAACCTGCTAAAATGCTTGCTCAAAGCGCAATAAAGCCGCCCGACTTACGTGGCTTTTTCATAATTAGCTGTTGACACTTGCAGCACAAACATGAATAATCTCGCGTCTTAATTTTCGATGTCCAGAAGTTTAAAAATGAACCCCGGGGCATCTCAATATCGATTAATTTATATCGATCAACATCCTAACTGTTTAGAGGAGTCGGATTGTGGCAAATTCCGCAGGATCCCGTAAACGCGCTCGCCAAGCCGAGAAGCGCCGTCAAAATAACGCGAGTCTGCGTTCCATGGTTCGCACTTACGTTAAAAAAGTAGTGACAGCTATCGAAGCAGGCGACCATGCAGCAGCAAACGCAGCATTCGTTACCGCTCAGCCAATTATGGACAGCGCTGTAACTAAAGGCATTTTCAACAAGAACCAGGTAGCTCGCAAGAAAAGCCGCCTGAATGCCTCTATCAAAAAGCTGGCTGCATAATCTCCCCGAGATGCAACCTGCAATAAAAAAACCGGCCATGGCCGGTTTTTTTTTGTTTCTGCATTACTCATTTAAAGAAAACAACTCAGGCTAAAACCAGATTATCCCGGTGCACCAGCTCCTGCTCACCGACAAATCCAAGCACCGCTTCTATATGTGAGCTTGGACGACCAATTATTTTCTGCGCATCCTCAACTCCGTAATTGACCAGACCCCGACCAATCACCCGGCCATGCTCATCAGAGATCACCACCATCTCACCACGGGAAAACGATCCGGTAACCGCTCGCACCCCTGCCGGCAAAAGACTCTTGCCGCGCTCAACCAGCGCTGTCACAGCCCCTGCATCCAGCGTCAGGGTACCCCGCGCCTGCAGATGCCCGGCAATCCATTGCTTACGCGCAGCCATTGGCAGCTGCTCAGGCACCAGCACGGTACCGAGATCTTCAGCACGACGCAGCTTCAGCAGTACATCGTCTTCGCGACCACTGGCAATCACTGTAATCGCACCGGAACGGGCAGCCAGCTTCGCTGCCCGCACTTTAGTCGCCATACCGCCCTGACCCAACCGACCGCCACCGCCCGCCATTGCCTCCAGCGAACGATCATCCGCCATCGCTTCAGATATGAGGGTTGCATCAGGATTCGAGCGCGGATCAGCGGTATACAAGCCACTCTGATCAGTCAGCAGAATCAACGCATCCGCCTCAACCAGATTCGCCACCAGAGCCCCCAGGGTATCATTATCCCCAAAACGGATCTCTTTGGTGACCACCGTATCATTCTCATTCACTACCGGCACCACACCCACCGACAGCAATGTCTTCAGGGTCGCCTGAGCATTAAGGTAACGTTTACGATTTGAGTGATCCTCATGGGTTAAGAGGATCTGAGCCGTGAGGGCGTTATGCCGCTTAAAGTTGGTTTCGTAAGCCTGCACCAGGCCCATCTGCCCAACCGCCGCCGCAGCTTGCAACTTATAGACCTCATGAGGACGCTCTTTCCAGCCCAGACGGACAATCCCTTCCGCTATTGAACCGGAGGACACCAACACAATCTCAACGCCTTCGCGGCGCAGCTGAGCCAGCTGATCAACCCAGCGACCAATAGCCGCCAGATCCAGCCCCTCACCATCATTTGTAAGTAACGCACTGCCAATCTTAACAACCCACCGCCGGGATGTTTTCAGTCTATTACGCGCTTGACTCACTGACCATTACTCTCTTGAAAGACCCACTCCAACCTGAGCTTCACGATCAACCCAGGCAACCTGGACAGGTTTTAATTTTTCACATATTCGACTTCAACGTCGTAATCATCATCGTCAAAGTCATCAAAATCATCATCGCCACGGCGCTTAGCACGAATCTCATCACGCATCTGCTCAATCCGCTCACGACCTTCACGATCAATTGCGCGACGCACCTGCAGCTCAGCTTCAACCAACTCAGGATCTTCCACTAACTGCAGCGCCAGCTGATCAAGCATCACCTGGATATCCTGCACCAACTGCTGAGTACCCATTTTATTGATAGCCGAAATACGATAAACAGGGCCTTCCCAGCCCAGCGCATCAACCACTGCCTGACAGCGCTCTTCCTGCTCCTCTTCAGGAACCATATCCAGCTTATTCAGCACCAGCCAGCGAGGCTGCGCTGCCAGCGTCGGACTAAACTTTTCCAGCTCTCTGACAATAACCTGAGCAGCCGCTGGCGGAGTCACATCATCCCAAGGTGCCATATCAACAAGATGCAGCAAAATACGGTTACGCGCCAGATGCTTAAGAAACTGAATACCCAGCCCGGCACCCTCGGCAGCACCCTCGATAATGCCGGGAATATCAGCAATCACAAAGCTCTTATGCTTCTCGGTACTCACCACACCCAGGTTTGGCACCAGCGTGGTAAAGGGATAATCAGCCACTTTCGGTGTTGCCGCAGAGACTGAACGGATAAAGGTCGATTTACCCGCATTCGGTAAACCCAGCAAACCCACATCCGCCAGCACTTTCAGTTCCAGCTTGACGTTGCGGGTCTCACCCAGGCTACCATTAGTGGTCTGGCGAGGCGCACGGTTCACACTGCTTTTAAAACGGGTATTGCCCAGACCATGAAAGCCACCCTGGGCGATTTTCTCAATCTGGCCGATTTTAGTCATATCCGCCAGTACTTCATCGGTATCGATATCGACTACAGTGGTGCCTACCGGCACCTTCATAATCAGATCATCACCTTTAGCACCGGTACAGCCGCGACTCTGGCCACCCTTACCATTCTGGGCGTTATAACGAGGCTGGAAGCGATAGTCTATCAGCGTATTCAGCGACTCATCTGCTTCTACATAAACAGATCCGCCATCACCGCCATCACCACCATCAGGACCACCTTTAGCGATAAATTTTTCGCGGCGAAAGCTCATACAGCCATTGCCACCCTTACCTGCTTCGATCGTAATCGTCGCTTCATCTACAAACTTCATTTTACACCCCCAGTCATACTGGTATTCTGTGCACACACTCGCCAATAAACTGGCTGTTGATAACGCCCGCCCTGCAGACCCTTTCAACAACTAGCTCAATCAGCCATCAGAAACAAAAAAAGCCCCGCAACCGCGGAGCTTTTTTAATACAAAAGCCGGATTAAACGGTTTCTACAGTAATGTATTTACGTTTTTGCGGGCCTTTAACGATAAACTTAACAACGCCGTCTGCAGTTGCAAACAGAGTATGGTCTTTACCCATACCTACGTTTACACCAGCGTGGAACTTAGTGCCGCGCTGACGAATAAGAATGTTACCTGCTGTTACTACCTGACCACCGAAACGCTTAACACCTAAGCGTTTCGACTCGGAATCACGACCGTTACGGGTACTACCTGCCGCCTTCTTATGAGCCATTTGTCACTCTCCTATCTTAGGCACTAATGCCAGTGATTTTTACTTCAGTGAAGTGCTGACGGTGACCCATCTGCTTCATGTGGTGCTTACGACGCTTGAACTTCATGATATGAACTTTCTTAGCGCGACCATGGCTTACAACCTCAGCTGTAACCTTAGCACCTTCAACTACTGGTGCACCGATTTTAACATCGTCACCGTTAGCAACCAACAGAACACGGTCAAACTCAACATTAGAACCAGCTTCTACAGCCAGCTTTTCCAGTTTCAGCGTAAAGCCTTCCTGAACTCGGTATTGCTTACCGCCGCTCACAATTACTGCGTACATTTTAATCTCCAATTTACAACCCGCCCTGCTACTAATAACACGCCTACGTCTAATGGAAATTATCAACCATATAATAGGGAGCGAATTTGGATGGGTTAGGGCGCGAGATTATATAGAAACATAAGAGACGACTCAAGCATAAATATAGATAATAACCTGACATTCTTGACACCCGGATACGCACCCCCTAGCATGCGGCAATACAAATTTCAGAGTCTGGTAACAGTTCCCATGCTGCCACATCAGTTAAATCCAGTTATTGAGCCGCAGTTCGAAGCGGTAAACGATTATATAATCAACAACTTACACTCAGGCGTACCTCTCGTTGAGAAGATAGGACACTACATCGTAGAGAGTGGCGGCAAGCGGATCAGACCCCTGCTGGTGCTATTGGCCGCCAATGCGGCGGGCTATCAGGGTGACCAGCACATCCACCTTGCGGCGGTCATCGAGTTTATCCACACTGCGACACTGCTGCACGATGACGTCGTGGACAACTCAGAACTGCGCCGTGGCAATGATACAGCTAACGCTAAATGGGGCAACGCCCCCAGCGTTCTGGTAGGCGACTTTCTCTACTCCCGCTCATTCCAGATCATGGTTGAGATCAATAAGATGGAGATCATGGCGGTTATCTCCAACGCCACCACCATCATTGCTGAGGGTGAAGTACTGCAACTACTGAATGCCCGCAATCCGGACACCACCGAAGAATCTTATATGCAGGTGATTCTGGGTAAAACTGCCATGCTCTTTGAAGCTGCCACCGAGACCGGTGCAATTCTGGCCGGCACGGATAAAACCCAGCAAGAAGCGCTACGCCTCTATGGCCGCCATATCGGCATCGCTTTTCAGATCATCGACGATGTGATGGATTACCTCAGCAGTGCTGAAGAGATGGGTAAAAATGTCGGCGACGATCTGGCTGAAGGCAAAGCAACACTGCCACTGATCCACGCCATGCGCGAAGGCAGCGATGAGCAGCGCAAGCTGATCCGTCAGGCGATCCGTAAAGGCGGCCTCGATGATCTGCAACCGATCATGGAGATCGTCCACGCTACCGGCTCAATAGATTATGCCCGCGACATCGCTTGCGCCGAAGCGGACAAAGCGATTCAAGCACTGGACACCCTGCCGGACAGCTCATTCAAACAGACCATGATTCAGCTGGCAGACCTCGCGGTTAAGCGGAGCAGTTAAGGGCAGTGGCTAGAACGTCACAAAAAACGTGACTTGCTAGTTGTTAGAAAAACCCTTCTTAATGGGCTTTGATAAAAACGTGGATAGTAAGTGAGGATGGTCGCTCTTTATTCTTATAACTTACAAGCAGCCTGATAGCTGCTTTAAGTTTGATTTTTCTAGCAAGCGAAGCGTCTAGCTAGAACGTCACAAAAAACGTTACTGGCTAGTTGTTAGAAAACCCCTTCTTAACAAGCTCTAATGATAACGTGCATAGTAAGTGGGCACGGCTGATTTGCTCTTATAACTCAAAGCAGCCTGATAGCTGCTTTAAGTTTGATTTTTCTAGCAAGCGAAGCGTCTAGCTAGATCGTCGCAAAAGGCGCGACTGGCTAGTTGTCAGAAAAACCCTTCTTAACAAGCTCTAATGATAACGTGCATAGTAAGTGGGCACCGCTGATTTGCTCTTATAACTCAAAGCAGCCTGATAGCTGCTTTGAGTTTGATTTTTCTAGCAAGCGAAGCGTCTAGCTAGTCACGTTTTTTGTGACGATCTAGCCACTATATCCTATCCCTCAAGATATAAACCGTCTCCACCTCCGCACGCCCTCCCCGACCGGCACCCCGCTCCGCCGATAGTTCTTCAATCTCAAACCGTTCGCTATAAAGCGACCGGACTTCATCTTCTGTTACCGAAAAGGGCGGGCCTTCAACATCATCGAACTCAAGGGTTATCAACAACATGCCAACGCCTGCGGGAAGCTTTTCAATCAGTGTCCCTGCATAACGCTTACGCATCGGTTCAGGAAAGGCGATCAGTGCGGCGCGATCATACACCCAGGCGATCGACTCAAACTCTTCAGCTGGCAGCGCAAAAAAATCTCCGCAAAATAGCCGTAGTCCGTCCTTATGACGCACGACAAACTCACCCACCTGCTGCGCTTCAACCGCTACCGATTGTTCAGACCAGAACGCTTCGCATGCCAGCGGGTTCAACTCAACGCCGGCGACTTCATGCCCCTGCTCTCGTAACCAGAGCATATCCAGACTTTTACCACACAGGGGCACCAGCACCCGCCCCTCACCAGAGCCTTGCAACTGAGACCAGTGACGCTGCAGTAAAGGGTTAACCTGCTGCTGATGAAAACCTATCCGGCCACTACGCCAGCGCTCATGCCAAAACTCACTGTGCATCTTCTTTGAAACCCCTGAAAAACGACCTTAACCGCTCTATTTTTAGTTTTTGGTGATACAGGTCGTGATCCCAGCCCACTAACCCGGTATAATCCCCCGATATTTTGACTTAAAAAAAAGTGGATATACAGCTCAGATGACAAAACCTTCCTCATTCAATCGAGAAGAACTTCTTCAGTGTGGTCACGGCGAAATGTTCGGCGAAGGCAACGCACGACTGCCTGTCGGTAACATGCTGATGATGGACCGCGTCACAATGATCACCGGTGAAGGTGGCAAATATGGCAAAGGCTATATCGAAGCGGAGCTGGATATCCATCCTGACCTCTGGTTCTTTGACTGCCACTTCCCAACCGACCCGGTTATGCCTGGCTGCTTAGGCCTGGATGCTATGTGGCAAATCGTTGGCTTCTTCCTTGGCTGGCGCGGCAATAAAGGGCGCGGACGTGCACTCGGATGTGGTGAAGTGAAATTTACCGGGCAGATTTTACCTACCGCTAAAAAAGTGACCTACCGTATCGATCTGTCACGGGTTATCGAGCGTAAACTGGTTATGGGCATCGCCGATGGCTCCGTTTCTGTCGATGGCCGCGAGATCTACACTGCAAAAGATCTGCGTGTTGGCCTGTTCGTATCTACCGATAGCTTCTAATCTTATAAGTCTGGATACAGGCTTTAGCTCGGCTGTAGATCTATAATTACAATGTTTTTACTGAATAAAAGAGGCATCCTATGAGACGTGTCGTTGTTACCGGAATGGGTATCGTATCTTGCCTGGGTACTGATAAAGAAGCCGTCCTGGACTCACTGAAAGAGGGCCGTTCAGGCATCAAATTTCAGGAAGAGTACAAAGAGATGGGCTTTCGCAGCCATGTAGCGGGAAGTATTGATCTGGATTATACCGACCTTATCGACCGCAAACTGGTGCGTTTCATGGGTGATGCTGCAGCCTATGCGTATCTGTCTATGGAACAGGCGATTAAAGACGCCAACCTGAGTGAAGATCAGGTGTCTAACGTGCGTACCGGTCTGGTGGCAGGTTCTGGTGGCGCATCATCCGCAGACATCGTTGAAACCGCTGATATCCTGCGCACCAAAGGTGTTCGTCGGGTCGGTCCATACCGCGTCACCCGCACCATGGGGTCTACTGTATCAGCCTGTCTGGCAACGCCATTTAAAATTAAGGGCGTTAACTACTCCATCACCTCTGCCTGCGCTACCAGCGCCCATTGTATTGGCAATGCGATGGAACAGATTCAGCTGAACAAGCAAGACATCGTCTTCGCTGGCGGCGGTGAAGAACTTCATTGGTCCCTGAGCGTTATGTTTGATGCGATGGGCGCACTGTCCAGCAAATACAACGATACCCCGGAAAAAGCGTCCCGTGCCTACGATGCCAACCGTGATGGTTTTGTTATCGCTGGCGGTGGCGGCATGCTGGTTCTGGAAGAGCTGGAACACGCTAAAGCCCGTGGCGCAAAAATCTATGGCGAACTGGTCGGCTATGGCGCGACGTCTGATGGCTATGACATGGTTGCTCCATCCGGCGAAGGCGCTGTGCGCTGCATGAAGCTGGCGATGAGCACCGTTGATGGGGGCATCGATTACATCAACTCTCACGGCACCTCAACACCTGCGGGTGACATCCAGGAGCTGAAGGCGATGAAAGAGACCTTCGGCGAGCAGATGCCTCCGGTCAGTTCGACCAAGTCCCTAACCGGCCACTCACTGGGTGCAACCGGCGTACAGGAAGCGATCTACAGTCTGCTGATGATGGAAAACAACTTCATCTGTGCATCGGCCAATATCGACGAGCTTGACCCTGCAGCAGAAGGTCTTCCCGTTGTCACTGAGCGCAGAGACAATGTTGACCTGCAGCGCGTCATGTCGAACAGCTTTGGTTTCGGCGGCACTAACTCGACGCTGGTATTCCAGAAATACACTAGTTAATCCTGGATAGCGCAGATTAAAAAACCCGCCTCGGCGGGTTTTTTATTGAGCGTTTTAGCTGCTTCTCAGATGCTTCGCTTGTGAGCTGAGAGCTACTCATCCACCACTTTAAGATCACGCATCTGCGCTTCCAGCCAGCCAACCGAGTCGGTATGTATCTCATCCACACTGCGATCAACTGAATTCACCGCCACGCCGATACGCACGGTAACGGTACCGGGGTATTTGACATAGCTTTTACCCGGCCAGAACAGACCTGCGTCATGTGCCAGCGGCACCACCGGCACCTGAGCACTGGCCGCCAGCATCGCCCCACCCTTATTAAATTTACCCAGCTTACCGGTTTCTACCCGGGTTCCCTGAGGAAAGATCACCACGTTAATCCCCTCTTCCAGACGCGCTTTACCCTGGGTCAGCAAATCTTTAAGTGCACCCCGGCGCTTACTGCGATCCAGCGCAATCGGTTTCAACATCGCCAGCGCCCAGCCAAAGAAAGGTATCTTTAATAGCTCCTGTTTCAGAACCGCGCTTTGCGGGCGGATCAGGGTTTGTAGAAACAGCGTTTCCCACTCACTGGAGTGGTTGGCAACCACCACATAAGCGCTATCCCTGGGCAAGTTTTCCAGACCTTCAATCCGGTATTTAACACCACAGCACAGATACAGCCAGGCCATACTGAAATAGTTCATCAGGGTAAACAGCTTAAAACGGGGACGAAAGGGTAACGCCCAGCCCACCAGCAAACAAAACGCAGCAAACACCAGCGTCACCGGGTAAAAGCCAATATAAAAGAGCGTTGCCCGCAGATATAACAACAGAGAAGGTTTTCTGCTCATCGCCTGATCACTATCCTTTTCGGTATTAACATCGACCTCAACTGGGGGCTTCAAGGGCTCACCTTCCAGTGACCACTTTTTCCACCTGTTTTTTCCAACAGCTTGATCTCAGAGATAACCATCCCTTTATCCACCGCTTTACACATATCATAGATGGTCAGCGCCGCCACCGATGCGGCGGTCAGCGCTTCCATCTCAACCCCGGTCTGGCCAGCTAACTTACAGGTCGCCAGGATCAGCACCGAAGCAGATTCCGGTTGGGGTATCAATTCAACCGCCACTTTGCTCAGCATCAGCGGATGACACAGCGGAATCAGATCAGAACAACGTTTAGCGGCCTGAATACCAGCAATTCTTGCCACTGCCAGCACATCGCCCTTTTTATGCTCTCCGGCGGTAATCATATGCAGCGTTTCTGGCAGCATGTTAACCACCGCCTGAGCGGTCGCCTCGCGGGTGGTTACTGCCTTTTCAGACACGTCCACCATGTTCGCATGACCCTTATCATCCAGATGTGTCAGTCGACTCATGCAGCCTCCTGCGGCTTCTTCTTATTCAATACCGGATTAGCATACATCTGCCGCAGGATATTCGCAGCAGAGTCAGACAAACCCTCGCTTCGGGCGGCAAACAGGGCCTGCTGCTCCGCATCAATACTGCCGTCATCAACCCCCGCGGCTAGCATATTAGAGGGGTGCAGATAGTAGTTGTCGATGATCTGGCGGTCGATCTCGGCAGCCAGCTCTTCAGGGGTATTCATACCGGTGATCACATCACCAAACGCCACATACACATGGCCTTTGTTACCGGTGATCCCGGTGACGATACTGTCAATATCTTCAAACTGGGATTTCTGATACTTAACCCCCTGCTGCTTGGCATCAAGTTCCTGCGCTTTAGCCCGGTCACAGGGGTCATACTCATAGGAGATTGAAACCGGAACAATTTTTACCCGCTCGAGAAACTCTGCGAAGCTACGCTGTTTGCGGTGCGACATATAAAACATTTTCAGAATGGCGGGATCAGTAAAGTCGTTACCATCTTTTGCCCGGCCTTCCCGCTGGGCGATCCAGACACTGGCTTCATCATGCACCAGTGAATGATCAATATAGGCCGACAACTGCCCCAGCGCAGTAAGCACCTCGCGCCCTTTTGCTGAACGATTAACAATAAAGCTTTTATTCAGGCGCATCAGATCTGAGACGTAAGGCTTACGCAGCAGGTTGTCGCCAATGGCGATCCGCAGGGTATCAAAACCATTCTGATACAGCGCCCAGTTAACAAACGCCGGGTCCATAGCTATATCACGGTGGTTGGAAACAAACAGATACGCCTCATCATGCTCAAGATTTTCAATACCACTACAGGAAAGACGGGTGGTCGTACGGCCGATCATCTTGGTCATATAACCCGCAATCAGCGTCTGAAAGTCCTGAATACTCTCGATCTCGCCAGTTTTCTGCGCCAGAAAAATGCGCACGGCGGGCTTTAACAGCCAGCCAAACAGGGATGCCATCTGGGGAAACTGATAGCGGGTCAGCACTGAGATAAGTTCATCATCATGGATCAGCCGGTTCAGGACATCACTTACCTCACTATCATAATAGGGGCGGATATTCTGAAATGGATCATTGATTGAGCTGGCTGCCATTCTGCCTCCTGAGGCACTGCGAATAATAAGCCGGGTATTTTACAGGGAGATGGGAATAATTTCAGCGCACATTACGCATTCTTTAGATTAATCGGTGTAAACAGACGCTTTACACCTTTGTTGTGATCAGCCGCCGGTCATATTCATAAAGCGAACAATCTGCGGTGTTTCATCATCCAGATCAAAATAGTGCTGCTCGGGCTTAAGATCCATTGCGCGGATCAGATGCTGTTTCAGCACCTCAATATCACCGGGATGATCGCGGATAACCTGGCGCAAATCCATCGAGTGTTCATTACCCAGACAGAGTAACAACCGTCCCTCAACTGTCATTCGCACCCGATTACATTCGCTACAGAAGTTATGACTGTGCGGAGAGATAAAGCCAACCCGGCTGTCGCTATCACTCATTCGATAATAGTGGGATGGCCCTCCGGTTTTATCCGCAGAGTCTATCAAAGGATAGACAGGCATAATCATCTGCAGCAACTCATCGCTGGAACAGTAGACTTCCGCCCGGTCATGCTCGGTGATCGCCCCCAGCGGCATCTCCTCAATAAAGGTGATATCCAGCCCCTTGGTACGGGCAAATGCAATCAGGTCGAGCACTTCATCATCATTGCGACCTTTTAACACCACCGCATTCAGCTTAATCCTTTTAAAGCCTGCCGCTATTGCCGCATCAATCCCCGCCAGCACCTGCGACAAGCGTCCGGTACGGGTCAGTCGTTTAAACTTATCCTCCTGCAAGCTATCGAGACTGATATTCAGACGATCAACCCCCAGCCGTTTAAGATCCGCCGCCATACCGGCTAACTGGGAACCATTAGTGGTGATCAGCAGTTCAGCAGGCAACTGCCCCAGTTGTTCCACCAGCGTCAGAATACCCCGACGAACCAGAGGCTCTCCGCCGGTCAGACGGATCTTATTCACCCCCAATTCAACAAATGCACGGGCCACGAAATACAACTCTTCCAGAGATAAGACTTCACTGCGCGGTAGAAACTGCATCTCCTCGGCCATACAGTACACACAGCGAAAATCACAACGATCCGTCACCGACAAACGGATATACTCAACCCGCCGGCCAAACCGGTCAACCAGTTGAGTGGTTGCATTGCTGTTCTGATTTATCTGCATACCTGGCTAGCATCTCTTGTGTATTTAGGTAAAAATATACCTGATTATTTTAGTCAGTTATTCACTTAATTGTTAGGCGAGTTTTGCAACAATGTACATGGTACTTAAGCACACCCACATCACCTTTGCCGCTCTGAGCATACTTTTTTTCACCCTGCGGGGTTACTGGATGCTGACAACACCGGAAAAATTAAAACGACGCTGGGTCAGAATTACACCACATATTATCGACACGCTTTTGCTGGTAAGCGCCATCGCCCTCACCATTACCGTCAGCCAGTATCCCTTTACCCATAGCTGGCTGACAGCAAAGCTGATCGCTCTGGTAGCGTATATTGTGCTGGGCACTATCGCTCTGAAGCGGGGAAAAACGAGGGGTATTCGTACAGTGGCTTTGGTGATGGCGCTGGCCTGTGCCGCCTATATCGTCTGGGTAGCTCTGCATCACACGCCGCTACCCTGAAATCAGTTAAGCGGTGATATCATTGATCTCCTCATTTTGGTACTGTTCACGAATCATCGCCACCAGCTGACTCCGCCAGGGTAGCTGGCGGATACCAAAATGATTTAGCAGTTTAGTGCACACCAGCACTGAAGAGGCTGGGCGCTCAGCATCGCTGCCTAATTCGGAAGAACTGATCGGCACCAGCTTCTCCACTTTCAGTTTTTCATACTGCCCCGCTGCAGCCAGTACCGCTTCGGTAAAGCCGTAACGGGTGGTAATCTCTGCACAACAATAATGATAAGTGCCCCAGTTATCGGCACCATTATGAAGCTGTTTCAGAATAGCGACGATCACCCGGGCAATATCACTGGCCGACGTTGGACAACCGCGGCGATCATCAGCAGCAACAATTTCCTCTTCCTGCCGCGCCTGCCGCAACGCGCGGCGCATAAAGTTGTCGCCAATGGTACTGAATACCCAGCTCACCCGAAGAATCACATGCTGCGGCAACGCGGCACGCAACACCTCTTCGCCCTGCCATTTACTGTCACCATACAGCCCCAGTGGACGCGCCTGATCATCCTCTTTATAACCACTCTCATAGTGACCATCGAAAACGTAATCAGACGACAGGTGAATCAGCGGAATAGACAACACGCCACAGGCTGTCGCCAGCACTTCTACGGCATCTCTGTTCAGCTCATAGCAACGTTCAGTCTGGGCTTCAGCCCGGTCAACTGCATTAAAGCCAGTCGTGTTAATGACATAATCAGGCAGATGCTCATCCAGCTGTTTCTGGACCTGCTCACGGCTACTGATATCCAGTTTTTTATCCGTAAAGGCCACCACAGAAAAGAATGGATCATTCTGCGTCACCTGGTTTAAAAAATAACCTATCTGTCCATCAACACCGGTAATTAATATTTTTGCCGGGGTGGTCAGAAAATTTTGTGTCATTGACTAAAGCTCCAACTATTTCGCTTGCAAATCAACGATACCATATCAAACCAGCAGCGAAAGCAAAAAAACGATGAATAGGGGCAAAGTTTGTTAGCAGCAACCGAAACCCTGTGTGAAGATTTTAAGTATCTGCATTACTGTGAAGAAAAAGCCGTCAGTTGACGATTATTTTTCGCTATAATTGCAGCAAATTTTGATACACGAGACGCGTTCATGCCGCTAGACATCAGCTCACATACGGGCGAAAAACCCGCCGGACGAATCCGCCAGAAGAACGAGCAACAGATCCTGGCAGCTGCAGAGCAAGAGTTTGCGGCCTGTGGGTTCAAAGGCGCCAGCATGCGCGACATTGCTGAGCGTGCCAACCTGCCTAAAGCCAACATTCACTATTACTTCAAGAATAAACTGGGACTCTATTTCGCCGTTCTCAGTGACATAATCGATCTATGGGATAGCACCCTGAGCAACCTCAGGGCCGAAGACGATGCCGCCAGCAGTCTGACCAAATATCTGCGCAAGAAGATCGAATTTTCCCGCGACCATCCTCTGGCTTCACGTATCTTCGCCAGTGAAATCATCAGCGGAGGTCCCAATCTGGACCGTTATTTCACCGAAGGCTACGAAGAGTGGTTCAGATCCCGCACTGCGGTATTCGAACAATGGCAACAACAGGGAAAGCTCGATGCCAGCATAGCCCCGAGTCATCTCATCTTTCTGCTCTGGTCGAGCACACAGCACTATGCAGACTTTGCACTCCAGGTATCGTCAGCACTGGGTAAAAAATCGCTGGATAACCAGGACTATGAACAGGCGATCACCACGCTTACCCACATTATTCTTAAAGGCTGTGGTATTAAGTGACCCGACAGAGATAATCCGGCGCTCCCTTGTTCCGGGCATCACAATGGTGATGCCCTCGTCTGACACGCCCTGTTTTTTAATGCCTCGCAAAAGTGCAGAGACTTTCTACCAGCGAGCAGATCTGGTGCGCTGAACCAAATTACCATCAAACAGACCGTTCAAAACTCTGAGGATAGTGAATCACTGGTGAAGATTGCACAACTTATCTACACCAGACCTGATGACATCTGACAAATACTGACCACTTGGCCAGTTTTTTGCTTCTCTTTCCATATCTACAAGACTCAACCACCGTGTTTGGGTATAGTTTTCTTTTAGCTTCATTATCGGCGAGGTAGCCAGCGTGCAGCAGAATCCCACCCCTCCGCGACTCACACTACGCGGTATTACGAAACAGTATCCAGGATGTCTAGCCAATGATGACGTCCACCTGGATATCGCTCCGGCCGAGATTCACGCACTGCTGGGTGAAAACGGCGCAGGGAAAAGCACCCTGATGAAAGTCATCTACGGGTTGGTAAAGCCCGATAAGGGCGAGGTGCTTTGGGATGGCTTGCCCATCGAGGTGAAGGATCCTGCCCATGCCCGCAAGATGGGCATCGGCATGGTATTCCAGCACTTTTCGCTGTTTGAGACCCTGACGGTCACCGAAAACATCGCCCTGGCGCTAGGCGACGATGCCGGAGAACTGGAGCCACTGGCAATAAAAATTCGCACCGTGTCGGAAAAATATGGCATGGCGATTAATCCCGACCGGGAGATCCATACGCTGTCGGTCGGCGAACGGCAGCGAGTTGAGATCGTTCGTTGCCTGGTGCAAAACATCAAGCTGCTGATTCTCGATGAACCCACTTCGGTATTAACACCACAGGAAGTCGATACTCTGTTCATCACCCTGCGGAAACTGGCCAGCGAGGGCTGCTCGATTCTGTTTATCAGCCATAAACTCAACGAAGTAAAAGCCCTGTGCCATAAAGCCACCGTCTTACGCGCGGGACGAGTCTCCGGTGAGTGCATCCCCGCCGAAGAAGACACTACCAGCATGGCTAAACTGATGGTCGGCGATGATACCCCGGTCAGCACGACTTATCCAAAACGGCTGGGCACATCCCCGCTACTCAGCATTAACGACCTCACCCTGCATAGCCCTGACCCGTTCGGCGTGCATCTGAAAAACATTAACCTCACCGTGAATGCCGGCGAGATCGTCGGGATTGCCGGTGTTGCAGGTAATGGCCAGGAAGAACTGCTGGCCAGCCTGAGTGGCGAACATCTCTGTCCGGTGGCAAACACCATCTGCTTTGCGGACACTCAGGTAGGCAGCCTGCCCCCCGATCAGCGTCGTCAGTGGGGGCTGGGCTTTGTACCCGAGGAACGGCTTGGCCGTGGCGCAGTGCCCGAAATGAGCCTGACAGAAAATGCCCTGCTGACCGGATTCTTAACGGGCTTGGTGAATAACGGCATGGTTGCCTGGAAAAAGGCGGAAGCCTTCGCCGATGAAATTATCGACCGGTATAAGGTCAAGGCAGCGGGTCGTCATGCCCAGGCTGACAGCCTCTCCGGTGGTAACCTGCAAAAATTCATTATCGGCCGGGAGATCATGCAAAACCCGAAAATTCTGATTGCGGCTCATCCGACCTGGGGGGTCGATATCGGTGCGGCAACGGCGATCCATAAAGCACTGATCACCCTGCGTGATCAGGGTGCCGCGATTCTGGTGGTGTCGGAGGATATCGACGAACTATTCCTCATCTCTGATCGCATCGGCGCAATCTGTGACGGCGCCCTGTCACCGATTAAACCCACACCAGAGTCATCGATTCAGGAGCTTGGCCGGATGATGGCTGGCGACTTTGAACAGCCTGCCAATGAAAGGAGTGCAGCCCTATGATCAAACTGGAACCGCGCGGTGAACGCTCCAGCACCATGGCGTATCTGTCACCGGTATTAGCGGCATTGCTAACTATGTTTACCGGCTTGATACTGTTTACGCTGCTGGGGGTTGATCCTATTGAAGCACTGATCACGATTCTCTATGTGCCTGTTTCAGACACCCACGGAATTGCTGAACTCTGCGTAAAAACCGCCCCTATTTTACTTTGCGCCATCGGCCTGTCAGTGGTGTTCAAAGCAAAAATCTGGAATATCGGCGCCGAAGGACAGCTCTTAATGGGCGGTCTGTTCGGTAGTTATATCGCGCTGCAGCTGACTGAAACAGAGGGTTTCTGGGTGCTGCCCGTGGTGCTGATCGCCGGCGTACTGGGTGGCATGTTCTGGTCCGGTATCGCCGCATTACTGAAAGTACGTTTCAATACCAATGAGATTCTCACCACCATCATGATGAACTATATCGCTCTGAATATTCTGCTCTGGGCGGTTCATGGTCCACTTAAAGACCCGGAAGGGTTTAACTTCCCGGAATCAGCACTCTTTGGTGATTCAGCACTGCTACCGATATTGATTGAGGACACCCGGGTGCACTTTGGCATGGCACTGGCATTGCTGGCTGTTGTTGCTGTCTGGGTATTGATGAGCCGCAGCTTTTATGGCTTTCAGATTAAGGTCATGGGGATGGATGCCGGTGCCGCACGCTTATCCGGATTCAAAGAGAAACGGCTGGTCTATTTTGCCCTGTTACTCAGCGGTGGTTTAGCCGGTCTCGCCGGTGTCGGCGAAGTTACCGGCCCTATTGGTCAGCTGATCCCGCAGATCTCTCCCGGCTATGGTTATGCCGCGATTATCGTGGCATTTCTCGGTCGCCTGCACCCGGTGGGTATACTGCTTGCAAGTCTGCTGATGGCGCTGCTCTACATGGGTGGCGAGATGGCACAGATCAGTCTGGGCCTGCCTCTGGCACTCACAGGACTGTTTCAGGGGATGCTACTGTTCTACCTGCTGGCCTGCGATGTGCTGATCACCTTCCGCATTCGACTCAAACCGAGAAAGGTTCCCCCCTCCTCTCCCCTGCCATCGTTAGCGTCTGAGACTCAAGGATAAACACATGGATATTGATCTGATCACCAACATACTCTACGCCATGATCCGCACCGGCACACCGCTACTTATAGTGGCACTGGGAGAGTTGGTCTGTGAGAAAAGCGGGGTGCTTAACCTCGGTCAGGAGGGCATGATGCTGATGGGCGCAGTCGTCGGCTTTATCGTCACACTGCTCTCCGGCAGTCTGCTGCTTGGATTTATTCTGGCGATGGTTGCAGGCGTCCTGATGTCACTTATTTTCGGCCTCATCACTATGGAACTAAGCGCTAACCAAGTTGCCACCGGGCTGGCGCTGACCATCTTTGGTACCGGCCTATCGGCATTTGTCGGTAGTGAATTTGTCGGCAAACCGATTGAGGGGCTAGACCCGGTGTTTATTCCGGTATTGACCGATCTGCCGATTATCGGCCGGATGCTGTTTGGCCAGGACCTGGTCGTCTATCTCTCCTTTATCCTGTTTGGCGCGGTGTACTGGTTTATCAACTATTCCCGCCCGGGTCTGATACTCAAAGCGGTGGGAGAGAATCCGCACGCGGCCAATGCTATCGGCCTTCCGGTATTTAAAACCCGCTATCTGGCAATCATCTTTGGTGGCGCGATGGCGGGGCTGGCGGGCGGTTACCTGTCGCTGGCGTATACGCCGCTCTGGGCAGAAAACATGACCGCCGGACGCGGCTGGATCGCCCTGGCACTGGTCGTATTCGCCAGCTGGAAGGCAGAACGCGTACTGTTAGGTGCATGGTTATTTGGTCTGGCAAGCATCCTTCACCTGGTATTCCAGGGACTGGGCTTTTCGGTTTCTCCCAACCTGCTGGCAATGCTGCCTTATCTGGCGACGGTTGTGGTTCTGGTGATACTATCGAGCAATCAGACCCGCAGCCGACTGGTCGCACCGATGTCACTTGGCAATCCGTTTCATGCCAGGGGTTAGGACAAGACAATTATCTGAGCGACGCCCTGTTTTTGTGATCTTAATTAAAGCATTCTCAGGGCGAATGCACCATTATGGATCAATTACAGTCAGCTAAAGGCAAAAACCTGAGGCCCGCGTCTACGCGTATCATAGATTACAGAAAAAATACTGAAAGATGACCGATTGGTCAGAAAATTGCTTAAACAATAACAACTAACCGATTGGTCAACTTTTACCGACCGTCACACCCAAATGACTCAACAGGAGAATGACGCATGAAACGTCGTCAATTTAACAAACTGGTTACCGGTCTTGCTGCCGGGGTATGCATCTCTGCACTCTCCACTTTCTCAGCTCAGGCCGCCGACCCATTCAAAGTAGGCTTTGTATATGTGGGCCCTGTCGGTGACCACGGCTGGTCATACCAGCATGATCAGGGACGTAAATCAGTTGAAGCCGAATTTGGCGATAAAGTACAAACCACCTATGTTGAAAACGTTGCCGAAGGTGCTGATGCGCAACGGGTCATTTATAACCTGGCAAAAACAGGCCATGACCTGATTTTCACGACATCATTCGGGTTTATGAACCCAACCCTGAAGGTGGCCAAACAGTTCCCTGACGTCGTATTTGAACATGCTACCGGCTATAAAACCGCCAAAAACATGGGTACCTACATCTCCACCACCTTTGAAGGGCGCTACGTCGCAGGTTATGTCGCCTCTCAGGTAACCAAGAGCAACAAGATCGGTTACATCGCATCGTTCCCAATTCCCGAAGTTATCCGCGATATCAATGCGGTACAACTGGCACTGAATGAATACAACCCAGAGGCTGAACTCAAAATCATCTGGGTGAACAGCTGGTTCGATCCAGGCAAAGAGGCCGACGCAGCCAATGCGATGATGGATCAGGGTGTTGATGTTATCCTGCAACATACCGACAGCCCTGCGGCGATGCAAGCAGCAGAACGCCGCGGTGCTTATGCGGTAGGTCAGGCATCCGATATGTCATCTTTTGGTCCTAACGCCCACCTGTTATCCGTTGTTGATGAGTGGGGCCCTCACTACATCAACACAGTAAAAGCCGTTATGGACGGCACCTGGAAACCCAAAGCAAACGTTGAGGGTATGAAAGAGGGCGCAATTGTTATCCCTGGGTTTAATAAAAGTATCCCTGCTGAAGTTGTCACCCACGCCGAAGTGCTGATTGCCGGCATTAAAGATGGCAGCGTGTATCCATTTGCCGGTCCGATCAAGAATAAAGCAGGGGAAGTAGTCGTCGCTGAAGGCGAGCGCATGAGTTACGAAGAATTGGAAAAAATGAACTGGTACGTTGAAGGTATCTCCTCCGACATTCCTAAATAAGGCTAAACAGATCGTTTAACTCTGATAGATCTTCGACTTCCCCTCACCCCTGGTGACGGGAAGTCTACTTTTTACAGAAGCCCGAGACTCTTATGAATATTCCTCTGATCAACATTTCCAGCTTATATTCCGATAATGAGACAGAAAAGCTAAAGGTTGCCAACGCGATCGATACTGCCTGCCGGGAAAGCGGTTTTTTCTATATTCAGGGACACCCGATCAGCAGACAACGGATTCAGGAGATGCACGAACTATCGCAAGCGTTTTTTGCCCTCCCGGAAACCGAGAAAGTAAAAATTGATATCACCCTGTCAGCCAACCATCGCGGCTATGGCAAGATGATGGCAGAACAACTGGACCCGGAACGTCCGGGGGATATAAAAGAGACCTTTGATATGGGCCTCAATCTGCCGTCTGATCATCCGCTGATCGGACCGGATCGTCCCCTGTACGGCCCCAACCAATATCCTCAGATTCCCGCCGACTTTCAGCAAAAGATGGAGCGTCATTACCGGGATATGCTGGAACTGGGTAAAACGGTACTCAGCGCGCTGGCGATGGCCTTGAGGATCGACAAGGATTTTTTTGCCGACAAATTTGAGCATCCGTTAAGTGTGCTGCGTTTTATACACTACCCCGAAGTAGCACCCGTGAATGGCGAAAAACATATCGGTGCTGGCACCCATACCGATTATGGCTGCATCACTATCCTCTGGCAGGATGAGACCGGCGGCCTTCAAGTGCAGGATAAAACTGGTGAATGGATCGATGCGCCGCCCATCGAAGATGCTTTTGTCATCAACATCGGTAACATGATGGCGCGCTGGAGTAACGACCGTTACAAATCTACCGCTCACCGGGTGTTCAGCCCCAGCGGACGGGAACGTTACTCGATGCCCTTTTTTGTTGAGCCGGACTTTGATACCGATGTCAGCTGTTTAGAAAACTGCTGCGCTGCGGGCGAAACGCCGAAATATGAGCCGATCTCTGCCGGTGACTGGATGATCTACTGTTTTAACAACACCTACGCCTACCGGACCGAAGAGACCGCTTAATGCGGTCCTTTCCCGTTTAAAGCGCGACACCTCTCCTTACTCTGTCGTTCCCCATACTGAATGCTGATTAATATCCTCTATGAACTAATACAATCAATCACTTGTCTACCATCATGATGGAGTATTTAACATGATGACAAAACTGAAATCCTTTCTCGACACCTTTTTACCGCCCGATAGCGGCTCGCAGTGTGATCCGAAAAAGCTAATATCGCTAGCTTCAGCAGCCCTAATGGTCGAGGTGCTGCTGTCGGACTATGAGCGCAAACCGGAAGAGAAACAGACGCTGCTGACATTACTCAAATCGAGTTTTTCACTGGATCCAACCACCGCAGACCAACTTCTGAAGCAAGCAGAAAAGGCTCAGCATGAAGCGACCGATTATTTTCGCTTCACCTCCCAAATCAACGACCTGTGCACCCCGGAGGAAAAGATAGCCCTGATCCAAAACCTCTGGCGAGTTGCCTATGCGGATGGTGAACTACACCATTACGAAGAGCATGTGATTCGCCGTATTGCCGACCTGATCTACGTCTCACACACTGACTTTATTACCGCCAAGCTGAGGGTTGTGGAAAACAATTGAAGTAGTGCCGTTAAAAGGGAAACAAAACCATAAACAGAATAACGGAATCGGCTATGCCTGTATCGGGGAAAAAGGAGTGGACTCGTTCAGCAATAGCTGTTCAAACTGATCTTTAGGTAAAGGGTATGAAAACAGATAGCCCTGGCCATAGTCACACTCAACCGAGATGAGCTGCTCACGCTGAAACGCAGTTTCAACACCCTCTGCGATCACTTTCATGCCTAATTTATGCGCCATTAAAATAATGGCTTCGCATAAAACGAGACTATCCGGGTCACTTTCTAACAGTGAAACAAAGGACTTATCGATCTTCAGATAGTCAATATCGAATTTTCTAAGGTAAGCCAAGGAGGAGTAACCTGTACCAAAATCATCCAGGGCAACCTCCAAACCGAAATCCCGAAACGCAAGCAATACCTCATCCACCACGTGAGTACTTTCAAGCAGCAAGCCTTCCGTTATCTCTATCACTAAATTTGCACCCGACAGATTCAGATCAAGTAGCTTTTGTATCCATCGCTGTGCACTCTTAGCATTAATTTTAAACTGCATAGGGGATGTATTAACGCCAATCTGAATGTTGATACCATAGCGTTTATGCCAGGACGCCAAATCATTCGTAACCTGATCAAATACAAAATCACCTAACTCTAAGATATAACCATTTTCTTCAGCAATTGGGATAAAAACATCGGGGCCGATGGTCTCTCCCTTAGGATGCTTCCATCGAAGCAGCGCTTCCGCTTTTACAATCTGGCCGGATAAAATATCAACTATTGGCTGATAGTTTAGATAAAAATCACTGGTATCCCCAGAGCGTAAATCATTGGATATTTGATGTTTTACAGAAGCAGAAGCCTGCATCTGCTCAGTAAAAAATTTGAAGCAATTTTTACCCATTCTTTTGGCGGAATACATGGCCTGATCAGCATTCATCAACAGCTCTTGAGAGCTATCGCCATCATGTGGATAGAGGGTCACACCGATACTGGCTGTGACATAGGCTCTGTCATCAGATAACACAAACGGATGTTTCACAATCTCGAGTATATTAAAGAGTGTTCTTTTAATATCCTCCTGCGCTTTAATGTCCAGCAGAATAATTGCGAACTCATCACCACCTAATCTCGCCACGGTATCAGTCTCTCTGATACTGTTCTTTAACCTTAAAGCGACCTCTTTTAGTAAGAGGTCACCTGAGTGGTGTCCGAGGGTGTCATTAACATCCTTAAAGCCATCAAGATCAATAAATAGCACCGCCATCTCATTGGTATTTCGAATCGAATGCAAAATCGCCTGCTCAAGCCGGTCATTAAATAAAACTCGATTAGGCAGGTCTGTTAATGCGTCATGAGTCGCTTGTTTATGTATGATGTACTGATCAGTTTTATACTGAGTATTATCTTTAAACACGCATACATACTGATAGGGATTATCATAAAGATCAGTAATAACATTGATAGATAACCATTCTGGATAGATCTGCCCATCTTTTCTCCGGTTCCAGATCTCCCCTTCCCAACACCCTTTTTTATTCAGGGCGTTATAGAGATCCCGATAGAAAGCGCTGTCATGTTGACCCGAACTGAGCAGACTTGGGTTCTGATTAATAATCTCCTCTTTTGTATAACCGGTAATTTTCGTAAACGCCGGATTGATACTGATAATTTCAAAATTGCTATTAACAACCATTGCCGCTTCATTGGCGTTTTCAAAAACGATAGAGGAAATCTTTAATGCTTCTTCTGATGCTTTCAGTTCAGACACATCGCTACAGGTGACTAATGTAACCTTTTCCGCTTTGTCGACGACTAACTCAGACATAGAGATGCTTAAAAAAAGAGCTTTTACATTTGAAGTATGAAATTGAAACGTCTGTACTTTATCGACAGAAGAAGAACGTTTCCAAACATTATAGGTTACACGATCAGACTGAGACAGAAACTCAATAAAGGCATGGCCGATAACATCAACATCTTGTATATCGACAAGTTCAGTAAATTTTCTATTACACTGTTTAACAATCCCCTGATCATCGAGCGTAACATATCCGGTCGGGGCGTTATAAAAGATCTGATAAGCTCGTTGCTGACTAATTTTCAGATCTTCCTGGGTCAGACGCAGTTGTTCATTCTGCATCTCCAACTCTGTTTGATGAACCGATAAGTTCTGTAATACTTCAATAATCTCCTCATCGTTCATTTCTGATACACGCTGAAGATCTAAATCTATATTTTTAAAATCTTTAACTACCGGATCATCAAACATAACAAACCTTTACTAAAATAGTTACTCAGTATCTTTGAGTTCACAACTATTTGCTTTGGGGCACGACAACTCATCAATACGCCGAATTACTCCGAGCAGATGTGTTTTTTCATCTGACTCATTTTTCAGCATCATACAGTTCTGTTCAATTAAATAATTCTCTGAATTTATTACAACAGAGAACTTTGTTTTAAAAGGCTGTCCATCACTAAGGATCTTAGCGATCTCTGCCTGAACCCTTTTTGAATCATCCGGTTGAATTATCTTAGTTAAGAAATCGTTATCTATATTAATTTGCAATATGTCTACCCCAAACAGATCCTCGGCACCCTCAGACCATTTTACGGATCTATCGGCCAGGTCCATCTCCCAATAGGTAGACTGGGTCATTTTTTGTGCTAACAATTTCCGCTGATTCGCTCTGGCGATATGTTCTTGTGATGCTTTGAGCTCAGAGATATCGTGCAAGGCGATAATCACGCCCCCATGAACATTATGATTCAGCTTATAGGGTAAAATACGCAGTAAATACCAGTTCAAATCCTCTGCTTTAACATCCATAGAGATTGCTAACCCAGTGTCAGCAACCTGCCTCACCATGGACACAAGGTCTACCCCGGGTAGCCTATGAGAGAGGTGCTCAAAGGGACGGCCAATATCATGATCGAGGATATTAAATAATTGCTTAGCACTTTGCATGAACCGTCGAATTTGCAAGTTTGTATCTAAGAATATAGAGAGAAGTTCAGATGCACCCATGAAGTTTTCCATGTCTGCGTTCAACTCACTCAGTTCTGAGATTTTACTCTGATATTCAGCATTGACCGTAAACAACTCCTCATTTACAGATTGCAGCTCTTCATTGGTGCTTTGCAGTTCTTCATTACTCGCAAGCAACTCTTCATTAGTTGCCTGCAACTCTTCATTCGAAGTTTCTAACTCTTCAATGGTCGCCTGCAAATTTTCGCGACTAAACTGAAGTTCCTGCTCCAGATCGGAAACCCTTTGATGAACTTCAGCATCCGCGTCATATTTAATGCTCTCGTTGTCAGGGCTAAGATCTAACGTTTTCACTTCTGAGATAATGACCACAGCCATGATCGGCACATGACGCCTTATCTCTAAAGGCTTGATGTCGACATTTACTTTTTTATTTTCACCCTCGACTTTAATTCTGATATTGGAGAATTTCATAGCCAATGAGGTTTTAAATACTTTAGTCAGACCGGTTGCAACAGGAACACTCAGGTCTTTTATAAGGTTTTTCGTTACATCTGTGCTCACTTTCCCGGACAGCGGTGCCAGATAATTTCTTGCATTTCCGGTTACACGTATTAACTCAAAAGAATCATTCACAATAAAACTTACAGGTATAAACTCTCCAGCAAGTGAATCAATATAAGACTCGAGAACTCTTAACTCATCATTATTTCGATTTTCAAATGCATGAGACCTGCCAGGTTGTGTGATACCTGTCTGAGGTTCCGGAAGCTTGTATCGCTCTGAGGTAAGCAGTGAACGACGATGTCCACGAGACCTGAATATATTTTTCCGGTGATCGATGACTTCAAAAAAAGCCTCGGCCTGGCCTAATGATTCACTGCTGCCAAGCACCAGCATTCCGCCCTGTTTCAGAGAAAAATTAAAGCTTTCAAAGATGCGTTGCTGCAACACAGGTTGTAGATAAATTAGCAGGTTTCTACAACTCACAAGGTTCATGTTTGTGAACGGCGGGTCTTTGATTAGATCATGTCGTGCAAATACCACCATTTCACGTAAGTGCCTGGCTATCTGATAGTGATCATCCTTACGTATAAAATACTTATTAATCAGAATCTTAGGCAAATCAGCAGCGATACTTTCCGGGTAAATGCCCTGACTGGCTTTATTCAGCGCTTCCTGATCAATATCCGTCGCAAATAACTTCAGGTCTATTGTTTTATCCAGTCGTTCGAGGATCTCCTGAACCAGCATGCAATAGGTATAAGCTTCCTCTCCGGTGGAGCACCCTGCTACCCAGATACGCAGCTCATCGCCCTCCATCTTACTGATATAATCGAGCAAATATTCATTTAGAATGGAGTCGAAAACGTCAGGATCCCGATAGAAATTGGTAACACCAATCAATAACTCACGGTAGAGAGCCGTTAACTCAGCTGGATTATTACTGACAAACTGAACATAGTCATCGATAGAGAAGGCCTGATTGATTGACATCCTTCGATCAATTCTTCGCATGATGGTCGGCGGTTTATAAAAGGTAAAGTCAATCTTTGTCTTCTGCCGCAGCATAGCGAATAGCTTAGTCAGCGAGCTGGTATCCTTCGGTACAACCTCGTTTGAAATAAGCTTTGCTTCCAGAGGGTGTTTTACAAAATTTAATAGCTGCTCTGGCAAGTCTTCAACCGGTAACACAAAATCTGACAGACCATTAGCAACGACATTTTTAGGCATCCCAGTGAACTTAGCAGACGCTTCGCTCTGGGCCATGACAAGCCCACCGGCTTCTTTAATGGCACGGCAGCCTCGGGTACCATCACTGCCGGTACCTGATAGAATCACACCGATTGCATTATGCTTCTGATCTTCGGCTAATGAGTGTAAAAAAAGATCGATAGGCAGATTCACCATCGTATCTGCACGGTCCTGTGTTTCTAGCAACAACTTGCCGTGGAAAATAGTCATATTCTGGCGGGGAGGGATTAAATAAATATTATTTGCCAGAGCCTCAACGCCATCTTTGACCACATGAACGGGAATAGCGGTCACTTTCGATAGCAACTCATCCATCATACTTTTGTAATCAGGCGATAAATGCTGAATGACAATGAAGGTCAGACCAGTATCTAGCGGCATATGCTTGAAAAAAGAACTGATAGCCTCCAAACCACCCGCCGATGCACCAATTCCAACGAAATAACGGCTACTACTTTTTTGTTTAGAAGTCATATCTACATCTTTTTACTAGCTAAAAGATTACTACCAGGTCAATCATATACCCATCTTTTTACAGTATATTGCTGGCCCAGTTTAATTTTCCGGTTGATTACAAGCAATAGAGCCAGATCACTACAAATACATAAAGCATCTACTGCCAGCATTTCAAATCTGGTTTAAGCAAAAAAACTGCTATTTTTAAACGATAAATAGTGGTTCATTAACACACTTTATTCAACAGATGAAAACAAGAAAGCCCCTAAAACAGGGGCTTTCAGATCAACAACATCTACACTTTCGTATTACATAGCCCCTTAGAAGGGTAATAAACACCTAGAAAGGCGCTCATTCGACTGTGTGAGTGAGTGAAAGCATAACAATTTCAATACCTTACCATC
>NZ_CAKZLP010000031.1 GCF_937127095.1 uncultured Amphritea sp.
CTGGGGTTGATGACGCTGCTGACCTTCCTGCCAGCCATTCTGATGATGATGACCTCCTTTGCGCGGATTATCATTGTGTTTGCTATTCTGCGTCAGGCGCTTGGGTTGCAGCAGACGCCTTCTAACCAGATTCTGGTGGGTTTATCGCTGTTTCTAACTCTGTTTATTATGTCTCCGGTACTGGATAAAGTGAATGAGCAGGCGGTGCAGCCTTATCTGAATGAAGAGATTAGTTCGATAGAAGCGCTGAAGGCTGCGAGTATGCCGTTTCGTGGTTTTATGCTGGCACAGACCCGTGAGACAGATCTTAATCTGTTTATGAATATCTCCCGAACTCCTGCTGTCGAAACGCCAGAGGATATCCCGTTTACCGTGCTGGTACCTTCGTTTGTCACCAGTGAGCTTAAAACAGCGTTTCAGATCGGTTTTATGCTGTTTATTCCCTTTCTGGTCATCGACCTGGTGGTTGCCAGTGTACTGATGGCGATGGGTATGATGATGTTATCGCCGGTTATTATTTCGCTGCCATTTAAGATAATGTTGTTTGTGCTGGTTGATGGCTGGGCTATGGTGATAGGGACGCTGGCTGGCAGTTTTGTTGTATAAGGTTGAGTGAAGCGGTTCTTGGTAACTTAGTTTGGAGGGCAGGGTATGACCCCGGAAATGGTTCTGGATCTGTTTGGTGAGGCGCTTTTTCTGGTGGTCGTTCTGGTCGCGGTGATGGTCGTGCCATCGCTGATGGTGGGGCTGCTGGTGTCGACTTTTCAAGCGGCAACTCAGATCAATGAGCAAACGCTGAGTTTTTTGCCGCGTCTGCTGATCACCCTGCTGACAATCATGTGGGCAGGCCCCTGGATTCTTGGGCAGTTGATGGATGCGTTTAATAACATCTTTGAAAAAATTCCGTTGTTTCTGGGGTAGGTTGTGCTGCAGCTGACTTCGCTTCAGTTGGAGCAGTGGGTCGCTCAGTTCCTGCTGCCTTTTTTTCGTATCGCTTCCTTTTTTATGGTTGTGCCGATGATCGGTACTCAGCTGGTCGCTGCGCGAATTCGCCTTGGTCTGGCGCTGGCGATGACGGTTGTGCTGTTACCCACGTTACCTGAGATGCCGGTATTAAGCGGTATGTCCTTGCAAACCTATATTCTGGTGGCGCAGCAGATCATCATTGGCACCGCCATGGCCTTTGTTATACAGGTATTATTTCAAATTTTTTCCCTTGGAGGTCAGCTGATCTCCTCGCAGATGGGTCTCGGCTTTGCTTCAGTCAGCGATCCGGCAAACGGCGTATCAGTAGTGGTATTGTCGCAACTGTATCTGATGATGGTGATGCTGCTTTTTCTGGCGTTTAACGGCCATCTGGTGATGTTTGAAGCACTGGCCCGGAGTTTTTTTGTATTGCCTGTATCGGAGGGGGCGATGCCGGTTTCCGGATATCTGGCGTTGGCTAAGTCGGGCAGCTGGATGGTTGCCAGTGCTCTGCTTATGTCTTTGCCTGCGGTGACAGCGCTGCTGGTTATCAATTTTGCTTTCGGTGTGATGGCGAAAGCAGCGCCTCAATTGAATATCTTTGCCATTGGTTTTCCTTTCACTATGCTGATCGGTTTGGTAATTGCCTGGGCTAGTCTGGATGGTTTTCTTGGGCAGTATCAGCGTTTTGCGGCGATGGCGTTTAATTACCTTGATCAGGTTGTCGGTGTAGGGGTGCTATAGCAATGGCAGAAGATAGCGGCCAGGAAAAAACCGAACAGCCCACCTCTAAGCGTCTGCGTGACGCTAAAGAGAAGGGCGATATTGCCCGGTCTAAAGAACTGGCAACAACGATTTTACTGCTGGCCGCCGCCGCTGCCGCGATGATGTTTGGTGGACAGGTGGCAGACAAAATGGCCGGAATGATGAAGTTTAATTTCGCTCTTGACCGGGAAGCGGTAATGGATCCGGCGCTGATGTTTACCCATCTGGGCTACTCTTTGTCTGAAGCGCTGCGCGCATTGTTTGGTTTTTTTCTGGTGTTGCTGGTAGCTGCCATCGTCGGGCCTATTGCGTTGGGCGGATGGAATGTCAGTATGAAGGCAATGGCGCCTAAGCTGAGTCGGATCGATCCTTTGGCGGGTATTAAGAGGATGTTTTCGCTCAAGGCATTGCTTGAGTTGTTTAAGGCACTGGCTAAGTTTCTGGTGGTCGGGTCACTTTCCTTTCTGGTGTTGTATTCTTCCAGGCAAGCGTTGTTCTCCCTTGGGACTCAGGATATTTTCCCGGCAATGTCGCATGCCACGGAATTGGTTATCTGGGCGTTTCTGGTGATGAGTTCAACGATGATTCTTATTTCCCTGATTGATGTGCCGTTTCAGGTCTATGACTACACTGAGAAGCTCAAAATGACCCTTCAGGAGGTCAAGGATGAGATGAAAAACAGTGAAGGTAAGCCTGAAGTTAAGGGGCGGATCAGGCAGTTACAACGGGAGATATCGCAACGCAAGATGATGTCTGCGGTGCCTGAGGCTGATGTGGTCATTACTAACCCGACCCATTATGCGGTGGCGCTGAAGTATGATCAGTCCGGTGGTGGCGCTCCCTATCTGGTGGCTAAAGGGGGAGATTTTGTTGCTTTAAAAATAAGAGAGATTGCTGACAAGCATGATGTGCCAATTCTGTCGGCCCCGGCTCTGGCGCGTGCAATCTATCACTCCACCGAAGTGGATGAGGAGATCCCTTCAGGGCTGTTTAAGGCGGTCGCTGAAGTGCTGGCCTATGTGTTTCAGTTGCAGCGGCATAAGCGGCGACAGGGGCCGGTGCCGAAAGCGGTTTCTGAAAAGCTGGAAATTCCCGACGAACTGCGTCGGGACGACTGAGTGCTTTTGTTTCCCTGTCAGAAGAGTCTTCTTTATCTGGCTGGATTCTTGCAGTTCTTTCACCTTGATGGGTAAAGCGTCAAAAAATTGGTGTTTTTAGCTTCTCTTTAATGTTATTTTTCATTCTGAAAGTAATCGTATTTTAAGTGATGTTTTTTTGACGCTTTGTCGGCGGCGAGATCTCATTTGGGGCGCAAGTGGATAGAGCAGAGATCTACAATAATGTTCGTGGAATGGGAAAGGGCAACCTGGGTATCCCATTTCTGCTGCTGCTCGTGCTCGGTATGGTTACGCTACCGATGCCACCGTTTCTGCTGGACACGCTGTTTACCTTCAATATAGCCCTCTCTATCGTTGTCTTGCTGGTCTGTGTCTATGCGATGCGCCCCCTGGACTTCGCCGTTTTTCCTACCATTCTTCTGATAACAACGCTGATGCGCCTGGCGCTTAATGTGGCGTCTACCCGTGTTGTACTGCTATATGGTCATGAAGGTGGGGATGCTGCCGGTAAGGTAATTGAAGCCTTTGGTGAAGTAGTCATTGGCGGCAACTATGTTGTCGGTCTGGTGGTGTTTATGATTCTGGTTATTATCAACTTCGTGGTAGTGACCAAGGGTGCGGGACGTATCTCAGAAGTAAGCGCGCGTTTTACGCTGGATGCGATGCCGGGTAAACAGATGGCGATTGATGCCGACCTTAATGCGGGACTGATCAGTCAGGATGATGCCAAGATACGGCGTCAGGAAGTGACCCAGGAAGCGGACTTCTATGGTTCGATGGATGGTGCCAGTAAGTTTGTCCGCGGCGATGCGGTTGCCGGTATTCTGATTCTGGTGATCAATATTCTCGGTGGTCTGGGTATCGGCATGCTGCAGCATGGTCTGACATTTGAAATGGCTGCCCGTAACTATTCCCTACTGACCATTGGTGATGGTCTGGTTGCGCAGATCCCTTCACTGTTGCTGTCAACTGCAGCTGCCATTATGGTAACCCGGGTTAACTCATCTCAGGATATGGGGAAGCAGGTTCTTGGCCAGCTGTTCGGTTCACCCAAAGCGCTGGCAGTGGCTGCTGGAATACTGTTTATTATGGGCTCTATTCCAGGTATGCCGCATGTGGCATTTTTGTCGCTGGCTGTTGTGGCAGGTGTTGGCGCCTATTTTATTCAGCAGCGTAACCTTGCGGTATTGGCAAAGACGGAAGCGGAAGGTGAGACTAAGGTTAAAGAGCCTGTTGCGGATACGGATATCAAAGAGCTCGACTGGGATGATGTGATGCCGGTGGATATGATTGGCCTGGAAGTTGGCTATCGTTTGATCCCCATGGTTGACAAGTTGCAGGGTGGTCAGTTGCTGAGCCGGATTAAAGGGGTGCGTAAAAAACTTTCCCAGGATCTGGGCTTTCTCGTTCCATCGGTACATATTCGGGATAATCTCGACCTGATGCCCGGGGCTTATCGGATTACCCTGATGGGGGTTTCAGTAGGGGAGTCAGAAGTTTATCCTGATCGGGAGCTGGCGATCAATCCGGGGCAGGTGTTTGGTACGCTGAAGGGGATTGATGTAAAAGACCCGGCTTTCGGGCTGGATGCTGTATGGATAGAGCAGAGTCAGAAAGAGCAGGCGCAGACATTAGGTTATACCGTGGTGGATGCCGGTACTGTGGTCGCTACGCACCTGAATCAGATTCTCCAGGCGCACTCTCATGAGTTGATGGGGCATGATGAAGTTCAGAAATTGTTGGATCTTCTGGCAAAAACGTCCCCAAAACTGGTAGAAGAGTTAGTACCTGGCAAGCTTTCTGTGAGTACACTATTAAAAGTGCTGCAAAACTTGTTGATGGAGCAGGTGCCGGTCAAAGATTTCAGAACCATAACCGAAGCACTGGCCGAGGCGGTGGCGCGGACTCAGGACCCTCAGGGGTTAACTGCAGCGGTAAGAATATCTTTGTCGCGTATGATTGTGCAGAATATTGTCGGTAATGATGCGGACCTGCCGGTGATTACCCTTGATCCGCAGCTTGAGCAGCTGCTGCTCGGATCGGTGCAGCGGGGTGATGGTGGTGACGGGCTGGTGATAGAACCGATGATGGCAGAGAGGTTGCAAAACTCTCTTGCCGAGGTTGCCCAGCAGCAGGAGATCGCCGGCAGGGCGTCTATTCTGTTGGTGGCTGCACCAATAAGGCCTTTGTTGGCGAAGTTTGTGCGTTATGGTGAGCATTCGATCAGTGTGCTCTCCTATCAGGAGATTCCTGAAAATAAACGGGTGACCATTATTGCAACAGTAGGCGGCCAGAGTCAGGCCGGTGCCTGATCAGGTAATGAATAGAGACGGTTATGAAGGTTAAGCGCTTTTTTGCTCCGGATATGAGGCAGGCCATGCAGCGGGTCAGGGACGAGATCGGCCCGGACGCGGTGATTGTCTCTAATCATCGAGTGGCAGGCGGCGTAGAAGTTGTGGCTGCTCATGAACATGAGTACGAGGCTGCACAACAGGCGTTTAAGCGTAAACGTGCGGTTGAAAGCGCCCGACCTGAAAGCCCGCAAAAACAGCATCAGCTGAAGAGTAATCTGGCTGAGGAACTGCGCAAGGCTCAGGCACGGATTGCAACGGCGCAGGAGGGGGTGCCGGAACCCCGGCAAAAGAATCGACAGCTGGACGGTGATGATGACGAGCTGAGTGAAATTTTAGACACGCTTAAGCGACGTCAGCGAGGCCGCGTTCATCAGCCACCAAACCTTCAGGAGGCTCCGGCCAGAGTGGCTCAGCCCCGGCTCGATCCGAGTCGTCTGGATCGTGAATTCAGGCCGGTAGCTGATGAGATTCGTCATGACGCAGAGGATGAGCGCAAGGTCATTAATTCGCTGCAAGAAGAGATTGAATCGTTAAAAAGTATTCTCGGTCGTCCCCGAGAGGCGGAAGAAGATGAGCTGTTGGCATATTCGGCGCCTGCGCCGAAACGGGCTCAGCCGGAGCCTGCGCCAAAAAGACAGGAGCGCCCGCGCCATGTACAGGCCGACTCAGCCGTTGTAAAAGTGGAACGCCGCTTGGAGCGAATCGGCTTGGGACCTCAGATAAGTCAACAGCTGTCGGCGAATGTCGCGGTGAGTGAGGAGTTGGATGATCCCTGGCGCTCAGCGTTAGCCGTTTTTTGTGCCCGAAGCCCTGTTAGGGGGGAAGATGTTGGTGGGCGGGGGGGGATGATCGCATTTGTGGGGCCCACCGGGGTGGGTAAGACCACGACAATTGGTAAGCTGGCTGCCCGTTATGTGCTGAAACATGGCAGTTCCAGCGTTGCCCTGGTGACCACTGACTCTTATCGCATTGCTGCTCATGAGCAGTTGCTGACGTTTGGTCGCATACTGGATGTGCCGGTGCGGGTGGTGGACGAGAATAACTCGCTGGATGAGGTGCTCCTTTCGTTGCGCAGTAAGCGCCTGGTGCTGATCGATACCGCCGGGATGAATGCCCATGAGCCACACACCCAGGCGCAGCTGAATATGCTGGAAGATGTTTCGGTGCGCTTGAAGAAACTTCTGGTGCTGTCCTGTTCAAGCCAGCGCCACGTGATTGAGAGCGCCTATGAAACCTATGCCCCGCTGGGATTGAGTGGCTGTGTCCTGAGTAAGCTGGATGAGTCAGGTAATTTGGGAGAGGCGCTGGATCTGATTATGGAAAACGGATTATCGGTAAGCTACGTGACTGATGGTCAGCGGGTGCCGGACGATATCGACGTCGCCCAGAAGAAGGATCTGGTGAGTCGGGCTGTTATCACTGCACAGAAAGCCACCCGTAGTCGTCGGGTGTTTAACGAACACCAGCGGGAGCGGCTGGCCAGAGATGAGCATTGGGAGAGCTGATTTGTTAACAGATGCAGGAAATCGCAATGGGTAGTCCGCGGCCGGTTAAGGTGATCGCTGTTACCGGTGGTAAAGGTGGCGTAGGTAAAACCAATGTCTCGGTCAACATGAGTCTTGCTCTGGGGGAGATGGGACATCGGGTGGTACTGATGGATGCTGACCTGGGGCTTGCAAATGTCGATGTGTTGCTGGGAGTCAAGGCAAAACGAAATATTGCCGATGTATTGTCTGGCGAGTGTGGGCTGAAAGATTTGCTGATTGATGTCGATACCAATGTACGCATTGTCCCCGCTGCATCGGGAACACAGTCGATGACCTCGCTTAGTGTGCATGAGCACTCTGAGTTGATCCATGCTTTTAGTGAGATTGCTGATGATCTTGATATTCTGGTCATTGATACCGCTGCAGGTATCTCAGAGGCGGTGGTTAGTTTCGTTAAGGCTGCGCAAGATGTTGTGGTTGTCGTGTGTGATGAACCAACCTCCATTACCGATGCTTACGCCCTGATGAAATTGCTCAATCGTGATCACAAGATGACGCGCTTTCGGGTGTTGGCTAATATGGTTCGTTCCGAGCAGGAGGGGCGGAATATGTACAATAAGCTGCTAACGGTAACTGACCGGTTTCTTGATGTAACCCTTCAATACCTGGGGGCAATCCCTTATGATGAAGCGGTTAGAAAAGGAGTGAAACAGCAACGTGCTGTTTTGAAAGCGTTTCCGCAGAGTAAAGCGGCGCTGGCATATAAGCAGTTGGCGACTAAAGTTGATGCATGGCCGGTGTCTTCGAGTCCACGTGGGCATCTTGAGTTTTTTGTTGAGCGTCTGGTTACCGGCGCCTGAATTAGCAGAGTAGCGAATAGTCTCTATGTATAATCAGCTTCAGTTTCAGTCTAGTCAGGAGATTATCGAGCAGCATAGCACGCTGGTTAAGCGTATTGCTCACCATCTGTTGGCCCGGCTGCCGAGTAATGTTGTACTCGACGATCTGATACAGGCAGGCATGGTGGGGCTGCTAGAGGCTGCAAAGAAATATGATGCGAGCAAGGGGGCAAGTTTTGAAACCTATGCGGGTATTCGTATCCGCGGCTCAATTATTGATGAGGTGCGCCGGGGGGACTGGACGCCTCGTTCAGTGCATCGAAATGGTCGGCGTGTGTCTGAGGCGATTCAGATAATTGAGTCCCGTACTGGAAGAGATGCCCAAGATGGGGAGGTTGCTGCTGAACTTAATATCAGTGTGACCGACTATCATGCATTATTGAAGGACTCAGCCGAAAGTCGTCTGTTTAGCTTTGATAAGCTGACAGGACCTCAGGATGAAGGCCCGGGGGAGGCAATTGCCAGCAATGAGCCGGATCCTTCAGAAGCGTATGAGCAAAAAGATTTTATTAAGGCGATTGCCCGTGAAATACAGGGGCTGCCAGAACGTGAAAAACTTGTGTTGTCACTGTATTACGATGAAGAGCTGAATCTTAAAGAGATTGGTAAGGTGCTCGGTGTCAGTGAATCGCGGGTAAGTCAGATACATAGTCAGGCGGCATTACGGTTACGTAGTCGTTTAAAAGAGTGGCGCTGAGTATTGGCAGGCATTACCTGAAGCCATGTTTCAGCGTCGTAAAGAATGTTAGGAGGGATTGTCTTGAATAAAGACATGAAAATTCTGGTAGTAGATGATTTCTCAACAATGCGCCGGATTATTAAGAATCTGATGCGGGATCTGGGGTTTACCAACATTGTTGAAGCGGACGATGGTGCTACGGCTTTGCCTATTCTGAAATCCGGGGGTATTGATTTTCTGGTGACTGACTGGAATATGCCGAAGATGACCGGTATCGATCTGTTAAAACATGTGCGTAACGATCCCGAGCTGCGTCATATACCTATTCTGATGGTCACCGCGGAAGCAAAGCGTGAGCAGATTATTGCGGCGGCGCAGGCCGGTGTGAACGGCTATATCATTAAGCCTTTTACGGCTGCTGTGCTGAAAGAGAAAATCGACAAGATCTTTGAACGCCTACAGGGCTAGGGGGCGTTGATGTCCGATTTAGAGATTTATCAGGATCAGCATCGATTCGAGGAAGAACTGCACCTGCGTGCCGAGCAGTTGGTTGAGCTCTTGAATCAGGGGCAGATGGCGCAAGCGATGGAACTGGTTCAGCAGCTGAATGAGATGCGTCATCAGGCGCTTTATCATGAGGTGGGTACGCTGACCCGAGCCGTGCATAATGCCATTGTCGGCTTTACCGAGGATGTTACCTCAACTGATCTGTTGCAGGA
Source organism: uncultured Amphritea sp. (assembly GCF_937127095.1). Classification (GTDB taxonomy): domain Bacteria; phylum Pseudomonadota; class Gammaproteobacteria; order Pseudomonadales; family Balneatricaceae; genus Amphritea. The sequence goes on from NZ_CAKZLP010000031.1 coordinate 8,988, forward strand.
TTCTAAACAACATATTGCCTCGATAGCTGACGCCAGTGATCGTCTCTCCTACGTGATTGAACTGACTGAGAATAATGCGCATAAAACCATCGATGAGGTGGATGAGGCGCTGCAGCAGGTCAGTATGATTGAGCAGGGTTTCTTACGACGTAAGGAACTGATCGATGATCTCAGCGCATTAAAAAATGACCACCCTCAGCTTGAAGCATTGTATGAGAAAGCCTGTCGATATGCTGATGATCACTCCGCATCACTGGCTGATCTTAAGCAGCGGCTGACCGGTATTCTCCTGGCGCAGGAGTATCAGGATATTACCGGGCAGTTAATCAAACGTGTGATTCAACTGGTTGCTGATATTGAAGATAAACTGGTTGGGTTGATGGCGGTTGCAGCAAGAGTTAATAATCTTGGTGCTCTGCCGGCTACACCTGATGATGAGTCAGGGTCTGACATTAAACAGGCTGAGAGCACAGCCAATGTGCAGGCAGAAGGTCCTCAAATGAAGGGCCGAAATCAAGGGGAGGTCGCATCCACACAGGATGATGTTGATGATCTCCTTTCCAGCCTCGGCTTTTGAAGGGTAAAACGAATGTCCTTGAATGTTGATCAGGAAATACTGGAAGACTTTTTAATAGAAGCGGGTGAGATTCTCGAACTGTTGTCTGAGCAGTTAGTCGATCTGGAGCAACATCCGGAAGATCGCGAGTTGTTGAATGCAATCTTTCGTGGTTTTCACACCGTTAAAGGTGGCGCTGGCTTTCTGCAGCTGGATCCGATGGTGGACTGTTGTCACAGCGCGGAAAATCTGTTTGACCAGCTACGTAATGATGCACTGCAGGTTTCGCAGGAGCTGATGGACCTGGTGCTACAGGCGCTGGATGCGGTTAACCTGATGTTTGATACTGTGAAACAGGGGAATTACCCCGAACCGGTTGATCCCCAGTTGCTTGCAGGGCTGAATGCAATGGCGTCAGGTCAGGCAGCTGCGGTTTCTACAACAGCAGCACCTGCTGCAGCGGTGAAAGTAAATGCTCCGGCAGGGCAAACCGATGCCTCTGTCAGTGCTGAGTTCGATCAGTTAGTGGCCGGTCTTGGTGTTGCTGAAGCAGTACAGCCAAGCAGTGCTTCGCAGTCGGCAGATCTGATTACCGAAGATGAGTTCGATGACCTGTTAGATCAGCTTCACGGTCCGCATGGCGCACCGGGTCAGGCTGTCGCGCCGGCATCTGATCTGATTACCGAAGATGAATTTGATAGCCTTTTGGATGCGCTTCATGGTCCCAGTGGTGCTCCGGGTCTGTCTCAGAAGGGTGCTGTCAACAATAGCGCTGATGCTGAATTTGATCAGTTGCTGGGTGCTCCAGCCCCGTCCGCAAAAGCATCGTCCGTACCGAACGGCGACCTGATTACTGATGATGAGTTTGAGGATCTTCTGGATGAGCTCCAGTCCAAAGGCGAGGGGGCTTTTACTGCACTGTCAGCGGCTTCTCAGGCAGTAGCTCCTCAAACAGCTCCTCAGACTGCAGCACCTGAAACAGTCGTTCCTCAGCCAGCAACGCCTGTTGCGGGTCAGCAAACATCTGCTGTCGCTGCTAAAACCCAGGCAAATAAACCTGCTGCCGAAAGTAATGTCCGGGTGGATACCCGTCTGCTGGACCAGATTATGAATATGGTTGGTGAGCTGGTTCTGGTGCGTAATCGGTTGGTCAGACTGGGTGCAGAGTTTGATAATGGAGATATGACTAAAGCCCTTGGGTCACTCGATATGGTGACCGCTGATCTGCAAATGTCGGTGATGAAAACCCGCATGCAGCCGGTTAAAAAGGTTTTTGGACGTTTTCCACGTCTGGTCCGTGATCTGTCTCGTCAGCTGAACAAAGAGGTTAATCTCGAGCTGCGCGGTGAAGATACCGACCTGGATAAAAACCTGGTCGAAGCGCTGGCTGATCCACTGATTCACCTGGTGAGGAATGCCATCGATCATGGTATCGAAGAGCCGGATGTCCGCGAGCGGAATGATAAACCCAGAGAGGGGCATGTGTTGCTGTCCGCTGAGCAGGAAGGGGATCATATTCTTCTGATCATCGAAGATGACGGTGCCGGAATGGATGCAGATAAACTCCGGGCGCTTGCAGTGAAACGGGGAATGCTGGATCAGGAAGCGGCCTCCCGTCTGAGTGATCATGAGTGCTATAACCTGATTTTTGCTGCGGGCTTCTCCACCAAAGAGCAGATCTCCGATGTGTCCGGTCGGGGGGTGGGTATGGATGTGGTGAAAACCAAAATCTCCCAGCTTAATGGCAAACTGGATGTGAAATCTACCCTGGGAATGGGGTCAAGAATTGAGATTCAGGTGCCGCTGACGCTGGCGATTATGCCGACCCTGATGGTTCTGCTTGAAAGTCAGGCGTTTGCTCTTCCGTTGGTCAATGTGAATGAGATTTTCAATCTAGATCTGACTCAGATTAATATGGTTGATGGTCAGCAGGTTATTATTGTTCGTGATAAAGCGATGCCTCTGTTTCATCTGAAGCGCTGGCTGATGAAAGGTTTCGAAAAAGATCCTTTGCCGCAAAGCGGACATGTGGTCATCACCAATGTTGGCACCATGCAGGTGGCTTTTGTGGTTGACCAGCTGGTAGGCCAGGAGGAGGTTGTCATTAAGCCGCTTGGCTCAGTTTTACATGGTACACCGGGCTTGTCCGGGGCGACTATCACTGGTGATGGCCGGATCGCTCTGATCGTCGATATTCCGAGTTTGCTAAAGGCGTATGCCAGTTGAGCATAGTGTCCAGACGGCAGGCCTATACTGGATAACTGTATGGCAGTTCGAGTTTTAGTGGTTGATGATTCGGTTTTTTTTCGCAACCGTATCAAGCAAATATTAGCTAATCATCCTGATATCGAGGTTGTTGACACAGCTAAAAACGGTAAAGAAGCGGTTGCTAAAGTCAAACTACTGCATCCTGATGTAGTCACAATGGATGTGGAGATGCCTGAGATGGATGGTATCACTGCACTGAAACAGATCATGGCAGAGTGTCCATGTCAGGTGGTTATGCTGTCCTCTCTGACCCGCCGTAGTGCTGCAGTTACCCTTGAAGCGCTGGCGCTGGGTGCTGCGGACTACATGGAGAAAGATGCCCGCCAGTGGCTCGCTGGCTCCGCACTGTCAGATGCTGGCAATGTTGAAAAACAGCTGGCAGAAAAAATTCTGGCATTGGGCGGGCGTAAACCCCGTCCGGGTCTCTATAATCGTAAAGAGCCTGCAACTGAAACGAGAGCGGTGTCGCGTACACCGGCCTCGCCAGCGACGCGAATGAAAGAGGTCGCGCCTCAGCAGCCGGAAGCAAAAACAGCTGCGCGCGGTACCAGGGTCGACACCAGAGTCAGGATTCCAGACTGTGGCATCGTGACGATTGGCTCCTCGACCGGCGGTCCGGCGGCGCTGCAGTTTATTCTGACGCAGATTCCGGCAGATTTTCCGGTGCCGATACTGATCACGCAACATATGCCTAAGGCATTTACTTCAGTGTTTGCCAAACGTCTTGATGACCTTTGTGCTGTCAGGGTTAAGGAGGCTGAGAATGGTGATAAGCTGCTAGCGGGGCACGTCTATCTCGCACCTGGTGGGCAGCAGATGATTTTGGATCCGTCCAATGCGAGTAAGATTATTATTCGTGAAAGTGATGAACGGATGACCTATAAGCCCAGTGTTGATCTTACTTTTGCATCAGTGGCAAAAGGTTATGGTCGCCGGGCAGTCGCTCTGATTTTGACCGGGATGGGTGCGGATGGCTGTGATGGTGCCCGATTGCTGAAAAATGTGGGCGCGACTGTCTGGGCGCAGGACAAGGAGAGCTGTACCATCTTTGGTATGCCAAAGGCTGTTATTGAGGCGGAACTGGCGGATGCAGTTCTGAATCTTGAAGGTATCCGCCAGCTATTTAACCATTGGGGGCATTGATGAATCTGGTAGGTATCAGCGGAATACTACTGGCTGTCATCGCAATCGTTGGCGGTAACTTCCTGGCCGGAGGCGCGTTTGATGAGTTGCTGAATATACCCGCGTTGCTGATTGTCGTCGGGGGAACCTTCGCCGCTGTGTTTATCCAATCGTCACAGTCGGAGCTTTCACGGGCGATAAAGCTGTCCGGGATGGTCTTTGGAAGTGATGATTTTAATTACCGTGAAGGGATCAACAGTGTTGTCGGCTGGTGTGTGATTGCGCGCCGCAAAGGTTTGCTGGCTCTGGAAGAGGAGATCAGCGATCAGAACGATAGTTTTGTGCGTAACGGCCTGCAGATGCTGGTGGACGGTCGGGCGCCGGATATCATTCGTACAACCCTTGAAACGGAATTAATCAGCCGTGAAAACCGCGATCTGCAAGCTGCCAAAGTGCTAGAGAGTATGGGGGGGTATGCGCCAACCATGGGCATTATCGGCGCAGTTTTGGGACTGATCCACGTCATGTCTAATTTGGCTGATCCGGCTAACCTGGGGGCGGGTATCGCGACTGCGTTTGTCGCGACCATTTACGGTGTCGCCATTGCCAACCTGCTGTTTCTGCCTCTGGCGAGTAAGATTCGTTCGATGGTGTTAAAACGGTATTATTTTCAGGAGATGATGCTGGAAGGTTTGCTGTCAATCGCTGAAGGCCAAAACCCCCGGATCATTCAGCTTCGGTTGCAGGGATATCTGGAACAGGGGTCGTAACGTGTCCCGGCGCAGAGTTGAAGAACAGGATCTGCATTCGCAGCGTTGGGTAATCTCCTATGCTGATTTTATTACCCTGTTGTTTGCTTTCTTTGTAGTGCTCTATGCAATCTCTTCAGTCAATGAAGAAAAGTATCGACAGGTGACCGAGTCGTTTGCGGATATTTTTCCCGGACAGGATAGTGTTTTGCATCCACTGATTGGCGGTAAATCTGGCAGTGATATCGCTGGAATCGCTATATTTCAGGGTGGCGAATCTAATACAGAAGCGCCCCAGGAGAAGATTGTTCCGCCCAAACCGGAAAACAGTGCTGTGCTAAAGGCGATTGGTGAACAGATGCAGACGCAGTTTAAAAAGCTGATCAGTAGCGGCAACGTAGCAGTACAAAGCAATAATCTCTGGGTCGCTCTGGAATTAGGTGCCAACCTCGTCTACCCGGAGGGCGGCGCACTGCCGGCGATCACCACGGATCCGGTATTTGAACGGGTCGCTAAAATTCTTAAACAGTACGATAATCCTATTCATGTCGAAGGCTATACCGATAATCAGTTCATCTCTTCGGATCAATATCCCTCTAACTGGGAGCTATCGGCAGCCCGGGCAGCAGGGGTCGTGCGTATTCTGGAGATGAACGGCATACCGCCGCAGCGGATGGCCGCGGTTGGTTTCGGAGAGTATCAGCCACTTGCTGATAACGACACGGAGAGTGGTCGCCGCCTGAATCGCAGGATTGTGATTGTCGTTACCCGCGATCGCAAAACGCAACGGGTCGTTTCGGCATTTGGCAGTGAACAGGTCAGTGAAGATGCAGTTAGTAGTATTCTTACTGAAAGCGGACTACCCGAGTCAGCTATTGAAACGGTTACAGATGAACAGGGGCGGGTGACTTTTCGACGCAAGGAGTCCACTCCTCCGCTGGATACAGAAACATTAACGTCACCGGAGAGTATTTCTCCGCAGACTCAGGAGACACCGCAGTAATGCAGGTATGGGCGGTAGCAAATCAGAAAGGTGGCGTGGGCAAAACCACGACTGCAGTTACGTTGGCTGGGTTGTTATCTGATGCGGGTCAGCGGGTGTTGCTGGTTGACCTCGATCCTCATGGTTCAATGACCAGTTATTTCAAATATGATCCGGATGAACTTGAGAATAGTGTCTACGATCTGTTTCAGCCTGGCAGTGAAGTGGATATGAAGCTGCTTGAACCGTTGCTAATGCCAACCTCAAATAAGGGTATCGATTTGATTCCGGCTACCACTGCGCTGGCGACACTGGAACGAAAGTCTGTAGGTCAGGATGGCATGGGGTTGCAGGTTGCTAAGGCGTTACGACTGGTAAAAGATCGGTATGATTATGTTGTCATTGACAGCCCTCCGGTGTTGGGTGTGCTGATGATTAATGCACTGGCTGCCTGTGGGCATCTGCTGGTACCGGTTCAAACCGAATTTCTGGCGCTGAAAGGGCTGGAAAGGATGTTGCGTACGATCGCGATGATTAACCGGGCGAGAAAACGGCAGTTAACCTATACCCTGATCCCCACCTTCTATGACCGTACCATTCCGGCGTCGGTGAGTTGTTTGCGCGAGCTGCATCAGCGATTTGCTGCAAATATTGCAGCCTCCGTGGTGCCGGTGGACAGTAAGTTTATTACCGCCAGTGCCAAAGGTATAACACCATCTGAACTGGATTTAACGATGCCGGGTGTACAGGCGTATATCCGTGTTTTACGCGGCCTGGCGGAGCGGAGCAGAGGATGAGTGACGAACAGTTGAATCGGCAGCAGCAGCTGGTTAAAGAGTATCTTGATGCGCTACTGACGGATGATCAAAACCCCTATAGCATTGAGGCTGAGTTAGATCTGTCGGAAGAGATGCCTACTGATATTGTTGAGGCCCCTTTATTGGCTGCGGAACTGCCTAAAGCAGGCCCGGAGATGGAGGAGGTTGATCTGGATGATCTGGAAATTACTCTGGATATGCAGTTAGACGAGACTGATTCTGTTGAGCCAGAGCCAGAGCCAGAGCCAGAGCCAGAGCCAGAGCCAGAGCCAGAGCCAGCCCCAGAACATCTGACACAGTCTGAGGTTGAATTAACTCCAGATGTTGTATATAGCGCAGCATTGGCGATCGAGGACGAAGTAGAACCGGTTATAGAGCCCGTCTCAGAGACTGAGGTCGAATTGTCACCGGACGCTGTGTATGGCCCAGCATTGGACGTCGAAGAGGAGGCTAAAACCGTTATTGAGCCGGTACCGGGGACTGCGGTTGTGTCAACGCTGGGCGCGGTTTCTGACACAGTGACAGAAGAAATAGAGGATGACTCGGAAGCTGAACCTGTCATTGAGGCGGGGGGAGAATCCGAGGTTGAGTTAACCACTGTCGCAGTCTCTGAGTCAGTGGATGAAATCGATGTTGAATCTGACGCAGAGCAGTTTATTGAGCCCGCATCAGAAATCCTGGTTGAATCGGTTCCTGAAGTCGCTTTTACTGCTGAACCAGAACCAGAACCAGAACCAGAACCAGAACCAGAACCAGAACCAGAACCAGAACCAGAACCAGAACCAGAACC
>NZ_CAKZLP010000032.1 GCF_937127095.1 uncultured Amphritea sp.
GATTTAAAATCTTTCTATAAGCAGCGTTGGCATATTGAATTAGACATACGCAACATCAAAGGTACTCTGGGAATGAATGCAAAAATCGGGGACAGGTCTTGCATTTTACAGGGGTAAGGAAATAGGGTTTAGCTCTTGTGCAAAATTCAAGACCTGACCTTTTTAACACACTCACTTAGGTCGCTGGGGCCTCGCCTTCGCTCGGTCCCTTACTCAAAGCGTTATTTATCCATATTATGAAAAGAATTATCACATTTTTGATACTTGCATCATGGTTGACTTCAAGTGTCGCTTTGGCTGTTTGTGATAAGAACATTGCCGAAAGCACACCTTCGTCACGCTTCGTTCTTAAAGGCGGTGAAGCATATGATCAACAAACGCAATTGACTTGGAAGCGTTGCAGTGTAGGAACCACCTGGACGAGTGACGCTGGTTGCATTGGGAAAGTGAAACTACTGGGATTAGATAAAGCTAAACAATTAGCTCAGGCGCTCGGCGGCGGTTGGCGTGTTCCAACGATACAAGAGCTCTATAGTATTGTTGAACAGAGATGCTTCAATCCAACGATTAACACCAGGGTGTTCCCCGCAGTAAAAAATTTTGGAGAAGGTACGCCTTATTGGAGTGACACCCGCGTCGAGGAGATACCTTCACTCATCTACTTCATTGATTTTATCGATGGCGCAATAGATGGTCACAGCAAAGGGTTTCCACTGGCAGTACGTCTGGTACGTAGTGAACCGTAGCCTTTTGCCTATAAAGAAAGTCGGGGGGCCAGTCCTGTGTTTTGCAAGGATAAGGTAATCGGGTTGAGCTCCTATGTACAACTCAAGACAGGATCCTGTTAAATGCTGGGCCGTCTCTACGTTCCGGCCCTTTATGTTAAGCATTATGAATAGGGATAAGTCAGTGAAATTGTTTGAAACGGAAAGGTTAGTGGTAAGGCTGCTATCCCCTCAAGACGCTCCAGCGCTCACTGAAATTCTGAGCGACCCGGAGGTCATGAAATATTCCGTTCGCGGCGTTTGCGACGAAGAAGCGACGCGACGATTTTTAGACTGGTGCCTCCATTGTTATCTGTCCCACGGAATCGGCCCCTGGGCATTAACAGAGAAAGGGACGGGTGAGCTGATCGGCTTCTGTGGTATTGGGCCTGAGCGGGTCGGAGAGGTTGAAGAAAACAATCTCGGCTATCGATTGGCGCGAAGGTATTGGAGTCAGGGATTTGCAACCGAAGCGGTTAAAGGTGTGCTGCGGTATGCCTTCGATCAAAAACAGTGTGAGTCGGTGGTGGTTATTATTGAGCCGGAACATGCTGCGTCAGTTCGCGTAACTGAGAAGGCTGGGTTTGCCAGCTATCGGGTACAAGAATTTCATAACAGGCCGGTGCGGCTCTATCGTATGACTTGCGAAGAGTGGGCTCTTAGTAAAAGGGGGTAGAGCGGTGCCCTTTAATCTCGAGCAAGGTATGCATTCCCACGCAGGAGCGTGGGAACGAGTCAGGTTTTGCTATCTTGTTGGGGTTCGTGCCTCACCTCAACCTACGAACTGCTTTAGCTCTTCACTCGGTGCTCTCAGTGTTCTTAGCATGCCCTCTGGGAACTGTGGTAAAACCGCTTTTTACAGATCTGATATTCTGGGGAAGCTCAGTTTTGCTATCTTGTTGGGGTTCGTGCCTCACCCCAACCTACGAACTGCTTTAGCTCTCGGCACTCTCTGTGTTCTTAGCATGTCCCCTGGGTACTGTGGTAAGACCGCTTTTTACAGATCACGGGGCAAAGGATCAAAGCCCTTTAACTTTCCCTCCTTTTTTGAGCCGCGTATGCTTAGGCTATATAACTCAACAACCACTGATGGTAAGCCCCAATGACGGAGAATAAAAAAATGATGCACAGAATTCAGTGTAAATGCGGGGCGCTGCAAGGCCATATTCAGGGCTCTGGAACCAGCAGCCGGATTGTCTGTTATTGCGCTGATTGCAGAGCCTTTGCGAAATTTTTAGACTGCTCCGATGAGGTGCTGGATGCTCAGGGCGGAAGCGAGATTGTGCAGCTGACGCAGCCCCGGGTGGTCTTTTCGCAGGGTGAGGAGCATCTTGCTGCGGTGCGGCTGAGTGAGAAAGGCTTGCTGCGCTGGTATGCAGGCTGTTGCAAAACTCCGATAGGAAACACCCTGGCTAATCCAAAGGTTTCGTTTATCGGGCTTATTCGTCCGTTTCTCGATCAGTCTATGATTGAGAAGGATTTTGGTAGCAGCATCGCGGTCGTGAATGTTGATTCAGCCATTGGCGAGCCCAAACCGGTGCAGAAGGGGCTTTTCGGTGTCATCCTGCGATTCATCTGGATGGTGTTACCGATGCGCATCAGCGGTCAGTATCGCGGTTCTCCACTATTTACTGAGTCGGGTGAACCTGTCGTGACGCCGAAGGTGCTGACTGCCGAAGAGCGTAACGCTTTAAAAGCTGAGGTTTAAAGAGATTAAGCTCTTTTGCCCCGAGCAAGGGATGCATTCCCACGCAGGAGCGTGGGAACGAGTTAAGCTTTCTTCTTTTGCTTTTTATTCGGTGCTCTGTGTTTTCTGTGGTAAACCGTTTTTCCCGATCAGGGCAAAGAATCAACACTCTTTAATTACCGAATATCCAAAATACTTAATGTTTTCAGATATTTGACGCCTGATATTGATCAACCAATGTCATTGACTTCATTCAGTGTTTAATAGATGCTTTTGATGATAAACGTCCTTGTAGGGAAAACAACAATGGTGTTGCCAGAGCAATCTCTCGATAAATCACTGGAGTTCCAGATTTTTCCCTGGAACACTGCTTTCGCTACAGGCATTGATGTGATCGACACACAGCATCAGCAGTTGGTTTCGATTCTGAACCGGCTCGCGAGGCATTTTGTGTTGCAATCTACCTCTGTTGATGAGATCGAGGCCATCATTAGGGAACTTGCGGACTACACCGATTATCATTTCAAGTGCGAAGAACAGATCTGGCACAGGCATTTTGAAGGGCATCCCATGTTGAGTGCCCACGAGCAGGTGCACCATGATTTCTTCGATAAGATCGCTTCCATTAAAAACAGCAAAGGTAGTTTAGAAGACTTTGCTCAAGACCTCTTCGGTTTTCTGACCCGCTGGCTGGCTTTCCATATCCTCGACAATGACAAACGGATGGCTCTGGCGACGCTGCGCATGGACGGTGGTGAGCCGATCGACCAGGCTTTGCAGGCAACCGATCAAGAGATGACAGGTGAGCTGGCCCAGCTGATTAATACTGTGCTGGCAATGTACGGCGAGCTTAGCTCCAACACCATTGCTCTCATGCGCGAGAAACTAGCCCGTGATAGTGTAGAAAAGGCTCTGTATGACGAACGTATGCGCCTGGCAGAGCAATCGTTGATATCGAGTGAGGAACGCTATTCTATGCTGTTTGAGGCCATCCCCGATGGTGTATTGGTTTGTGAAATCCCTTCGGGACAGATTGTGGAATTTAATCAAGTAATGGAAGAGCTGTCTGGGCGCTCGCGCGAGCAATTGATACAGATGCAGATCTTTGATTTGCATCCCAAAGAGGATCGGGATTTTCATATAGCCAATCTCGCGAAGTTTAACATCATGGCGTGTAACACCATCGCAAACGGCCGCTTCGAGAGCTTACTTGTGCGTTCAGATGAACAACATATTGATGTGGAGATCAGTGTGCGTGGCCCGTTTCTGATTGGCGAGTCGTTCTGTCTGGTTGGGGTGTTTCGCGACATCCGCGAAGGTAAGAGGCATCAGCAAGCGTTGGAGTATGTGGCCTACAACGACGAGTTGACAGGATTGTTCAACCGCCAGGGCATTAAACGCTACATGAATGAAAAGATCGGAACTAGCCCTCATAGTAAACTAATCCTACATGCTGATATTGACAATTTTACTCATATCAACCAAAGCTACGGTAATGAATTCGGGGACAGGGTACTAAAAGCATTTGCCAAGCAAGTAAAGGTCGGTCTTTCAGGCGCCCATCAAATGGCACGTCTTGGCGGCGATGAGTTTTTATTAATTGTAGATACCTCTCCGGCAGATGACCCTCTGTCCGAGTTGATCTCCGATCTGATGAATAGGCTACAACGTCCGGTCAGCGTTGACGGCAGCGTCATTCGGATAAGTGTGAGTGCCGGTATCAAATATTGCACTGCAACCGATTGGACCAATGCGGAAGTATTGTTGCGTCAGTTGGCTCATGGCTTGTATCTGGCCAAGATTAAAGGTGCCGCTCAGTTCCACCTGCTAGATCAGTTTGAAGAAAACTCCGAACGCACTCGTAATGAATTACTCAACCGAATCGAACAGGGCCTCGACAATAATGAGTTTGAACTGTTTTACCAGCCACAAGTTGATATGTTGAACGGCCATGTAATCGGTGCTGAAGCACTGATTCGATGGAGACATCCGCAGAAAGGCTTGCTATCGCCAGTCCATTTTATTCCCGCAACGACTAATCATCGGGTATCCGCGCTGATCGACGATTGGGTGCTACAGCAATCCTTGCAGCAGATAGCACTGTGGCATCACCGCTTCCCAGGTTTGAAGATCAGCTGCAATATCAGCGCTATGAGCATTCAAGATAGTAATTTCTCGAATCGTTTGGGCGCTATGTTGAACGAATACCCGCAAGTCTCGCCAAGTAGTCTTGAAATCGAAATATTGGAAAGCAGCGCTATGTTGGATATGTCGACCGCTATCGCTAACCTCGAACAATTGAAAAGTCTGGGTGTCTGTTCTGCGATTGACGACTTCGGTACGGGCTATTCGGCGCTGGCTTATTTGAGGCGTCTGCCGCTGAGCTGGCTGAAATTAGACCAGAGTTTTATTGCTGATATGTGCAATAACGTCAACGATCACGCGGTCATTGAGGCCATAATTGCCATGGCTGAGGCGTTTGATTTGTCGATGATTGCCGAAGGTGTCGAAACGCTGGAACAGGGAACCGTGTTGATCAACATGGGTTGTCAGTATGGCCAGGGCTATGCCATTGCCCGTCCCATGCCGGCTTTGCAGTTCGAAGACTGGCTCAAACAGTGGCAGCCACCGGCGGTGTGGCTGGAGGCCGCAAGTCCAGCTTGAAAAATTCGTCATTATTGATATCACAGTCGATACCTCAGGGTGATACCACAAGGTCAGGGCACTTTAATTCCTAATAGTGTTATTGACTGATCGATGGATATTTTAGGTGAAGCTCAGTCTTTCTATCCTGTTGGGGTTCGTGCCTCACCCCAACCTACGAAAGCGGGCAGGGCTGTTTTCCTAACAGCCATTTGATTTGGCGCTTCCCTCGATGTTCTTAGCATGCCCCCTGAGTACTGTGGTAAAGCGCTTTTTACAGGTCTGATATTCTGGGGAAGCTCAGTCTTTCTATCTTGTTGGGGTTCGTGCCTCACCCCAACCTACGAAAGCGGGCAGGGCTGTTTTCCTAACAGCTCTTTGATTTCGGTGCTTCCCTCTGTGCTTTCTGTGTCCTTAGCTTGCCCCTGGGTACTGCGGTAAAACCGCTTGCCCTATAACAGCGGAATCTGGCAGTAGATGGCGCCGCTTTCATCCATCTCCGCCAGTTCGCCCTGTAGCTGCTGACACAGCAGTTGCAGGTGGTTGCGCAGCTGTTCTGCCCAGGGTGATGATGAGAACACCGGTTGACCCTCCGCGAGTGTGACACTGAGGCGCAGCTGGCCCGGTTGTGCGGCTTCGAGGCTGAGTTTCAGGTCGGCGTCATTGGCTTGCAGAATCGCCAGCTCAATCGCGCTGATCAGGATCTGCCGGATACGCACCGGGTCGGTGTTGATCTGCACTGGCAGCGCTTCATCTATCCGGTAATCCAGCAGCCAGCCTTCGATGCGGCTTTGGGGAAGAAAGGTGTGCAGTATCTCATCCATGAGCGGACTCAGTTTGACGGTTCCTGTGCTCGATGTCTGATCGGCCAGATCGAGAATGCTGATGCCATTTTGCAAACGTTGATGCTGAGCATGCAGGCTGGTGGCAAGATCCTTAGCGACGGGGTTCAGATCCATCTGCTGTAGTCGCTGGCTCTGTTTCAGTAGCGGCTTTATCTGCAGGTTTAACTGTTGGGTGACCGCCATCAACAGCTGGTTATCATCGGTGGTTGCCAGGTTGGGAGCGGTTGCCTGCAGGCGGGCGTTTTTAATGTCGCGAAACGAGCGCAGCGCCACTACCACCGAGGTGAGCAGACGTGAAGCGGATAGCTCAGCCTTACTCAGATAATCGTTGATATCGTAATTAACGATCACCTGAGATTCGGGGGCGTAACCTGGATGGCCGGTACGGAGGATAATGCGGATATCCCGGTTGTTAAGCTGATTGCGGATATGTTCGACCAGCCGTAAACCTTCGTCATCGTTTTCCATCACCACATCCAGCAGGGCGAGGGCGATATCCGGATGTTCTGCGAGTAACTTGCGCGCCTCTGCGCCACTCATGGCACTGATCAGTTCGATAGGGCGTTGTTCAAACTCATAGCCGCGGAAAATCATCCGCGTTATGCCGTGAATACCTTCTTCGTCGTCAACAACCAGTACTTTCCATGGAGTCATAAACTGCTACATATCTGTGTTTTGTCAGAGCTGCTATTCTGCCAGTAAAAGTGGGTCTTATACCAGAGAAAGCCGTCCGTCTGCAGTAAATTGAATGGCGTCAGGGTGGCAGCACTTCCTGTGAGAAAACAGCAGATTAGCTGATCAGACATTCAAGTTGCTCGGTTTTCGCCAGAGCCCCCCACTGGTAATAAAGGTCGCGACTTTTGATCAGGCAAAATTGTGCCAGAGCCGGTTGATTCTGTGACTGCAAATAATCGCCATAGCGTTCATAGCAAAGTGCCCGGTGATGACTAAAACCATGTTGCTCGGCGTTGATGATCGCCTGCTCATATAGAGGCGCGGGGTTATGGTTTAGCAGGCGCGCTTTTTCGGCCTGTAGCAGTAACCGCTGGGTGCTGAAGTTTTCCGGGCAGTGTTTTGCCCAGAGTTCAAAGCGTGACTCAATCTGTTCTACTTCCATGCGGCGGCGATGCATCAGTGAGTGTTGTTGCTGCGCCAGAATAAGGCGCATCATCGCTGTACAAAAGAGGGCTTCGCTGACACAAAAATAGCCTGCCAGTTCATTTTCTAACTGAGCTTCCCAGCGGTAGAGATCGGGCCATAGCGATTGTTGATCCAGCAGGAACGCCGCCAGAATGGTGCTAACCGCCTGCCAGCCGTGTGCATATTCAACCTTGTCAGGCAGGGGCTGTTCTCCACAGAGCTGTTGCATCAGCAGTAACGATGAGTCTCGCAACTGGGCTGCCTGACGGGTCTGCTGTTGCTTAATCATCTGCTCATAATGCTCACGGCAAAGATTCAGCTGTTCACTCAGCGAGGGGGTTGTTAGCAGGGATATCTGATGTTGCAGCAGATAACATTCGCCCTGAATAAGCCACTGACCATGCTTTTGGGATAGCGCAGCGACATGTTGTAACTGTTCTCTGGTGCTGTGAATGGGGGCAAACCAATGTTGCACCTGGCTGCATTGCAGCAGTGCCGCACTGGTGGCAATGGTTATTTGCGCCGGGTTTTCTTCTGTCGAGGTGTTATCCGGGGCTGGCTCGACTGAGTCAATCAGGCTCGGGCTAAGCACTTCTGCTGCACTCAGGTCTGAGCCAATCGATGCCCTGGTCATTAATCCGCCAAACTGATTGGCCAGCTGCATCCCCTGTACTGAGAAACGCTGCGCCAGCCGGAAGTCTGCGCAGAACCAACTGGCAACCCAGGCGTAACTGACAAACGCAAAGGGTGTCAGTGGACTGCGGCCCTCTGCTAAGCTGATTTTTGTCATTCGGCCGATGGCACAGGCGGCGAGTAATGGTTTGCTTTGCTGACGGGCAATCAGGCTGATCTGTTCCAGCAGTTGTAGACGGAGCAGGTCTGCGGGTGACTGGAGTGATGATAATGGCGGGATGATCTGTTCACCCAGTCGTTCGCTGATCTCATGGTGTTGGGATAACAGCAGCAGGAGTTGCTGGTTATCCTCTTCGGGCAGTGCCGGGTCTAACAGGGTCAGATTTTCCAGCAGATGGTTTAACCCCAGAGCCTGCTGGTCGCGATGCAGGCAGATTTCGGCGGTAATTAATGCCGCGCCTGCCCTGTCCAGCGTGTCAATATGTCCGACAGGCAGTTGCAGTAAGCATTGTTCGGCAAGTTTAATCTCTCCGGCCAGCAGGTGCAGCCTGGCCCGTTGAAGCAGTAACTGACTTTTCTTTTTAAACTGATCACGGCGAAGTAACCGATAGGCGTTTGACAGGTAGCGACTGGCGCTGGCGAAGCTTTGTTCCGACTGGGCCAGTGCAGCGGCGCGTATATTCAGACGTCGCAGCTGCTTTTTCTCTGCTGCATCGGCCTGTTGATGCGCCCGGTTAAGGTGAAGCAGAACGGTGGTTATCTGCTTCAGGGTAAAGTCATCTGATAACTCTTCTAACAGCAACAGGCCGCATTGGCGATGCAGCTTACATTTTTCGGTTTCATTCAGTCGCTGGTAGAGCGCACTGCGGATCTCCGGGTGGCTGAAGCTGTATCCGCTTTGTTCATCAGTTGAGTGCGTAACAGCGTTATTTTCGCCACCGGCTGCGCTGATTGGGCCCGGGTCTATTAGCCCAAGCTGCTCTGCGGGCCAGAGATGTATGGCCAGACGCGCTACCGGGTTGTTCGTCACTTTTCCCAGTTCAATGAGGCTGAACTGCTCGCCGAACAGCGCCGCCCACTCAAGTAGTTCAAGGGTGAAGTTGGTGAGCTGGCCGATACGCTCTTCAATCTTCTGAATACGCAGTTTGCTGTCCCGGTCATGCAGCCAGTCGTTATTCGTGCTCTTCTGACCGGGCAGCGCTGTGGTTTCTATAAACGCTTCGGGCTTAATCTGCTGTCGGTATTGGCTGGGTGCGACACCCATCCAGCGTTTAAACGCTTTCTGAAATGCGGATTGATTAGAAAAGCCCAATTGAAAGGCGATCTCGCCAAAACTTATCTGGCCGCGCTGGATAAGTTGCAGGCAGGTTTCTCGCCGGGTCTGATCATAGATGTCCTGGAAGTTTGTCCCCAGCAGTCCGAGTTTTCGCTGCAGGGTTCTCAGGCTAAGGCCAACCGATTCGGCAATCTGTTCGCGTCTGACACAACCACTACCTTCTGCCAGCTGGCTGCGGATGAGGTTACGGGTTTGCGCAGGCAGTGCGCTCTGCTGGGCGGATTTACTCAACAGGGAATCAGCAAACTCCCGGTGAAGCTGATGCATCTCCGGATTCGCGTCCAGGCAGCTCAGTGACAGATAATCGCTGGCAAACAGCAACTGGTTGCGGGGCGCATCAAACTCAACTTCAGCGGCGAAAAATTGCTGATAGGGCAGCAGACTGTTGGGTTGAGGGAACTCAAGCTGGACATTCCGAACCGGAATCTGATGGCCGGTTAACCAGCGGGGCCAGTTAATCAGACAGGCCATCAGGTATTCGACAGGCTGGAGCTCGGGGTCGTTCAGTTCAAGGCTGAAGCGCGTGCCATCAACGGTTTGTTCCATCTGAATGATAGCGCCTTCAAGCAACAGAGGCAGATAGTCAATCAGTGCCTGATAGGCTTTCCCCAGTGTGTCAGCGGTGGCCATCAGAAAGCCAATGGAGCCCAGCATTCGGGGTTGGGTCGCCTCACCCAGACTCAGGGCAATACGCGGGTTTTCGGTGGCTTCTGCCAGCATCTGTAAAATCTGGCCGTAGCCTGATGTTGGAAAACGCGCACCCGGTTTAGATAGCTCGGCCTGTGACAGCGAGGCGCTACTGAGAATCTGATCCTGATCCAGCCGGTAGTGTTGGGCCAGCTGCAGGACTGGTTCCAGGAGTTTGGTTGTTGCTGTGGTTACAGACATTAGGTCCCGGTATTAGCGTTGTCTGGCATGGAAGGATGTATTTATCTTAAAGCTGTAATGCCAAAGATTAACATAGAGTTTTTTTAAAGTATGTCTTTGTGTGCCAGATGCTCTTGTTTTGTCGCTGGAGTGCTCTGAACAGAGGTGTCGAGAGGTTTGCTTTGCTTGTTAAGCGAGTATGATCGGCGGCTGATTTATTGGTATCGCTGGATTATTGCGTCTAAATCACCTGATTGGCGAAGCTCCAGTATGGCGCGGTTAATAATATCGATATCCGACAGATTCACGGTTTTTTTACTGAACATCATATAGATATCATCATCGCTGGCATTCCAGTCAAGGGTCGTGATTTCGTTCTCCAGCCCCAACTCTTTGGCTAAGACTCTACCGTTATAAAGGTCGGTTAATACTACATCGGTGCGCTGAGCACTTAGCATTTGAATTAACTGTTCATAGCGATTCAGTTGGTGCACGAAGAAGCGGTCCTTTATCTGACTCCAGGTGCTACCGTAGTACGCTCCGCGCAACACCATCACGCGTGGTTTTAAATCGGCCAGTTGTTCGAACTCCTGGGCTGCGTTCCATTTTGTATATTCGTTGCTGCGCACAAAAATAGCCATAATCTCCCGGCGGTATGCTTCAGAGAAATAGGCCCATTCTGATCGCTCAAGCGTCTTTGAGGTGCCAAGTGCCAGGTCGAGATCTCCGGTTTTTATGTATCTCATGGAGCGCTCCCAGGGGACATTTTTAAGCACATAGTTGCAGCCTGCTTGGTGCATCACCGCGTCCAGAAGCTCTATATCCATACCCTTGACTCTGTCGTTGTCCCACACCTGGTAAGGCTTCCAGTCCAGCCAGCCGACCGAAAAGGTTTTCTGACAGGCCGCGCTGACATGGCTGCCAAAGGGTAACAGTAGCACCAGCAGCAGGGTTCGGATGATCGCGTGTTGGCGGGCTGGCGGAGTTATCACGGAGAGAGGCTGCCTCGTGTTGGTTGAGATACAAGATGCTACGCACTCGATTATAGGTAGGAGGTCTGTTCTCCTGCAACAGGGTTTTTATCGCCGGTTGCAGTATGGCGAATAGTATGGCGAATCCGGGCCGTAAAAAAGCCCGCGCTGTTTCCAGCGCGGGCTTGAGTGTTGTTTGGTTAACAAAGAGGGATGTTGTTAAACCTGTTCGGTCTCTTTTTCAGACGCTTTCTTCGCAGCAGCCGTTTGCTTAGCGAGGCGCTTTTCCCAGAAAGTCGCATTTTTGATACCGAGTTTCAGAGGGTTAAACGTATAGTTTTCAACGCCGGCCTTATGTTGTGCTTCATAGTCTTTAAGCGCCTTAAGGGCAGGCTTGGACATAAAGAAGATGATCAGAATGCCTGCAATGTTCAGCCATGCCATCAGGCCCACGCCGATGTCGCCCAGACCCCATGCGAGGTTCGCTGTTTTTACTGCACCGTAGAACGTTGCTGCCATCAGTACCAGTTTCAACGCGCCGATCATGCCCGGTATTTTGATGGTACGCTGGATGTAAGCGATGTTGGTTTCAGCGATATAGTAATACGCCAGAATAGTGGTAAATGAGAAGAAGAACAGAGCAAAGGCAATAAATGGGTTGCCTAAGCCTGGCAGAACGCTTTCGATAGCTTTCTGTGTGAACAGTGGGCCGTTAGCTGCGATATCAGCGCCCAGATTTTGCACCAGGAAGGCATCACCTGCACCGTGTACGTTGTATGCCCCGGTAATCAGGATCATGAAAGCAGTCGCTGAACAGACAAACAGAGTATCGATGTAAACCGAGAACGCTTGCACCAGTCCCTGTTGAGCAGGGTGTTCAACCGCAGCGGCAGCCGCCGCGTGAGGGCCTGTACCCTGGCCCGCTTCGTTGGAATAAACACCACGCTTAACACCCCAGCCGATCGCGGCACCCATGCCGGCCATTGGAGTGAAGGCATCCTGAAAAATCATACCGATAACGCCTGGCAGCAGGTCGATGTTCAGCAAGACGATTACGCCGGCGATAATGATATAAGCCAGCGCCATGAATGGCACAACAATCTGAGTAAAGCTGGCAATACGCTTAACACCGCCAAAGATGATAAAGCCCAGAATCAGTACAACAATAGTACCGGTCAGAATTTTTGCGAAACTCAGGGTGCCCATTGCGGTTTCGATCATGTCACCGGAACCGAAAGTCGCTTCAACGGCGTTGCCGATACTGTTGGACTGAACGCCTGGAAGAAAAACACCACAGGCCAGAATAGTCGCGATTGCAAAGATCCAGGCAAACCATTTCTGTCCCATTGCTTTCTCGAAATAGAAAGCCGGGCCACCACGGTACTGGCCTTCATGTTCCTCTTTGTAGATCTGCGCCAGGGTTGATTCAGTATATGCAGTTGCGGCGCCAAGAAATGCTACAACCCACATCCAGAATACAGCACCCGGGCCACCAAAACCGATGGCTGCAGCGACACCGGCAATGTTACCGGTACCGACACGGCCTGATAGAGAAACGGCCAGTGCCTGGAAAGACGAGATGCCTTTTTCAGAAGCTTTGCCGGAGAACAGTAGCACCCACATTTCGCGGAACATTCGAACCTGCACAAAGCGTGTCAGGATAGAGTAGAAAAGACCTGCACCAAGACACAGATAGATCAGTGCTGGGCTCCAGATAATGCCGTTAGTAAAATCGACAAATTCTTGCATGCGTAAGTATCTCCGAAAAGCAACGTGCCGGGCACGAGAGTTAGCGTTATTGTTGTTCAATATATCCACCTTGTTGAGGTGGATGCGTGTGCAGTCAGGGTCACTGCCGTTGCGCCTGTGAGAAAACCATTGCAGAATATCTGCTATAAATAGTGTCTGCTGACAGGCGCGCGCGTTTACTGGTTAACTCTCCGATCGGGCGGAGAGCCAGGAAATCAGTTGCTGATAACGATAAGACATAACCCGGGCCGGAGGCTCTCCTCTGAATAGTGACAGGGAGATAGATCTGCGGGCACGAGGGCGGTGTTTCTCTTTTATCTAAGCGGCTAAGACTTTAGTGTGAATGTTTTAAGTGAGGTATATCCTACCGTGCCTTGTTTGCCTCCTTGTGTGCCAAATGCTGTGTGTTTTTTTTAATCGGCTATCCATTCAGCGTATTTCTTCCGGTTTTCACGACGATATTGTGTTGCTCTTCTTAATGCCTTTTGCTTAACTTTTTTCTGCTTTGAGCCTATTGTTATACAGAGTCATATTTATCTGATTTATAAGGAATACTCCGATGTCAAAGAGCCATGCGAAACATCAGGAAAGACACCATGGTTTGTCGCAGTTTGGCAAGGATTTGGTGCGTCGCTGCGGTGCTAAATGTGAGCTTTGTGAAGCTCATGGGGTTAAGTTAGGGGTGTATGAAGTGTCGCCCATTGCTGCAGAGCCTGACTACGATCATTGCATTATGATCTGTGAAACCTGCAGTGGTCAGCTGGACCGGCCGAAAAAGATTGATCCGACATACTGGCGCTTTCTGGCGACCTCGATGTGGAGTAGCGTGGTGCCGGTTAAGGTGATCTCGGTGGTGCTGTTAGAGCATCTGGCAAAACAGCAGGACTGGGCAGGAGAGTTGCTGGAACAGGCCTATATGGAAGAGTCGGAGCGCGCCTGGGCGGATGAGGTAGAACTGTTGTAATAACGGCCTAAGCTATCGCCTGGCTCATGTTAAAACAACTGTATTATGATTATTTTTCATTTCAGATCTTAGGCTGGCGGGCGATAACGGGTTAACTGAATAATAAAACCGGTGTCCGTTATGTTTAATTCTCTGAGCTCGCATCCTCAATTTTCTTCCTCCGGGGTGAACCTTACGTCGGGATCACAACATTCTGCAGTTCAGAAGGCATCGGTAGCCAGTACCAGGGACGCAGGTAGTTCCCTTTCGAGTTCTGTTCCGGGTTCCGTTCCGACGACAGCGACACGTTCCTCCTATTCTATGTCTGAACGCTTTAGCCGGGATGATAGCTTTACCATCAGCCTGAAAACGAAGGATGGTGATCAGGTGGAGATCAGCTTTAACAGCGAAACCCGCTATCAATCCGACTACGCACAGCGCACCGGTCATGGTCGTGAGCAGCAGCGTTACAGTATCGAAAAGAATCAAAGCAGTGAGTTTGGTTTCAGTGTGCAAGGTGATCTGGATGTTGAGGAGCTCGATGCTATCGCCTCCCTGGTCCAGGATATCTCTTCGCTGGCAAATAGCTTCTTTGATGGTGATCTGCAAACGGCGATGCAACAGGCCAGTGATCTGACGCTGGACTCAACACAGCTGGCGGAGATGGATATCTCAATGCAGCAGTCGATAGAGTATCGGGCAATTGAAAAATACCGCGAAGTACAGTCGATGGGTGAGGGCCGCGCAAATGAACATCTACGTGCCATTGAGCCTTTCAGAGAGCAGCTGCAGAACCAGGTGAGTCGCAGTGAGCAGTGGGCCAGCAGTGCGACTGATTTTACCCTGAGTCTGTTTGTTAATCTGGTGCAGCATGATGTGCGTTTCAACGCTGCCAGCGAAACTGAACAAGCGGCTATTAAGGATAATATGGGACGTCTGGGTGAACTGATTTCCGGCAGACATCATGGTCATGAAAACAGACATGAAAACAGACATGAAAACCGGCATGAGCGTGACAACCATGGTGATTATGAGTCCCGGGGGGCGCGCAGTTCAGATAGCGATCTGAGCAATGCCCCGAACAATTCCGCGAACAATGCCCCGAAAAACGTCCAAAACAGCGGTGCTGATACGGTCCCCGCTGATACTGCTCCTGCTAATAGCGATCCGGTCACTGTTAGCGCTTAATATTTGTTCTGAGTGAACACGCCATACCTGTTATGGCGTTTTTTTTGCCTGTAATTCGTCATCTGCCTGTTAGAATACGCACTCTGTTTTTTCTCTACCGGACCCCCTTTTTCTATGAGTACTCTTCCCGTCGCCGATGTTCTGGATCAGCTTAACTCAGCTCTGAGTGAGAATGACGACGTGGTGCTCGAAGCCCCACCGGGTGCAGGTAAAACCACGCTGGTGCCGCTGGAGTTACTGCAACATCCACAGTTTGCCGGACAAAAAATTCTGCTGCTCGAACCCCGTCGACTGGCGGCGCGCATGGCTGCCGGGCGGATGGCGGAACAGCTGGGTGAAAGCGTGGGGATGACGGTGGGTTATCGGGTGCGGATGGACTCTAAAGTAGGGCCTGATACCCGCATTGAGGTGGTAACCGAGGGTATTCTGACCCGCATGTTGCAGGATGACCCCAGTCTTGAGGGTTATGGACTGGTGATCTTTGATGAGTTTCATGAGCGCAGTCTCGATGCGGATTTTGGTCTGGCGCTGACACTACAAGGCCGGGAGCTGTTTCGTGAAGACCAGCCGCTTAAGCTGCTGTTGATGTCTGCCACCCTCGATAAACGGGTGATTGAACAGCTTCTGCCTGATGCACCATTGATCAGCAGTCAGGGGCGAATGCATCCGGTGGATATCCGCTATCTGGGGGCGCCGGGGCGGGATCAGCGCCTGGAACAGCAGGTAGCCCGGGCGGTATTGCAGGCGCTGGAGGATGAAAGCGGGAGTCTGCTGGTGTTTCTGCCAGGACAGAAAGAGATCCGTAACGTGATGCGTGCACTGCCAGGTCAACTGCCTGACAACGTCATCCTGGCACCCCTCTACGGTGATCTGACGATACAGGCTCAGCAGCAGGCGATAGCGCCGTCACCCGCAGGGCAGCGTAAAATCGTGCTGGCCACCAATATCGCTGAAACCAGTTTAACCATTGAGGGGATCCGCGTAGTCATCGATGCCGGTCTCAGCCGTGAAGCCCGGCTTGACCCCACCAGTGGCATGACCCGTTTACATACCTGCCGGGTGTCACGGGCCGCCAGCATTCAGCGGGCCGGTCGGGCGGGGAGGATGGAGCCCGGCTGTTGTTACCGGCTCTGGTCGGAGAGTCAGCAGGCGCAGTTAGCGCCCCATGCAACGCCGGAGATAATGTCTACGGATCTCAGTGCGCTGGCGCTGCAGATGGCACGCTGGGGCGTTGAAGACCCTGCCGAGCTTCGCTGGCTTAATCTGCCTCCCGAAGCTGCGCTAGGGCAGGGGCGCGATCTTCTGCTCCGTCTGGGTGCGCTGAAGATGACAGAGAATGGCTTGCAACTGACCAGTGCCGGTGAACTAATGGCCCGGCTGCCGCTACATCCTCGACTGGCGCACCTGTTGCTGGTGGGCTGGGAAGCGGGCTGCGCGAAGCTGGCCTGTGATATCGCCGCGTTGTTGAGTGAGCGTGACCCGCTTAACGGCGATGCGGATTTTGACCGGCGTCTTAGCTGGCTGAAGGGCGATGTCGTTTGTGCTGCCAATCAGAAAGGGGTGCTGCAACGCATCCGGCAGCTGAGTCAGCAGTTTTACCGACTCTGCACTCAGCACCTTAAAACGCTGAGTCAAACAGCTTCCCGTTTACCGGATGCGCACTATGCCGCACTACTGATCGCTCAGGCATATCCGGATCGTATCGCCGCGCGGCGTAAAGAGGGGGCCGATTATCAGTTGAGTGGTGGGCGGGCGGTCAGGCTGGCTGATGCTGATCCGCTGGTGAAGCATCGCTGGCTGGCGGTGGCCAATTGCGGCGGTATGCAGGGGCAGAGTGCAGACCGTGTGTTTCTGGCGGCGCCACTGTCGGAAGCGTTGTTCGATACTGCGCTGGCGGGCTTGGTGCAGCAGCAGAAAGTGGTTGAGTGGGATCGTCAGCAGGGGCGAATGTGCTGTGAGTTACAGCGTCGCATCGGTGTCTTAGTGGTGAGCCGGGAAGAGCTGAAAGAGATTCCGCTGCCCGAGAAAAACCAGATTCTGATCGATCTGATTCGTAAGCAGGGGCTGCAGCTGTTGCCCTGGAATGACGCGATTGCCCTCTGGAGGCAGCGGGTTAATTTTCTCCACAGTGTCCAGCCTGAGGGCGGCCCCTGGCCCGATCTGTCGGATCAGGCATTGCTGGACACTCTGGAGCAGTGGTTAGCGCCCTGGCTAGATCCGGTGAGTCATATCAATCATTTTTCCCGGCTTGATCTGGCCAGTATTTTACAGGGGATGCTGGCGTGGCCCCTGCCTAACGAGCTGGATAAACTGGCCCCGACCCGTTTAGCGCTGCCCTCAGGTCACAGTGCCGCCATCGATTACAGTGACAGCCCACCGGTGCTGGCGGTGAAGCTGCAGGAGATGTTTGGCTCAACCGAGACCCCGGTGATCGGCTATGGGGTAGCGGTGAAAATACATCTGCTGTCTCCGGCCCGCAGGCCGTTGGCGGTGACGCAGGATCTGGCAAGCTTCTGGGCCAACAGCTACCGCGATGTGCAGAAAGATATGAAAGGGCGCTACCCCAAACATCAGTGGCCGGATAATCCCCGGGAAGCGCTGCCCTCTGATGGGATAAAACGAAAAATCCGCAAATAAGCCGGTGTTTTCATAAAAAACTTTCAAGATCGCTTCGGTTTTTCTGTACTAGTATGAAATTACTCTGCAAAGACAGAGCTGATATAGCCCCAATCAGTTGGGGTTGAATAAAGATAGAAGAAAGTACTTCGCATGCCACATGTAGCCCCGCTAGCGCGGGGCTCACTTTTGCTATGAATTGTTAATATCTCCTTTTAACAAAACGTTGAGGTTTTCTATCAGGCGGGCCGTACCGGCCCGCCGAACAACGCCCTCACCTTGCAAACCTGACTGTAATCCCTGTTTGTTCTCCTGCTTGAATCCCTTTTGCGATTGAGTTTCCAGCGATAAGCCGCCATATTATTAAAGCTTTCGGGTGCTGAGCAGAGCGTTTCTCTGTTGAGTATACGGATCTGCCACTATCGCTATTTTGATCAGCTCACCCTTTGGAGAACGGTTATGCGCAGTCAGACCTTTGCTTTCGATGTTTATGGCACTTTGGTTGACCCCCTTGAGATGAGTCAGCACCTGCAGATGATGGTGGGTGAGAAAGCGGGGGTGTTATCAAAACTATGGCGGGAAAAACAGGTTGAGTACGCCTTTCGGCGGGGTCTCATGGGGCGTTACGAGCCTTTTAATGTCTGTACTCTTCAGGCGTTGGAATATGCGCTTGAGGTAACCGGCCTTTCTTTGTCGGATGAGCAACAGACGTTTCTGATGGGGCAGTATCAACAACTGGAGGCGTATGCTGATGTTATTCCCGGTATCGAGTCTCTGCGTGCTCAGGGGCACTATTGTGTCGCATTCTCAAATGGTCCGGCTGACAAAGTGAAAGCCCTGTTGAACAATGCCGGTGTGCTTGAGTTGTTGGATGATGTGATCAGTGTCGATGAGATTCAACGTTATAAGCCTGATCCGGCGGTCTACCTGCACCTGTTGAAACGCTCGGGTAGTCAGTCGGGAAATACCTGGCTTATATCCAGTAATAGCTGGGATGTGATGGGGGCAAAACATGCGGGACTGAATGCTGCGTGGATTCAGCGCGATCCAGCTGCTGTGTTTGATTTTTGGGATATTTACCCGGATAAAACCGTTAATTCTCTGCAATATCTGGCTGAAGCGTTCAGTATAAACAACGGTTATGAGTAGGACGTGTTCACTTTTGGTGCAGTGCAGAAAAAAAAGACCCGGCGGGCGCCGGGTCGAAGTAAGCCAAATTAGTGGCTCAAAAAGCAAAGTGCTATTTCAATATAGCGAATTATTTGTGCATTGCAACATAAATTTAGTGAAGGTTTTATGAGATCCCCTGTTTATGGGGCTATAAGGCTCATTCTGTTTGGAATTTTTTGTTATAAGTGATTTTGTTTTAAAAGCCGGAATAGGAAGAACGGAGGTGCCAGGTCTGCTCCTATGAGCAGTCTTGAGGTGGAGAGAGGTGGGTCAGGGCAGGGTGAAATAAAACCCTTCAGCTCTGCTGAGTCCCCGCATTGATATCAGTGGCTCGTTTTCAAACAGCATTGCATCGCCTGCTTCCAGAATAGATCCATTCACCTCCAGTTCTCCCCGGAACAGGTAGAGAAAGCCATATTCCGATGCGGGCAGACCATAACTGGTGTGTTGCAGACGGAACTGATACATCTCAGCGTTCTGGCCGATCTGCAGAGATTCATCCCGGCCATCCGGGGAGATAATCAGTTGCACCCCTTCACGACTGAGCAGTTTGCGGAACTGATAACGGGGTGTGCTGCCGGTTTTTTCTGGCACTATCCAGAACTGCAGCATCTTCAGGTTGTTTTCCAGTGAAGCATTTTGCTCGGTGAACTCGGTGCCGGTCCCGGTGCTAAGTAACTGTAAACTGCGGCCTTCCAGTAATTTGCGGCTTCCGAGTGAGTCAGTATGCAGGTTTTTACCGTCGAGAATGACCGAGATAACCTCCATATCAACATGGGTGCTCGGATCTATCGCTGCCCCAGCGTGCAACAGGTCTTCATTGGCGACCCGCAGCTCAGAGATCCCCATCCAGTCCGGATCGAAATAGCTGCCAAAGGAGAATACATGCCTGGATTCAAGCCAGCCGAAATGGGCATATCCCCGGTCTGAAGCACGTTTTATTCTGATCATGGAGGTCCACACGTGGTCACTGTTGCTAACTGTTTTACCCTCTCAGCTCCACTCTGTAAATACTGTGGCCGGTTTTCCCTGCCCATTTATCGGAGTAAGATGCTGTTTTTCTGGGGGGAATGACGTGGATCTGATCTTATCGCTTAGTTGGGCGTTCTGGTTGCTAGCCGGTATTGGGGTGTTGTTGACCGGTATTTCGAAGTCCGGTTTTGCTGGTGGTGTTGGGGTGATCAGCGTGCCGTTGATGTCGCTCTATATTGGCCCGGTGCAAGCCGCTGCGATTATGTTGCCACTGTTGATTCTGATGGATTATTTCAGTGTGCGCGCCTGGTGGCATAGCAAGCGGGTTGATCTGTTAAAGATTATGGTGCCTGGTGCGGTGGTGGGGATCTTTATCGGTTATCTGCTGTTTGGTTATCTCAATGATGATGTTTTACGTCTGTTGCTCGGCATCCTCTCGATTGGGTTTGCGCTCTGGGGGCTGTTGAATGGTTCAAAGCTGGGTCAGGGTGGTTCGCCCATCGTCGGCGCTATCTCCAGCACGGTGGCAGGATTCACCAGCTTTATCGCCCATGCGGGCGGTCCGCCGATGAACTTCTATCTGATCCCGATGAAACTGCCCCGGGCTGAGTTTCTGGGTACCGCCGTGGTGTTTCTGGCGATAGTCAATCTGGTCAAGCTGGTCGCCTATGGCGTGCTCGGACAGATCAATACCGATAACCTGTTAGTCGGGCTGGTGCTGGCGCCAGTGGCCTGGATTGGTATCAAACTGGGGCTGGTTATTCATCATAAGCTGGACGATAAACTGTTCTACCGGATAATCCTGATTATGCTGCTGATGGTCGGTATTAAGCTGATTTACGACGGCCTCTGAGGGCTCCTGGTATAAGCGCTTTTTAACCCGGGATTGGTTCTTTTTTTAAAATGGCTGCTAGGCTTTACTCATTGTTCTGTTCTTGGGAGTGAGTCATGTCTGCAAAACCGGTCGTCGCGGATAATAAACCCGCTAAGGTCGAACTGATTGAGGGGCAGGAGTACCATTTCTGTGTCTGTGGGCGATCTTCTAAACAACCTTTCTGTGATGGCTCCCATGCGGGAACCGGTCTGACGCCGAAGGCCTTCAGAGTCGATAGCTCGGGTGAGGCCTGGTTGTGTGCCTGTAAACATACCGGCAACGCGCCTTACTGTGATGGCAGTCATAAGCAGTTTGATGCTGCGGCGGTGGGCCATGAAGGGCCAGGGCCTGCCGTGACTGATTCCGCCGCAACTGATCAGACTCCGCCGCAGGCAGTGAATACTGCGGAAGAATCCACGGTGGAGTTTATTCACCAACTGGCTCGCAGTGGCATCAAAGGGGTTGGCTCGCACGGCCCGATGACGGCGATGGGGGTGCCTCGGAATCAACTGCCCGCCTGGGATGATATTCAGATTATGGTAGCCCAGATGGCCCGTAAGCCGCTGTTGGAAGATGCGCTGGTGGAAACCTCTCTGGTGATCGGCCCGGAAGCAAAAAAACCGTTGCGACTGGATATTCCTCTGTTTGTCTCGGATATGAGCTTTGGCTCGCTCTCGGAAGAAGCAAAAACCGCTCTGGCGATGGGGGCCGAGATGGCGGGCACCGGCATCTGCTCTGGCGAAGGCGGTATGCTGCCAGAAGAGCAGCAGGCCAACTCCCGTTACTTCTATGAGCTTGCCAGCGCTAAATTTGGTTATCACGAAGCGCTGCTGGAGCGGGTGCAGGCGTTCCATTTTAAAGGGGGTCAGGGGGCGAAAACCGGTACTGGTGGTCATCTGCCCGCCAGTAAAAATGTCGGTAAGATCTCTCAGGTGCGTGGTATTCCGGAGGGACAGGATGCGGTATCGCCGCCGACCTTTACCGATATTCACAGTGTGGCTGATTTTAGCCGCTTTGCTGATCGGGTGCGGGAAGTCACTGGGGGCATTCCGGTAGGCTTTAAGCTCAGTGCCAACCATATTGAGCGGGATATCGAGTTTGCCCTCAAAGCTGGTGCGGATTACATCATTCTGGATGGTCGTGGCGGCGGTACCGGTGCGGCACCGCAACTGTTTCGTGATCATATCAGTGTGCCAACGATCCCGGCATTGGCACGGGCCAGGCGCTGTCTCAACACCAACGGTGCCAGCGGACGGGTGACGTTGATTATTACCGGCGGGCTGCGGGTGCCCAGTGACTTTGTTAAAGCGTTGGCGCTGGGTGCCGATGGTATCGCGCTGGCAAACAGTGCGATGCAGTCGATAGGCTGCGTGGCCGCACGTATCTGTAATACCAATAACTGTCCGGCAGGCATCGCCACTCAGAAAGCGGATCTGCGTCAGCGATTGAATGTCGAAAGGTCGGCGGCGCAACTGGCTAACTTTCTCACCGGCTCGGTGCACCTGATGCAGGTGATGGCCCGGGCCTGTGGTCATAGCCATCTGCAACAGTTTGATATGGGGGATCTGGCTACCTGGAATCGGGAGCTGGCGTATCTTTCGGGGATTAGTTATTCAGGGGTGGTCCCCCTCTGAGTACGAGGGGGAGTCTGGGTGTCTGCCTGGTTAATCGGTCAGGGTGCCCTGCTGATAATCACGGATCGCCTGATCAATTTCAGCCTGAGTGTTCATTACAAAGGGGCCGTAGTGAGCCACCGGTTCCTGCAGCGGTACGCCACTCAGCAGCAGTGCTCCGGCACCCTT
The DNA here is from genome assembly GCF_937127095.1 of uncultured Amphritea sp. Lineage (GTDB taxonomy): Bacteria > Pseudomonadota > Gammaproteobacteria > Pseudomonadales > Balneatricaceae > Amphritea. The sequence goes on from NZ_CAKZLP010000032.1 coordinate 22,201, forward strand.
GGCGGATGTGATCTGCAACGCGCCTGGCTCGGTAATTTTCGCCATCTGCCGGGTGGCTATTGTTTCACCATTCAGACTTAGCTCCCCTTCATAGACATAAAGCAGTAGTGTACGCCCAGCACTGTTTTCAATGCTGATATCGGCATCGTCTTTCAGGCAGAGATCAGCGACAGCAGCACTGCCGGGTAGTTGCTGCAACGGGCCGCTAAATGATTGGCCCTCCAGAGTGACCTCTCCGCCGATTACTTTCAGCTCTGCATTGTCCAACGAATGCCAGGGTAGTTGCTCTCGACCCACATCCTTCCAGTCAGCGTTTTTCATCTTCTGGCTGGCGGGCAGGTTGAGCCACAGCTGGAAACCGTGCATCAAGCCATCTTTTTGCAGTGGCATCTCGGAGTGAATAATGCCTCGTCCAGCGGACATCCATTGAGCTTCACCGCTCTGTACACCGCCTTTATTACCCATATGATCCTGATGTTCAAACCCACCATGACGGATATAGGTCAGAGTTTCGATGCCCCGGTGAGGGTGCGCAGGAAAGCCAGAACCGTAATCATTGGGGTCATCAGAGAGTATTTCGTCCAGCATTAAAAACGGATCGAGGCCGTTATCACGAAAGCCATGAACCCGCTGTATTTTCACACCTGCACCATCAGACGATGGCTGGCTTTGAATAATTTGAATCGTCATAACGCGTCTCCTTCGGCTGCATCAATCTAAGCCGTACCTGATTTGATATGACCCCATAATAGTCCTTTATTTGGGAATGAAAATCGGTATAAATAGAGCTATATATTCTATTTTTTAGAAAGGAATAGCAGGGTGAAGGTAACACTTGAGCAGTGGCGCATGTTGAAAGCGGTTGTCGAGCACGGTGGTTTTGCTCATGCCGCCGAGGTTGTGCATAAGAGTCAGTCGAGCATCCATCATGCGATTCAGAAGATGGAGCTGATGCTGGATGTTAAATTGCTGGAAGTCAAAGGGCGCAAAGCGCACCTGACGGATGCCGGGCGGCTATTGTTGCAACGGGCTGAACATCTGTTGGAATCCGCCGCTAACATCGACTCATTGGCCGCCAGCCTGAATGCGGGCGTGGAGCCCGAGATTTCGATAGCGGTAGATCAGACGTTTCCACCGGAATATATTGCTACGGTGTTGGAGCAGTTTTCAAACGAGTGCCCAAATACACGCATTCAACTCTATGAGACTGTGCTTTCCGGTGCTGCTGAAGCACTCAACAAAGGTATGGTGGACCTGGCAATTGCCGGTTCCGGTGTGTCTCACTTTATGGCAGAACCGTTGTTTACGGTCGACTTCATTGCGGTCGCCTCGCCGGATCACCCGCTATTTAAAACCTATAACGAGACTCAGTCTCTGCAGATCGATGATCTGGTGAATTACCGTCAGTTGGTTACCCGTGATTCTGCGCTGGAAAATAAGATCGATTCTGGCTGGCTGAAAGCGGATGAACGCTGGACGGTGAGCAATATCTCAACATCAATAGAGATGATTAGCCGGGCGATGGGGTTTGCCTGGATTCCGGTGACCCGGATGGGGCGTTTGCTGGAGCAGGGGCTATTACTGCCGATTCCTCTGCAAGCCGGTGGTTGTCGTAGTGAGATGCTGCAGCTTTACTATGCCCGACAGGATCGGATTGGACCGGGATTGAAACGCCTGGCGGAGTTGCTACATCAGTGTTGTGATGCTGATGTTTCTAATTATTCGAACATCAAATCCGTTTTTTAGTAATTTTTAATCTAGTAAATAGAATCTATTATTGGCTCATAATGTAATTGAGCAGGAGGCCGTGATGGGATTACTAATCGAAGGCAAATGGCATGATCAATGGTATGAAACGAAAAACTCCAAAGGTGAGTTTGTCCGTGAACAGGCGGGGTTTCGTAACTGGATAACCAGCGATGGCCGTCCTGGTCCTACCGGTGAGGGAGGTTTCAGGGCGGAGCCTGGCCGTTATCATCTCTATGTCTCGCTGGCCTGTCCCTGGGCACATCGCACCCTGATCTTTCGCAAGCTCAAAGGGCTGGAAGACCTGATCACGGTGTCGGTTGTCAGCCCGCATATGCTGGAGCAGGGCTGGAGCTTTGATAGCGAAACCGGTTCCACTGGCGATCACCTGTACGCTTCTGAGTTGATGCACCAGATCTACACCCGGGCGCAAGCGGATTATACCGGCCGGGTGACAGTACCCGTGCTGTGGGATAAACAGCAGCAGACCATCGTCAGCAATGAATCGTCTGAGATTATCCGCATGTTTAATTCAGCCTTTAATGACCTGACGGGCAATGAATGCGATCTCTGGCCTGAACTATTGCGTGACCAAATTGAAGAGCTGAACAGCTGGATCTACGAGACGGTGAACAATGGTGTGTATCGTTCGGGTTTTGCCACCGCGCAGGATGCCTACGAGCACAATGTTAAAGACCTGTTTGCCAGCCTCGACCGGATTGAAAATATCCTGTCTCAGAATCGTTATCTTGCGGGGGCCAAGCTGACCGAAGCGGACTGGCGTCTGTTTACCACCCTGATCCGGTTTGATGCGGTGTATCACGGTCACTTTAAATGTAACCTGAAACAGCTGCGCGAATACCCGAATATCAGCGGCTATGTCCGAGAGCTCTATCAGATTGAAGGGGTGGCTGAAACGGTGAATATGGAACATATCAAACAGCACTATTACTACAGCCACGATATGATCAACCCCACCCGCGTGGTACCACTGGGACCTGAACTGGATTTTGCTGCCCCCCACGGTCGGGAGACGATCTGACGGTTATCAGTTAGTTCAACGGCAGCCAAAAAAAACCGCCCAAACAGGCGGTTTTTTAATGTTTCTTCTAGCTACTATCCACTAGCAAGCGGCGTAGCCGCATCTAGCGACTGCTTTTAATGCGCTAAAATCTGACTCAGGAACAGCTGGGTGCGTTCATGCTGCGGATTGTTAAAGAACTCATGGGGCTCGTTCTCTTCAACAATCTGTCCGCCATCCATAAAGATAACCCGGTCGGCGACGGTCTTCGCAAAGCCCATCTCGTGGGTGACGCAGAGCATGGTCAT